>CALVGV010000029.1 GCA_944327195.1 uncultured Limosilactobacillus sp.
ACCGCCTGCTTCATCGCGTGGGCGGTTTGCACCAAGAACCAAATTACGGCGAATACTAATCCGACAAATGCAATGGCCGCGATCAGGCCGGCCAACTGTCCAACTGTCATTTCTGGGACCCCCTTTTATTTTCTTTAGGATAGCATGGAAGCGCGCCCGCCGCAATTCGATTTGCGTCGCGGCCCCACTTCGCCTACTATGGAAGATGATTTTATTGTGACGGGATCTCCGCCACTAAACCACGCAAAGTGAGGACAATTTTGTGAACGCAACGCTCAAAAAGCAGCTGACCGAATTCACCAGCTCGCTGACCACCCTCCGCTGGCAGACCCTGGTCAACAACTTCGTCGACCGCCTGCTGACGATCCTCTTGGCCACCGGGATCTTCCTGGTCATCCTCTGGATCGGCCGCCTGATCATCAACTACCTCTTTCGCCAGACCCGGCGGATCGAGATCCTCGGCGGCAACCGGCGGGCGGCCACCTTCCACGCCCTGACCCTGAACGTCTTTCGCTACACCTGCTACCTCTTCTACCTCTACGCCATCCTTTCCCTGATCGGCGTGCCGGTGGGCACCCTGGTGGCTGGGGCCGGGATCTTCTCAATCGCCCTCGGGCTGGGGGCTCAGGGCTTCGTCTCCGACGTCGTCAACGGCCTCTTCCTTTTAATGGAGCAGCAACTCGACGTCGGCGACGTGGTTGAAATCGGCCAGGTGAAGGGCAAGATCACCACCCTCGGTCTGCGGACCACCAAGATCCTCAGCGCCGACGGGACGCTGACCTTCATTCCCAACCGCAACATCACCACCGTCAAGAACTTCTCCCGCCACCAACTGACCCAGAGCGTCGACCTGCCGCTCTCCCCGCAGGCCCCGCTAGCCGAGGTCAACGAACTGGTGGCCAAGGAAATTAACCGCCTAGCAAGCCAGCCGAGCTGGAAGCAGACCTTGGCCGAGATCAAGGGGCCGGTGACCCAAACCAGCGGCCAGCTCTTCTTTAAGATCAACGTCACCGCCGACGCCGCCACCGTCAGCACCCGGGCCAGCGAACTACTGGACGCCTGCCTGACCAGCCTCAATCAGGCCCAGATTCCCTTCGCCACCCCGCACGGAAAGGACAGCAAACAATGAAAATCAAAATGATCGTCACCGACATGGACGGCACCTTCCTCAACGATAACCACACCTACAACCACGCCCTCTTCGAAAAGGCGCTGAAGTTAATGAAGAAACGCGGCGTCCGCTTCGTTTTGGCCAGCGGCTCCTCCTACCCGCGCTTGGCCCGCGAGTTTGCCGCCCACCAGGACGAACTGACCTACATCTCGCAAAACGGGGCGGTGATCCACGAGGGCAACCAGCTGCTGGAAAGCGCCCCGATGGCCCCGGCCGACATCGACCACCTGATCCGGGTGATCCGCAAGTCCTTTCCGGCCGAGCACATTTCCGAGCTGATCGTCGCCAGCGTCGACACCGCCTACGTTGACTCCTCGATGAGCGCTGAGAGCCTGGCCGACACCAAGATCTTCTACGAGAAGGTGAAGGTGATCGACCACCTCGAAGACGTCACCCGCCGCTTCCCCGACGAGGTCTTCACCAAGATGGCGGTTCGCTTCGCCCCGGAGGTGGCCCCGACCCAGTTCAAACGAATTCTCGACGGCCAGCTGCCCGATAACCTGCTGATGGAGATGTCGGGCTTCAACACCGAGTTGATCGGCCAGGCGAGCGCCACCAAGCAAAACGCGATCACCAGCCTCCTGGAGCGCTACGGGATCGACCGCGAGCACGTGGTGACCTTCGGCGACAACGAAAACGACCTGGGGATGCTCTCGATGACCCGCCAGGGCTACGCGATGCCCAACGCCGCCCCGCTGATCAAAATGCAGGCGGCCAACCTGGTGATGGCCGACAACAACCACGACGGCGTGCTCAAGCAGATCATCGCCCTCCTGAAGGAAGAGGGATAAGACCAACTTTTAACCAACCGGTTACCCGAACGAAGCGGGCAGCCGGTTGCTTTCGTCTACTGACAAGCGTTTCCATTCGTGCTAGGATCGGAAGCAAAACCACTCAAGGAGAAATTTTCATGCGCTACCTCAAGGCAAGCGGGGGCTAATCCTCACGATCCTGGGCCTGCTCAATCTCTGGATCTGGAACAGTAGCCTCCCCTTTACTAACTACACTGCCAGCGTCAAATTGGCCATGGTGGTTCAGGCCTTTCACGAGCTGACGATCTTCGCCGAACTGGTCCTCCTGCTCTGGCTCGGCCAGGCCCTCAGTCGCCACCCGCGGGCCCGCTTGCTGGCCGATTGGCTCCTCCTGGTAACGATCGGGAGCATCGGCCTGGTCGTCCTCCTCTTCTGGCAAAACGGCTTTTCCTTTGCCAGCCTGCTGACGGCGGCCCTGCCGGTCAGCCGCGGTTCCTCGCCGTTGGCCAGTGCCCTGCTAATCACCCCGCTCGTCCTCCCCGCGGTTGCCCACCTGACCGAGCAGAAAAAAGGCCAGGTCCGGGCCGCCCTCCTGCTGGCGATGGCGCTGACCACGGCCTTCAACGTTGACCTGTGGGACTTCAACGCCAGCCAATCCCTCCTCGCCCCGGCGGCGATCCTCGTCCTCGGGGCCACCCTCCCCGCCGAAGTGAGCCGGAAAGAGGGCCGGCTGGCCGGACTGGCCCTGCTCTGCGGCCTGGGATTGACGATGCTGATGCCGGCGGTCTCGACCGGGGTTCACGGCGACTGGTCAACCGTCCACCGCTTTGACGTGTTGACCAACGTCTTCCTCGTCTATGCCGCCAGCGGGCTGGCGACCGCCTGGCCCCTTTCCCAGCGCTGGGCCCGCCTGCTGAGCGAGAACGCCCTCCCGGTGGCCGGTTTTCTCACCCTCGCTAGTCCGGCGACCTGGTGGACGATCATCATCAACGCCCACGGTGCCACCCTGATTAGCAAGCTGGCGATTGCCGGTGGCCTGACCGTGGTGGCCACCGGGGCCGGCCTGGTTCTCGGAAGACTATGGCGGCAAATCCACTGGCCCGACCTGCCCGCCAGCCCGGCGGCCCTGAAGAAGTTCCTGGTTGGGCACCGCTTCGCCCTCGTCACCCTCGGGGCCCTGCTGACCACCACCGTCCTTAGTTTCTACGGGGTCGCCACCAGCTGGTCCTATTCGCCGAACGTCGACGCCACCTACAACACCCTCCTCGCCCCCTTCATCCTTCGGCAGGGGATGGTGGCCCTCACCCTCCTTCTCTTATGGCTGGCCTATCGCCTCCTCCTCGCCCTGACCAACCGCTACTGGCTCAGCCTCGGCCTGGTGGTGATCCTTGAGTTGGCCTGGACGATCGCCAACCGAATGAAGATCCTCGCCCGCAGCGAACCAATCCTGCCGTCCGAGCTGCGGATGGTGTCGGCCTACGGGGACCTTTTGCAGATGGTCAGCTGGTGGTTCTACCTCCTGCTCGTCCTCGCCATCGCCGCCCTAGCCCTCCTTCTGTGGTGGCTGGCCCGCCGCTTCCCCCACCAGGTCAAGCAGCGGCCAGCTGGACGGGTAATCACGGTGGTCGCCACCTTGCTGGTCTTTGGCTCGGCCAACTGGTGGAACCACTCCAGCAGCCGCCTCTACACTGTGGTCGAGGGGCTCGGCGACATTCCCAGCTTCTACAACCAGCTCGCCGGGGTCCGGCTCAATGGTCCGCTGGTCCAGTTCATGAATAACCTCGACGTGACGACGATGGACGCGCCGGCCGGCTATAGCAAGGCAACGATGACCACGATCGCCAAGCGTTATTCCCGCCTGGCCAAGCAAATCAACCGCACCCGAACCAACCAGCTGAGCAAGCAAACGGTCATCTTCAACCTCAGCGAAAGCTTTGCCGATCCGCGGCGGGTGCCGGGAATCAAGGTCAGCCCGAACCCGATCCCCAACATCAGCAAGCTGAAGAAGCAAACCACCAGCGGGCTGATGATCAGCTCCGGTTACGGGGGCGGGACGGCCAACATGGAGTACATGTCCCTGACCGGCCTGGCGACGGCCAACTTCACCGCCACCATGACCACCCCCTTCACCCAGCTGGTTCCCTTTAGCAGTCGCAACTGGGCGATCAGCCGTCTCTTCAAGGAGGCGGTGGCCATCCACCCCTACGTCGGCACCTTTTACAGCCGAACCACCGTCTACAAGAAGTTTGGCTTCGCCCGCTTCTACCACCTCGGCAGCAAGTACGCCATCAAGCACCAGGAAAAGCTCGACGATAGTCCCTACCTCTCGGACAAGACGGCCTACGCCAACGCCCTCGACGTAATCAAGCAATCCGGTAGCGGTCAATTCATCAACCTGGTGACGATGCAAAACCACTACCCCTACAACCGCAACTACTACCACCTCACCAGCAGCTTCAAGCTGACGATCAAGGACCAAACCCCGCAGGCCTCGCTGGCGGACTACGTGGCGGGGATCCACTACACCGACCAGGCGGTGGCCAAGTTTATCCGCCAGCTCGACCGGGTCAAGAAGCCGGTCACGGTCGTCTTCTACGGCGACCACCTGCCGGGAATTTACCCGCAAAACTTCACCAAGTACGGCCTCCAGCTTCACGAGACCGACTACTTCATCTACAGCAACAAGGCCGCCCGCAAGCAGGGGGCCAAGACTTTAACCAAGCACACCCAGGTGGTCGGCCCGCAGGACTTCATCGCCCTCGTGGCCGAGCAGACCAACTCCAAGGTCACCCCCTACCTGGCCTTTCTGACGGCCGCCGCCCACAAGTTGCCGGTGGAAGCCCGCGGGATCACCACGACCAGCCAGTCCGGGCGCCAGTTCGTCACCCGGACCGGCAAGCTAACCAGCGAACGCCACTTCACCAAGAAGCAGCGCCAACTGTACCGTGACTACCGCCTGATCCAGTACGACCTGACGGCGGGCCACCACTATCTCTGGAAGCTGTGGCAGCTCAAGTAAGCAAAAATCCGCTCAATCTCTTAAACAGAGACTGAGCGGATTTTTTTCGGATCAGGGGATGGTTGGGGCGGCCCTTCTTTCACATTGAAAGAGCCCATGCAAGGCTAACGATTACTTTCGCCGCTTCTCGTAAAGCTCCTTCAGCCACTCGTAAAAGGCGAGCAAAAATACCAGGCTCGGATAAACCAGCGGCCACAGGATTGGAAAAAGCTCGTATTTCAAAATCAGCCAGAGCAAGCGGAAAAAGAGATAGTAGACCACCAGATACATCAGTGCATCGGTCAAGAAGTCCATTCTGCTCCCCCCGATCTTCTCTTTTCGTTACCGGCGCTTAAAGTTGAAGGCCAGCTCCTTCACCGGCTGCATCTCCCGGTCGTAATACTGGACCGCATAGGCGGCCGGGGTCAGGTCGACGATCGCAAAGGTGCCGCCGAGCGGGGCGTACTGGCCGCGCGGCTGGGAAATGCTGCCCGGGTTGATGAAGAGGGTGTCCTTCACCAGCTCGCAGCCCAACTGGTGGGTGTGGCCAAAGGCAACCAGACTGGCCTGCTTTTGCCGGGCCAGGGTCAAAAGGCCGATCAGGCTCTGGTTGACGTCGTAGAGGTGACCGTGGGTGACGACCACCTGCTCGCCGTCAATTAACTGGCTGATTACCTCCGGGTAGTTAAGCCCCCAGTCGGTGTTGCCGATTACTGCCTGAAAGTCCTTCATCGCCGGGGCGGTTGACTCGAGGTTGGAGTCGCCGCAGTGAAACATCGCCGCCACCTGGTCGCCAAAGCTAGCACGGATCTTTTCCAGGATCGCCGCGTCGCCGTGGTTATCGCTTACCAAGAGAATCTTCATTTTTATGCCTCCCACCACTGCGTGAACTGGTCCATGAAGGCCCGCAGCGCCCGGCCGCGGTGACTGATGGCGTTCTTTTCTTCCGCCGTCAGGGTTGCCATCCCGGTTTGCAGTTCGTCAACGAAGAAGAGCGGGTCGTAGCCAAAGCCCTGGTCACCCTGCGGGGCGGTCAGGATGTGGCCGCGGACCTCGCCGTTGGTCACCAGCTTGGCTCCATTTGGCTTGAGGCCCACGATCGTGGTGTGGAAGTGGGCGGTCCGCTTCTCCTTCGGCACCCCGGCCAGTTCGCGCAGCAACTTGGCGTTGTTGGCATCGTCGTCGTGGTCACCGGCGTAGCGGGCCGAGTAGACGCCCGGCGCCCCGTTTAGGGCGTCGACCATCAGGCCGGAATCGTCGGCCAGCACCGGCAGGCCCAGCTGGTCAACGGCGGCCTGTGCCTTGATGGTGGCGTTCTCCTCGAAGGTCTGACCGTTTTCCACGATTTCAAAGGGCGCAAAGTCGGCCAGGGTCTTGACTTCGATCCCCTTCGGCGCCAGGAGCTGGGCGAACTCGCGGGCCTTGCCCGGGTTCTTGGTTGCAATCACAATTTCTGCCATTATTCATCCGCCTCCAGTTCTAGTTGGTGGTAGGTTGCCGGCGCTTCCTGGAGCCACTGCTCGGCCCCCTGCTTGAGATCGGCGATGTGGCCGGTGGTGTAGAGGGTCAGCCGGCCCCCCTTGTCGTTTAGGGCCTCGTGCGTGACCAACCAGTCCTTGGCCGCGGCCACCGCCTCGACGGCCGGATCGACCAGGGTGGTCTGCGGCAGGGTGTGCGAGATTTCCGGGGCCAGGAAGGGGAAGTGGGTGCAGCCGAGGATCAGGGCGTCGACCGGCTGCTCCTTGAAGGCGGCCAGCTCGCGGTCAACCGCCTCCTGGGCGGCGGCGGTGCCGGTTTGGTGGCCCTCAACGATTGACACCAAAGCCTGGGGGGCCGCCGCGGTTACCGCCAGGGTCGGGGCTGCCTGCTTGAGGGCCGCCTGGTAGGCGCCGGCCTTGATCGTCCCGGTGGTGGCAATTACCCCCACCTGCTTGAGTCCCGGCAGGGCCAGGGCCGCCTTGACCCCGGGGTTGATCATCCCGATCACCGGGATTGACAGCTGGGCTTGCAGGGCCGGCAGGGCGGCCGCGGTGGCGGTGTTGCAGGCAATCACCATCATCTTGGCGTCCTGCTTTTCCAAGAAGGCACCGATCGCCAGCGACAGGCGGCGAACCGACTCCTGGCTGCGAACCCCGTAGGGAAAGTGCCCCTGGTCGCCAACGAAGATCAGGTCTTCGTGCGGGAGGGTCCGCTGAAGCACCCGGGCAACCGACAGGCCGCCGAGGCCCGAATCCATTACCCCAATTGGGCGTTTATCCATTTTCTTCACATTCTTTCGTAAATCAATTTCTCACGTTAGTTGAAACCCCATTATCGGTCTTTTGGGGGTGATTTTCAAGTTTTCCTAAATTCGCTATGTTTAGAACCGGCTTTTCGGTATAATGAAGAACGATTGTTAATAAAGGAAGTACCAGACTATGACGCAAAAACTTTACGACCAATTGATCGATAGCCCCCGGGGGATGACGGCGGCCACGATGCGGGACGTGATCTTGCCGCTGATCTTGGGTAAGGAAACCAACGGCATCCTCTACTGGATCGGCAAGGACCTCGCCCGCCAGTACCCGGTGCAATCGATCGAAGACCTGACCACCCTGGTGGGCCAGTTGGGCCTCGGTACCCTGGCGCTGGCCAGCAACCGCGGCACCACCTTCACTTGGAAGCTGAGTGGCCCGGTGGTGGCCGAACGGATCAGCCTGCAAAAGGAGCACACCTCCTTCACCCTCGAGGCCGGCCTGATTGCCAAGGAGCTCGAATACCAGCTCGGCCGGGTGACCGAGGCCAGCGTGCTGGAAATGAAGAAGGACTCGGTGACGATCGTGGCCGAGGCCGACACCGAACCCGGTGAGGTGGAACTGGTGACCTTCATCCAACCGCGCGGCGCCGAGGACACCACCGGCAAGAAGCGCCGCCTGACCCGGGCCGAGAAGAAGGCCGCCAAGCAAGCCGCCAAGGCGGAAAAGAAGAAGGCCAAGCTCGCCGCAAAGGCCGCCAAGAAGCACGGCAAGCACGCCGCCCCGGCCCAGGAAGAAGCCGCGGCGCCAGCAAATGAACCCGCCCCAAGCGACGCCCCGACCGGCGAAGACGAATAAAAGCCCTGATCACGCATGGTCAGGGCTTTTTGCTTGCTAATTTTCGGGGGATCAACCGAATTGGCCTAGGCGGGGGTCATCGTGTGGCGGTAGTAGTCCTCGGCCTGCCCCTTAGAAAGACCGAAGATCTGGACGAGCTTGGCGACGATTGCCGTCTCCCCCTCCCCCTGCTCGGCGAAGACCTTGATCGCCGCGCTGACTGCTTTGGCTTCCTTCTCGGCCGCTTTCTTTGCAAGTACTTTTCGCTCTTGCTCGCAGGCTTTGTTTACGGCTTCGTCGATTTCCCGCTGCCTTTGCAATTCCTGGAACTTTAGAATTAGATCACCGTGCATAAAAATATTCCTCCATTTCGCGTTCTGCTTGGCAAAGGATTCTCTCCGTTTCAATTTAGGATATAGGGGGCGACCGGCCTGAGCACGCTTAATCCTTAATTTCCCCCGCAAGAATGAACTTCACCAGCTGCTCCAGGTGCACCTGGAGGACGTCCAGCACCGGGACCGGCAACGCCTTACCCGCAAAGGCCAGCGGCAGTTCGGTGCAGCCAAGGACCACCGCCTGGGCCCCGGTCGCCGCCACTTGCGCCCGGGTGATGGCCAGCAGGCGTTCCTGACTGGCCGGGCGGATAATCCCCCGCTCCAGCTCGGTGGCGATCAGGTGGTGAATGGTGGCCTGCTGGTCCGGGGTGGGCACCACGACCTCAATCCCCCGCTTTTCGAAGGCCGCCCGGGCAAAGGTCCCCGCCATCGTCGGCCCGGTGCCCAGCAGGAGCAGCTTGGAATAACCAGCCTGCACCGCCGCCGCGGCGCTGACGTCAAGCATGCTGATCAGCGGTAGGGGGCTGGCAGCCTGGAGGCGGTCGAAAACCCGGTGGGGGGTGATCCCGGTGAGGGTCGCCGCCTCCGCCCCGGCCCGGGCGAGGTTATTGATCCCGTCCAGCAGGTAGGCGGCCAGGCCGGCATCGTCGTTCTTTTGGCAGTATTCCAGCACCCGGTAGACGCTGAGGCTTTCGATGACGAGCGGCGGAAGGGCGCCGCTCTTTTCTTCCACCCGGTGGGTCAGCTCGCGGTAGTAGAGGAGTGTCGATTCGGGGCCGGTTCCGCCGATAAGACCTAGTTTGTGCATCAAATTTTCCTTTCTTCGATCGGGCCGCTCGCGGCCGCAACTAGTTTATCCTTGCCCTTCCCCGGCCACTTGCGCGTCCAGGGCGGCAATTATTTCTTCCCGCAAGCGGGCAATCTTCTCGGCCAACGACTGCCACCGAAACTTGTCGTGGAGGCGGTCGTAGTAGGAATAGGTGTGGGCCAGGTTGATGTACGAGAGGGCAGCAAAGGCGTCACTTGCCGTCCCGGTCCCGTGGAAGTAACACAGGGCCAGGCGGTAGTAAACGTCGGCCCGGAGGTCGTCATCGTCGCGCTCCAAATCCAGGCACCGCTCGGCCTTCCGGTAGTACTTGAAGGCCAGTTGGGGACTCTTGGCCACGAAGTTCCCCCAGTAGTAGGCATCGCCGACCTTGTAGAGGGCGTTGCTGTTGCCGTCAACGGCCGCAAGCGAAAAGTAGTAAAAGGCCCGCTCGTCGTCGCGCTGGCCGAGCCGGCCGTAGGCGTAGATGTAGCCCAGGTTGCAGGCCGCCTGGGACTGGCCCAGCTGGGCGGACTGCTCGTAGTAGTCCTTAGCGGTTTGGTAGTCCCCCTGCCGGTAAGCTTGGGCGCCGATGTTTAGTAGTTCGTCGGCCCGCCGCGCTCGTTCCTCGTCTGTCATTTTTTCTTCCCTCACTTTGGTTCCGCTAGTTCTCCTCTTTCCAGTGCCGGCCCTGGTTGATCTTCATCTTCTTGGCAATCTCCTCGTAGGGGTCCATCCCCAACTTGTCGGTCATGTAGAAGAGGTAGATCAGGGTGTCGGCAATCTCCTCTTTTAAGTGGGCGGTTTCTTCCGTCGTCAGCGGGGTCTGCTCGTCCTTCCACTGAAAGATCTCCAGCACCTCGCTGGCCTCGAGGTTGGCCGACAGGGCCAGGTCCTTTAAATTATGGTACTTCTCCCACCCCCGTTCGGCAGTGAACTGGCGCAGGATTTGCAAGACGTCTTGGTATTCCATCAGTTTCTCCCTTCCCTTTAATCCTCCTGAAAGATTCCCTGGTCATACAGTGCCTGAGCTTCTGGCGAGTCCTTTCTCAGCTGGTTCGTAAACAGCCTCAAATAGCAGTGCAGGTTCTTGAGTTTTTGATCGTCCAGGTAAATGACGTAGTGATTGGGATAGGTAGAATCAAAGGTCAAATACAGGTTGAGGATCGCCATTGCTCGCTCCCAGTCCACCGAAAACTCAAAGGCGGGGTCATCTACCAAGGAAAAGTCTTTCAGCTCTTCTGCCATCGCAAAGTAGCCGTCAAGCCAATTCAGCAATCCCGCCGGGTCGGTCTCGTACCACTTGCTCTTCCAATTGAGCATTAACTCATCATTTCTGTAGACCCGGAAGTCCGAGTCGTCCCATTCCTCCCCAGAGTAAGAATCGGGCGTCACCCGTTTTAGCCACAGGTACAGGGTAAGTTCCCCCGAGGTCAGCTTTAAGGTTGGCATTCGCATTGGTATCCTCCTCCTAGTCCACCGCACCACCAAGAAAGGGATGGTGCCTTCATTCCCCCGTCTTCAAACCTCCCTATTACGATCATAATATCAAGAAAATTACCCCCTGTCCCCGCTTTTCAGCTAATTTGCAAGCCACTGAAGACAAAAATGCCGACCAGCCCTTCGCTAGTCGGCATTTTGCTTACTCGTCCTCCCGGCGGGCCTTCTCAACGTGGTTGCGCACGTAGGGAATCGACACCCCGAAGTAGTCAGCGATCTGGCGGTAGGAGAGGTGCTCCTCCGCGCGCATCTTCGCCATTTTTCTTCCCAGCAATAGCGGCGCCTGGGCGGCGATTTCCTTTTGTTCGGCCGGGGTCAGGGCCGCGGTGATCGTTCGGTAGACCTGGTAGTAGGGCAGGCCACACTGTTCGGCAATCATCTTGTATTCCAGTCCCTGGCGGCGCAGGGCCACCAATTGTTCCGTCATCGTTCCGCGCATTTGTCCGCCCCCTTTTTCCTCCATTATAGCATGAGTCCGAGGGCGGCGAGGGCCAGGCCGCCCCCGTAGGACAGCACCAGGTCGCCGGCCAGCGCCCGCCAGCGGTGGTCGTCAATCAGGGCCAGCAACTCGACGTTGAAGGTCGAAAAAGTGGTGTAGCCGCCGAGAACGCCGGTCCCCAGAAAGGTCAGGACCGGACCGCTGACCAGGTGGTGGGTCAAGAGGCCGAGCAGGAAGGCGCCGGAGAGGTTGACCACCAGGGTTGCCAGTGGCCAACCCGCATAGCGGCGCTTGATGAGGGTCGTCAGCAGGTAACGGAGGACGGCGCCGAGGGCCGCCCCGGTGCAGGCCAGTAGCATCAGCGCCCACCCCACTTTCGCGCAAGGCCGGCCCCGGCGAGGGCCATCCCCAGGCCGCCGAGGATGCTGGCAAGAAAGTAGGCCCCCGCCAGCAAGGGCCGGTGGGCGGCCAGTTGGGCGGTGGTCACCGCGAAGGTCGAGAAGGTGGTGAAGGCGCCGATCATCCCGGTCCCCAGCCCCAGGCTCAGCCACTCGCGCAAGCGGCCGCGCTCGATCAGGGCAACCGTGAGCAGGGCCAGCAAGAAGCAACCAAGGAGATTGGACAGCAAGATCCCGGTCAGCGGTAGCCAGTGGCCGAGGAGGTAACGGAGGCCGCCGCCGAGAAAGGCGAAGGCGGCAACGCTCAGGCAGTTGCTAAGCTTCATCGGCCGCCCCCACTTTCCGGCGGTAGTAGTACTCGCCGTGGTCCACCTTGCCGGTAAAGGTGAAGCCGGCCTCCTGGTAGAGGTGCTTGGCCCGCTGGTTGGCGTCGTCGACCATGATCTCGACCGTCTCCACCCCCTGCTCACCGAGAAAGGTCAAAATGGCGGCCAGGGCCTGCTTGCCGCGGCCGCGGCCCTGGAAGCGGTGGTCAATCATCAGGCGGCAAATCGTGGCCAGCCGGGGTTGGGCGGCGGTTTGCCGGTACATCACGAAGCCGACCAGGGTCGCATCATCGTAGAGGGCCCAGGGCTTCATTTCCGGGTAGTACTTGGCCTCGGCCAGCGAGGTGGCGTTGCAGCAGAGCCACTCCTCCATCGTGGTGCCGATCCCGTCGGCATTGGTGGTCAGCTCGCAGACGTCAAAGACGTTGGCGGCGGTGACCGCTTTGATTACAATCACGCAGTTCACTCCTCACTTAGGTGTTGTTTTTTCATCATACCCCCCTGCGGCCGGATTTTCGAGCGGCGGGGGCGGAGACACCTCGACGAGCACCCCACCCTTACTCGGCGCGGTACTCCCACTTCTCCTCGGTGATCGGTTCCGCCTTCCACGCGGTGTTCTCCTTAGTGGCCGCCTTAACGAAGCCGGCCTTGCCGTAGAGGTGGCGGGCCGCCTTGAGGATGTCGATCGTCCACAGGTAGACGTAGGGAATTTGGTGCTGATGAACGTAATCCATCAGGGTATCGAGCAGCTTGGAGCCGATCCCCAATCCTTGGAAGCGGTCGTCGACGGCCACCCAGCGGACCTTCCAGGTATCGGCGTCGTCTCGCAGGAGGGAAACGGTCCCGACCCGTTCGCCGTCGACCTCGGCGATCCAGGTAACCCCATTCATCCCGTCCTTGGCGTACTCGCCAACGTACTTAAAGAAGTAGTGCTGGACGGCGAGGGTGAAGTTCATTTTGTCGTAGACCCGGCTGTGGAGGTCGGTGATGAAGCCGAGGTCGGCGGCGCTTGCCCTACGGACCGTCACCTGCTGGTCCTGGCGGTAAGCACGCTCGTACTGATTCATCAGCCGGGCCAGGTGCTCCTTTTCGCTTGCGCTAAAGCGGCTGGTTTCCTTGGCCAGGCCGGCGTTGACGACCGCGCTCTGGGCGGCGTGCATCTCCTTGCCGCGGGCGGTCAGCTTCAGCAGGGAACTGCGCTTGTCGGCCGGGTTGGGCAGGCGGGTAACGACCCCCTTGGCCGCGAGGCGCTTGAGGATGTTGCTGAGCTGACCCTTGTCGATGCCGATCGCCTGAACCAGCTGGTTGGCGGTGACCGTTTCGCGCTCATCGATTTCGGTCACGATGTCACTTTCCAGGACGGTGAAGATTTCGCCATACAGCTCCTTGTTAAAGCGCTGCATCAGGTTGAAGTTGAAGCGGTTAAAGTGGCGGAGCTTGGTGATGAATTCTTGGTCTTGCATTGGGACCTTCCTTTCGTTTTTTAGTTGACACATTCAACTATTTTTTGACGGCTCCTAGCTTACCACATTTGGTTGAGACCTTCAACCAAAATTAAAAACCGCCGCCGGGAAAATTCCCGGTGACGGTTTAACGTTGATTACAGCTGGCCAAAGAGGTCGTTCAATGCCTCGGTCATCGTCGGGTGGGTGTAGATCTGGTCGCGCAGCGCCTCGGCCGGCAGGTGGTGCTGGATGGCAAGGGTGATCAGGTTGATCGTTTCGTAGGCCTCCTCGGCGTAGATCGTCGCCCCAAGAATTTGGTGGCTGGTTGGGTCAACCAGGGCCTTGTAGAAGCCACGCGGGTTGCCGATCACCTGGGCCTTGGGCACGGCCGCCGCCGGCATCTTCAGGACCCGGTAGTCCTTGCCGGCCGCCTTCAGTTCGGCCTCGGTGGCGCCGACCGTGCTGATCGCCGGCTTGAGGAAAACCGTCGTGGCGTAGGTTGGCCGGTTGGCCCGGGTGCGGGTCTGGTCACCGAAGAGCTGGTTGTTCATGATCCGCCAGTCGTCCAGCGAGATGAAGGTGAACTGCGGGCTGCCGGCAACGTCGCCGAGGGCGTAGATCCCCGGCAGGTTGGTCTCCAGCCGGTCGTTGACGACGACCTCGCCTTGCTTGCCCACCTTCAGGTCGGTCCGCTCGAGGTGGAGGGCGGCGGTGTTCGGGTGACGACCGACCGCCAGCAACAGGCCATCGGCGGCCACTTCCTGCTCGCCAGCCGGGCCGGTCACCGTCAGGGTCAGGCCGGCGGCGGTTTCGGTCACCTTCGTCAGCTGGCTCTGGTGGAGGAAGGTCACCCCGTCGGCTGCCAGGTCCGCCGCGGCGGCCTGGGCGATCTCCGGTTCAAACTTGCCCAGGATCCCGGCGTGGCGGTTGATCACCGTCACCTGGCTGCCGAAGTTGGCGTACATCGAGGCGAACTCGAGGCCGATCGGGCCGGCGCCGAGGATCGCCAGGTGCTTGACCTGCTTGGGCTGGGCCAGCAGCTCGGTCGAGGCAAAGATCCGCTTGCCCAGCTTGACCCCCGGAATGGCCGGGACATTGCTGGCGGCCCCGGTGTTGATGAAGAGGCGGTCGAAGGTCAATTCCTCGCTCCCCTGGTCGTCGGTCACCCGGATGGTCTGGTTGTCGACGAACTCGGCGGTGGCGTCGAGCACCGTTGCCAGCTCCTGGTCGGCGACCTTGTGGTAGTTCTTTTCGCGCAGCTTGCCGGTCAGCGCCTGCTTGCTGGCGAAGGCCTGCTCGTAGGCCACCCCGCGCTGGGCGTTGAGCACCAGGTTCTTGGTCGGCAGGCAGGCGACGTTGATGCAGGTGCCGCCGTACATCTGCGGGTCGCGCTCGATTAATAAGACCTCCTCGCCGTGCTTGACCAGGCTATTGGCCAGGGTCTTGCCGGCCTTGCCGAAGCCGATGATGATGTTTTTGAAGTGCCGCATTGGTGGATCCTCCCCGTTTACTTACTTTTTATTAGTTGATTCGCACTAATCATACCCTCCTCCACGGGCGGCGTCCACTATTTTGCTCATTGCTTTCCCGCAAAAACAACTAATCCCGGCCACTAGGAGGGGCAACCGGGATCAGTTCAATCGGGCCGGCTTTCGAGTAGGTAGCGCAGGCAATCGCGCGCCTGCTCGCGGTCGGTCAGTTGCCCGCGCAAAAAGGCCCACTCGAGCACCAGCAGGAGGGTGTTGCTGTAGTACTCGGCCACCAGCGGCAGGGGCGCCGGGGCCGCCTGCTGGAAGGCGCAGTTTTGCATGATCAGCTGGGCCTGCTGGCGAACGAAGAGGGTCAAAGAAGCGGTGAAGGCGCCGTCGAGCGGGTTGACCCGCATGATCTTGCGGATGGCCGCCCGCCGCGGCTCAAGATAGTCGTAGGCGCGGTCGAAGAGGCGGTAGATCCGCTCCGCCGGCGCCATTGCCGGATAGTCAGCCACCCCCATCTGCTGGATCATCAGTAGCCAGCAGTAGTGCAGGAGGTCGTAGCTGTCGTCAAAGTAGTTGTAAAAGGTGGCCCGCGGGTAGTTGGCCTCCTCGCAGATCGCCTTGACGGTCACCTTCTCAAAGGCGGTCGTCTCCAAGAGGGCCAGTAGGGAGCCGGAAAAGGCGGCCAGGGCCCGCTGGGCGAAGCGGGTTTGCGGTTGGTGCGGATCGAATTTCATGCTTGTCCCTTCTTTAAATTCGTGAATTTCACCGCCCAGGCGTTTGGCACCAGCTTGGTCAGCACCCGGTAGGTCTTGTAGAAGGCCAGCGGGGTGTAGATCGCCGCCCCAGCCGCCGCCTTGGCCAGCGCCCTGCTGGTTTCCTTTTCCAGGTCGAGGTAGGGCAGCTTGGCGATCGTGCCGCGGGCGGTAGCCGGGTTGTTCATCTCGGTGGCCATGTTGCCGGGGGCAAAGAGCATCACGTTGACCCCGCGCTCGCGCTCCTCCTCGCGGATTGCCCGGGCGAAGAAGCGGGTGTAGACCTTGCTGGCGCTGTAGACCGCCTGGTAGGGAATCGGCGCGAAGGAGGAGACCGAGCCGGTGATGATCTCGAAGCTCCCCGCCGCCATGTAGGGCAGGCAGAGGCGGTTGAGCATCGTCATCGCGGTGATGTTGAGGCTGATGATCGTTTGGATGGCGCCCGGCTTCATCGCCCGAAAGAGGCCCTCGCGCTCGAAGCCGGCGTTGTTGATCAGGATCTTGACGGTTGGTTGCTCGCGCGCCAGGAGCTCTTCGAGGGCGCTGAGGCTGCTGGCCTGGGTGAGGTCGAGGACCAGCGGGCGGACCACCCGCTGGGGAAAGGCGGCCGCCAGTTCCTCCAGCCGCTCCTTGCGCCGGGCGATTAGCCAGACCTCGTCGACCTGCGGGTAATTGGCCAGGACCTTCCTGCTGAAGACCCGCCCCAGGCCAGCCGAGGCCCCGGTGATGATTGCGATTTGGTTTGTCATTGTGTCCATCCCCTGTTCACGTGGTAATTGCTTTGCAGCTGTCTACCATCAGAATAGGCGGAGGATCCTGGGGAAACAAGGAGCGGATGCTTGCTGGTGACTAGGGGTGGACAGATTGGGGAATCTGCAAAGGGGCGGCTCCCGCAATTAATTCTACCCGGTGCCCAGGCTGTTGATGCCAGACCCGGCGGACCTGCTCGCGGTGGAGCTGCCAGAAGCAGGCCTGAACGATCATCCCGGAGCGAAACCACTCGTTTTCAAAGGCGTCAACATCGAAAACCCGCCGCCAGGACGCGCGCTTTGCCTGCTGTTGCTGGGCGGGCGAGAGTTGATCGTACCATTTCCATTCCCGCCTGGCCGCCGCTTCCGTTCGCGCAGCCCCAAAGTAGGCGTTATTGAGGACCAGGTGCCAGTTCTCGTAATCGCTGAGCAGGACCGCCTCCTCGGCAATTTCAAATTCGATGCAGACCTGGTCCGGGTAGTAGCGGTGCGTTCTCAGGTCGGGCCGTCGGTGCTGAAAATTGGCCGACCGGTACCAAGCCCAGATCGGAAGGGTTACCCTTGCCGGCGGGGGGCCGACCCGACGGCGGAGCTGTTGGCTGATCCAGGCGTAGGCGCGGGTGAAGTGATCGTCGTTTTTGTGGGGCACCTTACGCGGATCACAGGCAAAGGTGCCAGTTTCCAGTAGGTTGCGGTAGACCTCGACCGGTTGGATCGTCCAAAGGATCATCGCTCATCCCCCTTTCGTTGCGAATCTTTCTCAATTATACGGTCCCCCACCCCACCAATCCAAGCCTCCCAGCGAAAATTCGAAAGCGTTTCCTCTGACCCGCCAACTTGATATAATAAAAGCATCAATTACCTAAAGGAGGAAATGACGATGCTCTGGTCAAAGAACGAGAAACCGGCCGACCAGTTCGGCAACCCGGCCAAGCTGGTGATCTGGTACGGCGACCCCTACATTCCCTGGCACGACCCCGACCTGCCCGGCGGCAAGCTCGGCCAGGAGTTGACGATCAAGGCCGACGGCCACTGCCTGGTGCAGCCGATGGTCTTCAACCAACAGCAAAAGAAGCCAATCTCCGGCCAGGCCGGCGAGGAACTGGTGGTGGATGAGAAAGTGGCCGCGGCCCTGCTGAAGGACGCGATGGCCGCCCTCGAGGAAGTCGGCGAGCGGGTAGACGACGCCAGCGGCTACCACCAGGCCGCCACGATCGAAAACGCCGTCGGCCGGACCCGCACCTACGCCAACTACCGCGACGCCGCGGAAATCAACCAGCTGGCGATCAAGATCCGCGACGCCCTCAACCGGGCCGACCTGATGGTCTTCGACGGCAACAGCCACGAGGACTTCATCGAAGAAATCCGCATCGATTACTCCGCCCCCGCGTCCGGTAGCGAAAAGGTCACCTTAACGCGGAAAAGCAACCAGGTTGACTACCGCCGCCAGCTGCCGGACGGGCTGACCGTTTCGACCAGCTACCAGTGGCCGGACGGGGAGGTAGCCGCCCTGCTCGACCGGTTCAACCCGCTCGACTTCAGCGAAACCATCCCCGGCCTGCCAGAAACCGTGATGCCGGTCGACGAGGAGCTGGGCCACTTCCACTGCCAAATCGAGCGCCGCACCCTGCCGCCGCTTGACTTTGAAGGCGACTACGAATACTACTGCCTCCCCCAGCCCTGGCAAGAGCTGATGGCCGGCCTCAGTCGCCTGACCAGGGTTTCGGCCACCGGCGACCTGCTCGATCCCCGCTACTACGAGCGGCGACGGCGGCGGCGCAACGAGGTCATCTACCTCAGCGTCGAGTTCCAGCCCAACGGCCACCAATACAACTACCTGACCACCGACGACACGATCCGGCCCGGCGACCAGGTCCGCGTGCCGGTTGGCTTCGAAAACGAGGAAAAGATCGTCACCGTGGTCGGCAAGCACTACTACCAGCGCGACGAGGTCCCCTACCCGCTTTCCCGGATCAAGAAGGCGATCGGCCGGGTGACCGAAGACGACGACGACATAATCGACTAGAAAAAGCCCCGTCCAGGAATCTCCTGCAGGGGGCTTGCTTGCTAATTGTTGTTGGCCGGGACCAGGGAAAAGTGCTTGACCAGGCCGGTGAGCGGGGTGAACTCGGCCAGCCAGACCGCCAGGTAGCCGCCCAGGACGCCACTCGTGTTGGTGATGATGTCGTCAATATCGGCCACCCGGGCGGTGTGAACCAGCAGGTCGGAGCAGAACTGGACACTTTCGATCAAGCAGCCCGGCACCAGTGCCAAGAGGACGACCTGCCAGCCGGCCAGGCGCGGCTTGAACAGGTAGAGGTAGACCCCCAGCGGGATCGTCAACGCGATGTTGGCCAAGAACTCGAGGTCAACGTGGACCAGGGGGTGGAGGTTGTAGGGCACCCCGTGGAAGTAGCTGAGTTGCTTGAAGGAGTCCGGCAGCTGGAGGCCGACCGGGGCGAAGACCAACCAGGCGACCACGATCAGGTAGCCGAGGCTGGTGTAAACCGTCACCCGTTGCCAGGGGGTACGGCCGGGCTTGAGCAGCAGCCGGAAGTAGACGATGAACAAAATTAGGTAGGTCGTGGCCAGGGTGAGCCAACGCATGGCGAATCCTCCTCGAAAAAGTTGCTTTTACCACGCTACCACCGGACCTGGCAAAGGGCCACTTTCCCGCTCAAGTTTGAAGAAATCTTAACCTTAGACCCAAAAAGGGGCTGGCGCTTGCCAGTCCCCTTTTGCCTAAACGTGGTAGATGCCGCCATCGGTCCGGACGGTGTAGGTCTTGCCGTTTGGCGCCTTGATCGTCCCGCCGCGGGTCAGCGCGCCGGTGTTTTCGTCGAAGTGGACGTACCAGCCGTTGACGACCGCAAAGCCGTGGACCATCTTCCCCTGGGCGTCGTAGTAAACCGTCCGCCCGTCAGCGAGGCGGAACCAGCCGGTCACCATGTGGCCGTCGTTCTTGTCGAAGTAGTACCAGCTACCGCTGATGAGCTGCTCGCCGTACTGCATCTGCCCGCCGTTGGTGGCCGTTTCGCCGTAGTAAACCCGCCGGCCGTCCGGGAGGTTAGTGAAGCCGGTGGCCAGGGTGCCGGTCGTGGCCGAGTAGTAGTACCAGTGGCCGTTGACCTGGTTTTCGCCGTCCTTGAGGACCAGGTTGCCATCTTCGTCGGTCCGGTAGCTGGTCTTGCCAATCTTGACGGTCGTACTGGTTGCCATCGCCCCCTGCTCGACCGGGTCGAAGTAGTTGAGGTTCTTCGTCGTCGCGTTGTAGAGCAGGCCGGTGGTTTGGGCCCCGGTGTTGACGTCGAAGGCGTAGGTGGCGCCGTTGACTTGCTGGATCCCGTGGAGCATCCCGCGGCCGCTGCCGTCGGCCTTGAGGTCGTAGTAGACCCGCCGGCCGTCCGGCAAGGTGGTGAAACCGACCGCCATCGCCCCGTTGTTCTTGTCGAAGTAGTACCACTTCTTGTTCAGGTACTGCTCGCCGTATTGCATCTGCCCCTTGGCGTTGTAGTAGACCGTCCGCCCGTCGGCGAGGTGGACGAAGCCGGTCAGCATTACCCCGTTGGCGTCGAAGTCGTACCAGTGGCCCTGGTAGTTCAGTTCGCCGGTCTTGGCCGCGAAGGTGCCCGGGGTAAAGTAGTAGGTCTTGCCGTTGATCACCTTCATCCCGGTCTGGGCGGCCCCGTTGTTGATGTCGAAGTAGTAGCGCTTGCCCTGCAGGCTTTGCAGGCCGTAGATCATCCCGCGACCGCTGCCGTCGGCCTTGAGGTCGTAGTAGACGCGGCGACCGTCCGGCAAGGTGGTGAAGCCGACCGCCATCGCCCCGTTGTTCTTGTCGAAGTAGTACCACTTCTTGTTGAGGTACTGTTCGCCGTATTGCATCTGCCCCTTGGCGTTGTAGTAAACCGTCCGCCCGTCGGCGAGGTGGACGAAGCCGGTCAGCATCACCCCATCGGCGTCAAAGTCGTACCAGTGGCCCTGGTAGTTCAGCTCGCCGACCTTGGCCTGGTAGGTACCCGGAACAAAGTAGTAGGTGAACTGGGTGTGCTGACCTGCGGTTTGCCAGCCGGTCTTGAGGGCGCCGGTGTTGACGTCGGCGTCGTAGATGGCCTTCTTGCCCTGGCTGACGATCGTGGTCAGACCGTGGATCATCGCGGCCCCGTTGGCGTTATCGTCGAGGTCGTAGTAAACCATCCGGCCGTCCGGCAACTTGGTCAGCCCGTGGTTGAGGTTGCCGTCGGTCGGGTTGAAGTAGAACCACTTGCCCTCGCTCTTAACGACGCCGTTTTCCAGGGTCGGCATCATGATGAAGGCCTCGCCCTTGACCATCTTCTTGGTGGTTGGGTTGTAGTAGACCACCCGGTTGCCGGAGATCCGCTGCCAACCGGTCAGGTAGGTCTTGGTGCCGTCCTTTTCGGTGACGTAGAGCGACCAAGCCCCGTTCTTGTCAACTTCCTCGGTCCCCTTGTTGTCGACGATCACGGTCGTGACGTTCGTGATTATCCCGCTGGCGTCGATCGTGTACATGGTGGTGCCGACCGTCTTGGTGGTGTTGGTCAGCAGTTCCGGGTCAAAGTAGTAGGAGTGGACCTGCTTGTTCTTGGTGAGTTGCTTGACCCCGGTGACCGCCTTGCCGGTGGTTTCGTCGAAGTAGTAGGTGCCGTGCTTGGCCATCACCGAAATCTCGCCGCTTTGCCGCTGGCCGAGGTTTTGGTCGGTGGTGCCGAAGAAGTAGTAGGCGTTATCGATCTGCTGGAAGCCGGTGACCGCCGTGCCGTCGGTGCCAAAGTAGTAGTTCTGGCCGTTGACGATCTGCCAGCCGGTCAGCGCCTTGCCGTCCTTGTCGACCAAGGAAAGGCTGGTCGTCTTGTTGCCGGTGGCCGTCGTGGTCGTGGTGGTGATCAGACTCTCGGTGCCGTTGACGGTCTGCTTGCTCGTGGTGGTAGTCGAAGCCGGCGTGCTTGACTCTTCCTTGGCCGGCGTAGATGAGGAATCCTGCTTGGTGACCGCGCCGCTACCGGCCGGGGTTGCCGCGCTGTCCTTCGTGTCACTAGTGACGTCCTTGCTGGTGGCGTTCGCGTTGCTTTCCTCCGTCGTGGTGGTTTGCTTGGCCGTGGAGGTGTCGGTGGTCGACTTTGCCGAATCCTTCACCGATGCACCGGTCGTGCTCGAATCACTTGCACTAGCCGCCTTGGATGAGTTGTCTAGGACGGCTGACTGGTCGGTCGCGGTGCTACCGCTGGTTACCTGGCTTGCGGTCACCGCCTGCTTACCGGTTTGGCTGTCGGCGTTGGCGACCTGGTTGCCGACCATCATGCCGGCGACGGTGATCCCGGCAACCAGCCAGAGCTTGCCGGCCTTGTACAGCTTGAAGTGGCGCTTGGTGGTGGAAATTTCTTTCTTCATCATATTTTCCCCTAAATTTTCAATTAATCCACAAAAAGAACATTATTTCACAACAAAATTTTATCATTTCCCGGAACCGCCTTCAAGGCGCCCAAGAAAAAAGCGCGACCGCCGAAGCGATCACGCTGGTAATAATCTTCCCCAAAATGTTAGGTCTCCGGAATAACTCGGTACTGCATGTGGCGGGCCTTGAAGTAGCAATACTGATCCGTTAGTTTCTCCACCGTCATGTTTTCGTCATCAATTAGGTAAACAAAGCCGTCCTGCAAAAGAATGGTTGCGCTGAACCAGTAGGGATCATCAAACACTTCCGGGTCCCGGGAGGCCATCGAATACTCCAGGTCGCCCCAGAACCAAGCCTCAATCTCGCACCCCCAGACGTCGCTGAAGCGCAGGTACAGTTTCCCGTCGGCCTGCAGTTCTTTTTTCTTAATATAGGCGTCGTGAAAGTTCCCCGCCACCCAGTCGAGACTATCGGCGTCCGCCGGGGTCTTGACCTCCTGGATTGGCTCGTAAACGTAGCCTTCATCCATCGCCCGGCACTTGGCAAGGATGTCTTCGGGCTGGTGGTCTTGGGCAATAATTGAATCAAGGAGATGGCGGTTTAGGAAGGAGACACACCCTTGCCATTCATCGTCTAGCTTCCAATCGCTCTTGTCACTTTCGACAATCAAAACTTGCTTCCACATATAGGGGCCGCCTGGGCTCTTCGGACGGTAGGTCTGCCATTTAATCAGCCGTTCCTTGTGCTCATCCCACACGACCCAGTAAACCTTGAACCACGGGTCGCTAATTGCCGGATCAGAGTAACAACCAAAGACCGCCGAAACATAGTGGTCCCCGTTGGCAGTACTAATAATTGCATGCATTCGTTTATCCTCCCCTCGTTCCGAAAGTCGTTCTTCCCCAAGAAATAATTCTATTTATCTTCATTCTACCCGGGAAATGGAAGCGGTTCAAGAAAGCCGTGCTCGTCGTATCTGTCAAGTTTTCATAGGTTGCCTTATATATGCAGGAACTAGTGTGAGAGCGACTTAACGAGGTGCCCGAT
>CALVGV010000030.1 GCA_944327195.1 uncultured Limosilactobacillus sp.
TTTAAGATCAAGCACTACAACGAGACCGGCTACCTTCCCCAGGGAAGCGTCCTGCCCAACACCAGCCTATAAAAAAGCCCCAATCACCAAAATGCGGTGATTGGGGCTTTTCTTCTGCACAGGATTTAGGGCACCCGGCCTAGTTGGCCATCAGTTCCTTTTCCTTGTCGGCCGCGATCGCTTCCAGGTTCTTGATTCCGGCGTTGGTTTCGTCTTGAACCTTCTTTTCGAGGTCGTGGAACTCGTCGTCGTTGAAGTCGCCGGCCTTGTTACCCTTCTTGAGGGCGTCCATGGCCTCGCGGCGAACGTTGCGGACGGCCACCTTGGCCTTTTCGGTCTCGGCCTTGACGTCCTTAACCAGTTCCTTGCGCCGGTCCTCGGTCAGTTGCGGGATGATCAGGCGGATTGCCGTCCCGTCGTTTTGCGGCGTCAGCCCGAGGTTGGACTGATAGATGGCCCGTTCGATTTCCTCGAGGAGGGTCTTATCGTACGGGGTCACCAACAGTTGGCGGGCCTCCGGAATCGTGATCGAGGCCACCTGGTTGAGCGGGGTCGGTGCCCCGTAGTATTCAACCTGAACCGGGCTGAGCAGGCTGGCGTTGGCCCGGCCGGCCCGGATGTCAGCCAGGGTCCGCTTCAGGGCGTCCCCGGACTTGGCCATCTTCTCCTTTGCTTCTGCTAAGATTTCTTTTCCAGTCATGTTAGTCCCCCTCAATCGTCGTCCCGATGGCTTCGCCCTTAACGACCTTGAGAATGTTCCCGGCCGTGTTCAGGTTGAAGACCACCAGCGGAATGTTGTTGTCCATCGACAGCGAGCTGGCGGTCGAGTCCATCACGTGGAGCTGCTTGTTGATGATGTCCATGTGGGTCAGGTGGTCGAACTTGACCGCCGTCTTGTCCTTGTTCGGGTCGGCCGAGTAAACCCCGTCGACGCCGTTCTTGGCCATCAGGATGGCATCGGCGTTGATTTCCGCCGCCCGCAGTGCGGCCGTGGTGTCGGTCGAGAAGTACGGGCTCCCGGTCCCCCCGGCAAAGATGACCACGCGGCCCTTTTCGAAGTGGCGGATTGCCTTGCGCCGGATGTACGGTTCGGCAATCTGGCGCATCTCAATCGAGGTTTGCACCCGGGTGGCCACCCCGAGGGCCTCGAGGGCGTCCTGCAGGGAAAGGGCGTTCATGATCGTGGCCAGCATGCCGATGTAGTCGGCCTGGGCCCGTTCCATGCCGAGCTTTTCCCCGGTGACCCCGCGCCACATGTTGCCACCGCCGACGACGATCCCAACCTGGACGCCGAGGTCGTGAACCTCCTTCAGCTCCTTGGCAACGGTCTTCAATTCTGGTGGGTTGATCCCAAAGCCTTGGCTGCCGGCGAGGGCCTCGCCACTGAGCTTGAGGATGATCCGCTTGTACTTAACTTCTGCCATTTTGGTCCCTCCTATTTGAAAAAAGGGACGCACCGCCCCAACGGCCCGGTCCGTCCCGTCCTAATCAGTTATTACTTGTTCAGTTGTTCGCTGATTTCTTGGGCCAAGTTGGCTTCCTTCTTTTCGATCCCTTCACCAACTTCGTAGCGAACGAAGGCCTTCAGCTTGCCGCCCTTGGAAGCAACGTATTGGGCAACCGTTTGGTCTGGGTCCTTAACGAAGTCTTGGTCGGCCAGGCAGATTTGGGCCAGGTACTTGTTGAGCCGGCCTTCGACAATCTTCGGCACGATCTTTTCCGGCTTGCCTTCGTTGAGGGTCTCTTCGGTAAAGACCTTCTTTTCGTGGTCAAGGCGGGCTTGGTCAACGTCATCGCGGGTCATGAATTCCGGGTTAACGGCGGCAACGTGCATGGCAACGTCCTTGGCAGTGGCTTCGTCGGCCCCTTCCAGAACAACCAGGGCCGCAATCCGGCCCCCCTGGTGGAGGTAAGCCCCGAAGGAGTCACCGTCTTGCTTTTCTACCAGTTGGAAGCGGCGCAGGGAAACCTTTTCCCCGGTCTTTTGGGTGGTGGAGATCAGGTCATCCTTGAGCGTCCCGCCGTTAACCGGCAGGGCCAGGGCGGCGTCAACGTCGGCCGGCTTTTGGTCAACCAGGAGTTGCGCGATCTTCTTGAGGGCTTCCTTGAACGGGTCGGAAGCGGCCACGAAGTCGGTTTCCGAGTTCAGTTCAACGATTGCGGCGGTGTTGCCGGCAACTTCGATGTCGGTCAGCCCTTCAGCGGCGATCCGGTCGCTCTTCTTAGCGGCCTTGGCAATCCCCTTTTCCCGCAGGAAGTCCATTGCCTTGTCCATGTCACCATCGCTGGCAACGAGGGCCTTCTTGGCGTCCATGATCCCGGCACCCGACTTCTTCCGTAATTCCATTACTTGCTTTGCGCTAATTGCCATGACTATCTCTCCTTAATTTGGTTTCAAAAAAGCTGCTTTGCACTCAGGCCTTCCTGGTCTAACTGCAAAACAGCCCAAGTATGATCAATCTTTACTTGTTGCCTTCAACGCTGTCCTTGAGGTCCTTCAAGGAGTCCTCAGTAACTTCGGCGTCTTCGGCCGGGGCTTCTTCAGCCGCTTGTTGGTCGTCTTGCCCTTGCTTGCCTTCGATTACGGCGTCGGCAATCGTTGCCGTGATCAGGCGAACGGCCCGGATGGCGTCATCGTTCGACGGGATGATTACGTCAATGTCGTCCGGGTCAGTGTTGGTGTCGACCATGGCCACGATCGGGATGTTCAGCTTTTGGGCTTCCTTAACCGCGATTTGTTCCTTGTGTGGGTCCACGATGTAGAGCACGTCTGGGATCCGCGGCATGTCTTCGATCCCGCCGAGGAAGCGTTCCAGCTTTTCGCGTTGCTTAGTCAGCACGGCAACTTCCTTCTTCGGCAGGCGGTCAAAGGTCCCGTCTTCGGCCATCTTCTTCAGTTGCTTGAGGCGGTTGATCCGGGATTGGATCGTCTTCCAGTTGGTCAAGGTCCCCCCGAGCCAACGGTGGTTAACGTAGAATTGACCCGCGCGGGTGGCTTCTTCTTCGATCGAGTCTTGGGCCTGCTTCTTGGTCCCAACGAAGAGGACAACGCCGCCGTTTGCGGCCACGTCCTTAACGTAGTTGTAGGCGTGGTCGATCATCTTAACCGTCTTTTGCAGGTCGATGATGTAGATGCCGTTCCGTTCAGTGAAGATGAACGGCTTCATCTTCGGGTTCCAACGACGGGTTTGGTGACCAAAGTGGACACCGGCTTCAAGCAATTGCTTCATGCTAACAACAGACATGAAAGATACCTCCAAAAATGTAGTTTTTCCGCCCGTCCCCTCACCTGGCTGGGGCACCAGTTGGCACTTCCTCAACCATCCAGGACGGTGTGAATTCGGTTTTTACACCAAAATTTAGTATACAAAAAAGGAAGCGGGATGACAAGCCCCCGCTCCCAATCTTTTGCCTTAATTATTGTTCCTAGTCGAAGGAGACTTCCTTGTCCGACTTGCCGGTCTCGATCAGGCTCAGGTTGGCGTCGAGACTCTGGGTCACCATGTTCTGCACCGCCACGTCGGTGTAGAAGGCGGTGTGGGGCGAAATCAGCACGTTGTCGCGGCTGTCGAGGTTCCAGAATTCCGGGTAGGTCATATCCTGGCCGGCCAGGTCCTGGTTGAAGACCTTGGTTTCGTCCACCAGCACGTCGAGCGCCGCCCCGGCCACCTTGCCGGAATCGAGGGCGGCGATCAGGGCCCGCTCGTCGATCAGCGGCCCGCGGGAGGCGTTAACGATGAAGACCCCGTCGCGCATCTTGGCGAAGGCCGCCGCGTCAAGCAGGTTCTCGGTTTCCGGGAAGAGCGGGATGTGGAGGGTGACCACCGTTGCCTGGGCGAAGAGTTCGTCGAGGCTATCCACGTAGAGGCCTTCCTTTTCCAGTTCCGGGTTGTGGAACTTGTCGTAGGCAATCACCTTAGCACCGAAGCCCTCGTAGATGTTGATTGCCACCCGGCCGATGTGGCCGGTGCCGATCACGCCGACCACCTGCTGGTTGAGTTCCTGGGAAATTTCCGGGGCCCAGCGGTAGTCATGGCGGGCAAACTTGTGGAAGTATTCCTTGGTCCGTCGCAGGAGGTTCATCAGCTGGGTCACCGAAAATTCGGCGATTGCCGCCGGCGAGTAGACCGGCACGTTGGTCACCTTGAAGTCGTTGGCCTTAACGGCGGCCGGGTTGAGGTTGTCGACGCCGACGTTGCGCAGCGACAGGTAGTGGATGCCGTAGCCGGCCAGGGTTGCCAACACCTTGTCGGTGTACTGGGCCTGCTGGAAGGCCACCACCCCGTCGTAGCCCTTGGCCTGGTCAACGGTTGAATCGAGCAGCAGGTCGGTGGTGATCGTCACCGCCACCTCCGGGTGCGCCTTTTGCCACTCGGCCACAAACGGCTTCTCGTCTTCGCGGATCCCGTAAGCAATAATCTTTGTCATCGTTCGCCCTCCAAACTTTGTGTCCTATCAGTTGTCGTGCTCGCTTGGCCGGGCGCTCCCCGCCCCCGGCCTAACAGTGGCGCAATGCCACTGCGGTTTAATTATTATAGCACCCCCACTTCGGGATTGAAAGCCATTTCATTTGGTCCACTTGACCCCGTGGGCGCGCAAAAAGGCCTCCTTTTTGGCCCGCGACTGGTGTTTGAAGGCGTATTCAGCCGCCAGGGCGGCGTGCTTGCTGGCGAAGGCCTGCTGGTAGATCAGCCGCAGCGGGTGGCGGGCCTTGACCCGGGTGTACTTGGCCCCGCGAAAGCGCTGGTGGGTGGCGAAGCGGCGGGCAACGTCGGTGGTAAAGCCGCAGTAGAAGCTGCCGTCGGCGCAGAGGAGAACGTAGATGTAGTAGCTAGTGGCCATGGAGCATCGCCACCACCTCGGGCCGGTAGTTGCCTTGCTCGTCGGCCACCACCAGCGGCGGCACCACCCGCAGGCCACCCGGCTTGCCGTCCTTGATCGCCTCTATCAGGACCATGTTGGCCTCCCGTCCCGGCTTGGGGTAAATCAGCCGCATCCGCTTCGGTTCCAGCCGGTTGGCGGTCAGGGTCGCCAGGATCTCGGCCAGCCGGTCCGGCCGGTGAACCAGGTAGGCCTTGCCGGTCATCTTCAGCAGGCCGCTCATCTTTTCGACCACCCCCGCAAGGTCAATCGTCAGCTCGTGGCGGGCCAAGGCCAGGTAGGGGTTGGGGTTCTTGGCGCTGGTCGGCCGGCTGGTGAAGTAGGGCGGGTTGCAGGTGACGACGTCGTACTGGTCCTTCTTCAGTTGGCGGTAAACCTCCTTGACGTCGAGGGTCAGCACCCGGTAGCGGTCCGTTAGGCCGTTGAGGGCGACGCTGCGGCGGGCCATGTCGGCCAGGCGCTCCTGGAGCTCAACCTCGACGATCTCGCCGCCGAGCTTGCGGTTCAAGAAGAGGCCAACCGCCCCGTTGCCGGCGCAGAGGTCGACCGTCTTCAGGCGGGGCTTGGCGTTGGGACGGACAAAGTCGGCCAGCAAAACGGCGTCGAGCGAGAAGGCAAACACCTCCGGGCTCTGGATGATCCTGATCCCCTGGGCGCTCAGCTGGTCAATCCGTTCGTTTTCCTTTAAGAGTTGCTTTTCGTCCATTGCTTCCTCCCTTGCATGCGCGGCGTGGCCGACTGTTGTATAATGGTGCAATAAGAATAACCTAAATTGAAGTAGTGAGGTTTGTCAATGCTTTACGATTTTCTCGTTCACCTGGTGAATCCCTTTTTAACCCTGATTAACGGCCGCCAAAAGGTGGTTGGCAAGGAAAACCTGCCGGCGGGCAACTACATCCTGATTGCTCCCCACCGGACCTGGATGGACCCGGTTCTGCTGGCGCTGGCGATCTACCCGAAGAAGTTCGCCTTCATGGCCAAGGAGGAACTCTTCAAGGGCAAGTTTGCCAACTACTTTTTGCGCAAGCTCAACGCCTTTCCGGTCAACCGGGTCAACCCCGGCCCCTCGGCAATCAAGACCCCGGTGAAGTTGCTCAAGCAAAGTGACCTGGCGACGATCATCTTCCCCTCGGGCTCGCGCTACTCGGCCAAGCTCAAGGGGGGCGCCCTGGTGATTGCCAAGCTGGCCGGGGTCCCGCTGGTGCCGGCCGTCTACCAGGGGCCACTCTCCTTTGTCAAGCTCTTCTCCCGCAAGCGGCGGGCGGTGGCGATCGGCAAGCCGATCCAGATCGACCGTAAGTTGCGCCTGACCGAGGAGAACCAGGCCGCCCTGGAAGAAGAGATCCAGGCCGCCTTCGACCAGCTCGACCAGCAACTCGACCCGACCTTTAAGTACCAGATGCCGGCCAAGCCGAAGGACGACCAGTTTTAACCAGTTTGCAAATAACTAGAAAAAGGAGTGCCCCGCGGCACCCCTTTTTTATTACTTCTTGTTGGCTTTCTTCGCCTGACTCTTCATCGTTTGCATCATCTGGTGCAACTTCTTATCAGACGGCTTCTGGCCCATTTGGAGCATCATCGTCCGCAACATGTCCGCTGAAATCGGCGGGTTGTTGCGGAGGTAGTTTTCCATGTACTTCCGGGCCCCGAAAAAGCCGATCGCAATACCAACGATCAAGGCCAAGATTACCAAGGCAATCGTCAAACCCACAGTCGTTTCCCCCTTTATTTAAATCATTACCATCTTACACAATCCCGGGGGAATTGAAAAGGTTAACTTGGCAATTAATCGTCCCGCAGGCCCTTTTTGCGCTGAATTTGACGAACCTTTTCCGGGGTGACTTCCTTGCCCTCCTTGTCGTAAATCCGCATCATTTCAATGTTTGAGCGGAAGGCGGCGCGGAAATTCGCCAGGTACTGGTCGCGTAACTTTTTCCGTTCCTTTTTTTCGGCCGGCGTGAGACCAACCGTTTTGTTTTTGTGGGCCAACTCGTTGATTCGTTTTAACAGTTGGTCTTGTTCCTTTGATTCCGCCATGGGATCCCCTCGCTTTCTGCTAGCTCTAGGATACCAAATCGGCGCCGGATTGCAAGTTTGCGAATTCCGCGAACGCATGTTTTACAAATTGACGAAAGCATGTTACAATATCAGTACGAAAAACCAAAGGACCAAAAGAGGAGAAGGACTATGCCAAGAAATTCCGAGCCAAAACAACTTGAGGTCCTGGCCTTCATTCACCAGCACGTGCAAGACCAGGGCTACCCGCCGACGATTCGCGAAATTTGTGATGCCGTTGGCCTGTCGTCAACGTCGACCGTTCACGGCCACATCAACCGCCTGATCCGCCGCGGCTTCTTGCAAAAAGACCCGGCCAAGCCGCGGGCGCTGGAAATCACCCCCGAGGGGCTGGCCGCGATTGGGATCCGGCCCCACCAGAACGAAATTCCCCTGCTCGGCGACGTGGCGGCCGGCCAGCCGATCCTGGCGATTGAAGACGCCACCGACTACTACCCGGTGCCACCAACGATCCAAGATAACGACGACCTCTTCATGCTGACCATCCGCGGCAACAGCATGATCAACATGGGGATTTTAAACGGCGACAAGGTGATCGTCCGCCAGCAAGAGACCGCCAACAACGGCGACGTCGTGATCGCGATGACCAGCGAAAACGAGGTTACCTGCAAGCGGTTCTACAAGCAGGCCCACAACTACCGCCTCGAACCGGAAAACGACCAGATGGAGCCAATCATCCTCGACGACGTCCGCGTCCTCGGCCGGGTGGTTGCCCTCTTCCGCGACAGCATTCTCTAAAAACGCCAAGCGCCCCGCAACCGATTTCTGGTTGCGGGGCGCTTCTTCAGTTGCTTATTTTTGCCTATTGACCGTTCTTAGCGTACTTGGCCTCAACGGCCGCCTTCTCGGCCTCCCACCAATCGCGGTGCTCAGTGTACCAGTTGATGGTATGCTTGAGGCCGGACTCGAAGTCGGTGAACTCCGGCTCCCAGCCGAGCTCGGTCCGCAGCTTGGTGGCGTCGATCGCGTAGCGGAGGTCGTGGCCCGGCCGGTCCTTGACCTGGTCGTAGGCATCGGCCGGCTGGCCCATCATTTCGAGGATCAGCTCGAGAACGTCCTTATTGTTCTTCTCGCCGTCGGCCCCAATCAGGTAGGTTTCGCCGATCTTCCCCTTGGTCAGGATCGTCCAAACGGCGCGCGAGTGGTCGTTGGTGTGGATCCAGTCGCGGACGTTCTTGCCAGTGCCGTAGAGCTTCGGCCGGATCCCGGACAAGATGTTCGTGATTTGCCGCGGGATGAACTTTTCGATGTGTTGGTAGGGACCGTAGTTGTTCGAACAGTTCGAAATCGTCGCCCGCAAACCGAAGGAGCGCACCCAGGCGCGGACCAGCAGGTCGGAGCTAGCCTTGGATGATGAGTAGGGGCTGCTTGGCCGGTACGGGGAGTCCGGGGTGAACTTCTCGCCCGGGCCCTCGCCGTGCCCCGGCAGGTCTTCGCGGAGCGGCAGGTCACCGTAGACCTCGTCGGTCGAGATGTGGTGGAAGCGGACGTCGTACTTGCGGCAGGCGTTGATCAGGACGCTGGTGCCGACGATGTTGGTCTGGATAAATGGCGTCGGGTCGATCAGCGAGTTGTCGTTGTGGCTCTCGGCGGCGTAGTGGACGACCGCGTCGGCGTCCTTGACCAGCGAGTCGACTAGTTCCTTGTCGCAAATGTCGCCAACGACCAGCTTGACCCGGTCCTCCGGCAGGCCGGCCAGGTTAGCCTTGTTACCGGCGTAGGTCAGCTTGTCGAGCACGGTCACGTGGACCTCCGGGTGATAGTTAACAACGTAGTGAACGAAGTTGGAGCCGATGAAACCGGCCCCCCCGGTCACGATGATGTTTTTGTATTCTTCAGCCATGGTTCCTCCTTAAATCTCATCGTAGACGAACGGGTTGTCCTGCTCGAATTCCTTGAGCGACGGCTGCTTGGCGTCCTTCTCGGAAGTGATCGCCTTATCGAGGTCGATCGGCCAGTCAATGTTCAGGTCCGGGTCCTTGAAGGAGATCCCGCCGTCGGCTTCGGCGTCGTAGTAGTTGTCGCACTTGTAAACGAAGTTGACGTTGTCGGTCAAGGTAACGAAGCCGTGGGCAAAGCCCCGTGGAACCAGGAGTTGGCGGTGGTTACTGTCGGTCAGCAAGTACCCTTCCCACTGCTTGTAGGTTGGCGATCCCTTGCGGACGTCGACGATCACGTCGAGCACCGCGCCGGTGACGACCCGGATCAGCTTGGTTTGGGCCGCCTTGCCCCGTTGGAAGTGGAGGCCGCGCAGAACGCCGGCTTGGGTCGAGAGCGACTGGTTGTCCTGGACGAAGTCGAAGTCGATCCCGGCCGCCTTGAAGTCGCGGTCGGAGTAGGTTTCCTCGAAGAAACCGCGCCGGTCACCGAAAACGGCCGGGGTGATCAGTTTCACGTCTTGCAAATTGGTGTTCTTAACGATTAACTTTCCCAATATTCTTATCCTTCCCTCTTATGCTTGGTCGGCCAGCCGCAGGAGGTACTGACCATAGTCGTTCTTCTTCAGCGGTTGGGCCAACTTAACCAACTGGTCCTTGTCAATGTAGCCCATCCGGTAGGCAATCTCTTCGAGGCAGGCGACCTTCAGGTTCTGCCGCTTCTCAACGGTGGCGATGAAGTTGGCTGCCTCCATCATCGAGTCGTGGGTCCCGGTGTCGAGCCAGGCGTAGCCGCGGCCCATCAGCTTGACGTCGAGTTGCCCCTTCTCCAGGTAAACCGAGTTGACGTCGGAAATCTCCAGCTCGCCGCGGGCCGACGGCTTGATGCCCTTGGCGATGTCGACCACCTGGTTGTCGTAGAAGTAGAGGCCGGTGACGGCGTAGTTCGACTTCGGCTTGGCTGGCTTCTCCTCGATCGAAACTGCGTGCATCTGGTCGTCGAATTCGACCACCCCGAAGCGTTCCGGGTCGTTGACGTGGTAGCCAAAGACGGTGGCACCGCTGGTCTTCTTTGCCGCCGATTGAACCAGCTCGGATAGGCCGGCCCCGTAGTAGATGTTGTCGCCGAGGATCAGGCAAACCGAGTCGTCGCCGATGAAATCCTCGCCCAAAATAAAGGCTTCGGCGAGGCCATTCGGGTGTTCTTGGACCTTGTAGGTGAAGTTCAGCCCCCACTCCTTGCCGTCGCCGAGGAGGTGCTCAAAGAGCGGCAGGTATTCGGGGGTCGAGATCACCAGGATGTCGCGGATCCCGGCCAGCATCAAGGTTGACAGCGGGTAGTAAATCATCGGCTTGTCGTAAACCGGGATCAGTTGCTTGGAGATCCCGCGGGTAATCGGGTAGAGGCGGGTCCCGGACCCACCAGCTAAGATAATGCCTTTCATTGAATTCGTTCCTTTCGATTTAGGCTCCGCCCTAAATTATACCCGCTTTCATTCCCCCGGGGTGGCCTTTTCGCCGATTTTAATAAAAAAAGCGAAGTGGCCGCTGCCAATTTCGCTTTTTGAAAGAAACTAGTACTTTTCCATGTACCGGTCGCGTTCCCAGTTGGAAACGTTCAGCCGGTAGGCGGCGTATTCCTTGGTCTTGGCCGTCATGAAGCTTTCGAAGAGGTGATCGCCCATCGCCGCCTTGATCACTTCGTCTTCGGCCAGACTCTTGAGGGCGTTGTGCAGGGTGTCCGGCAGGTCCTTGATCCCCTTTTCCTTGCGTTGGGCGGCGGTCATCTTGTAGATGTTTTCGTCAACCGCCGGGGCCGGGGTCAGGTTGCGCTTGAGCCCGTCCAAGCCGGCTGCCAGGATGGCGGCGATTGCCAGGTACGGGTTAGCCGACGGGTCAACCGACCGCAGTTCCAAGCGGGTGCTCAGGCCGCGGCTCCCCGGGATCCGCACCAGCGGGGAGCGGTTGGAGGCCGACCAAGCAACGTAAACCGGGGCTTCGTAGCCCGGCACCAGCCGCTTGTAGGAGTTTACTACTGGGTTGCAAATGGCGGTCAAGCTCCGCACGTGGTCGAGAACCCCGGCCAGGAAGTGGTAGGCGGTTTCGGACAGTTGCAGGTCGCTGTTTTCGTCGAAGAAGGCGTTGCCCTGGTCGGTGAAGAGCGACATGTTCATGTGCATCCCCGACCCGTTGACGCCGGACAGCGGCTTCGGCATGAAGGTGGCGTGGAGGCCGTAGCGCTTGGCAATCGTCTTGACCACCGTCTTGAAGATTTGGATGTTGTCGGCCGCTTCCAGGGCGTCGGCGTACTTGAAGTCAACTTCGTGTTGGCCCGGGGCAACTTCGTGGTGGGATGCTTCCACCGAGAAGCCGAGCTTTTCCAGGGCCAAGACGATGTCGCGCCGGCAGTCCTCGCCGCGGTCGGCCGGTTCCATGTCGAAGTAGTTTTCCTGGTCGTTGACTTCCATCGTCGGCTTGCCGTCTTCGGTCTTGAAGAGGAAGAATTCCGGTTCCGGCCCGATGTTGAAGTTGGTGAAGCCGGCCGCCTTCATTTCTTCAACCACCCGCTTGAGGTTGTTGCGCGGGTCACCGGCAAACGGCTTGCCGTCGATCGTGTAGACGCTGCAGATCACCTGGGCGACCTTGCCGTGTTCTTGGCCCCACGGGAAGATCAGCCACGTTGCCATGTCCGGGTAGAGGTACATGTCACTTTCTTCGATCCGCACGAAGCCGTCGATCGAAGAGCCGTCAAACATGATCTTGTTGTCCAGCAACTTGTCGAGTTGGCTGATCGGAAGGTCCACGCTCTTGCTCATGCCGAAGAGGTCGGTGAAAACGAGCCGCAGGAAACGAACGTCTTCGTCCTTGATCAGTTGGTGAACTTCTTCCTTGGTATACTCATGCCGTGTCATTTTGTATAGTTCCTTTCTCGCAAATACCAGTAGTGATTGCCATTTCTTATTTGAAATTGGTATTAGTTTATCACCATCGGAAAACAAGTCAATTTATTCTCCAAATTTGGTGGTGATTATTAATGAAAGCGGATCAGACTTTATTTTTTTAACCAGGCCGAAACCGCCGCTTCGATTTCTGCAGTCGTGTTCGTGTGCGCGACCAGGTCGAACCAGTGGCAGTCCTCCTGATTGCGGAACCAGGTCAGCTGGCGCTTGGCGTAGTGGCGGGAATCAAGCTTGATCTTTTCGACCGCCGCCTCGAGGCTGACCTGGCCGGCGAAGTAGGGAAAGAGTTCGCGGTAGCCGATCCCCTTCCCCGCCGGGAGGGCCTCGCCGCCGGCCTCGTACAGGCGCCGCGCCTCCTCCAGTAGGCCGGCGGCCATCATCTGATCAACCCGGTCGTTGATTCGCTGGTAGAGGACCGGCCGGGCGGTCGTCAGGCCGATGATGAAGAAGTCGTAGGCCGGGGCAAACTGGGGCTGGGCCGAGAAGGGCTGGCCGGTCTTTTCGATCACCTCCAGCGCCCGGATCACCCGGCGCAGGTTGGCCACCGGGATCTTGGCGGCCGCCGCCGGGTCCTGGTCCCTGAGGGCCTGCCAGACCGCTTCCTTCCCCTCCCGCTTGGCCGCGGCGTGCCAGCGCTGGCGGATCGCCGCCGACTGGTCGTCGAAGTGGTCGTTGCCCAGGGCCAGGGCGTGGGTCAGGGCCTGGAGGTAAAAGCCGGTCCCGCCCACGATCATCGGCAAATGGTCGGCGGCGCCAATCTTTTCAATCAGGTCGCTGGCCGCCGCCTTGAACTGGGCCACCGAGTAGCGGTCGCTGGGCTGGCAAATGTCGATCAGGTGGTGGGGCAGTTGGGCCCGCTCGGCCGGGGTCGCCTTGGCGGTCCCGATGTCGAGGCCGCAATAGACCTGCATCGAATCGCCGGAAATCACCTCACCATTGAAGCGGCGGCCGAGTTCGAGCGAGAGGGCCGTTTTGCCGACGGCGGTCGGGCCAACGATCGCGAGCACTTTTTGCACAGAAAATTCCTCCCTCCGTTGGGGATGCGGCTGGAAAATCGGCCGCAAATATTGCATAATGAAAACAAGAACAAGTGAATGGGGGTAATCAGATGAAACAATTCACCCGCGGCTTCTTCTTCGGCGCCGTCGCCACCCTGGGGGCCCTGGCAACCGGGGTTTTGACCTTCCACAAGACGGTGGTCAAGCCGATCGAAGAAACCGAAGAAAAGTTTGACACCAACCGTCGCGCCGCCGTCCGCAAGGGCCGCTCCGCCCACCAATTCTAAGCACCTGGTCCGGGAATTTTCCCGGGCCTTTTTATTTTGCCGGCGGACATGAATAAAGGCGGCCAGGATGATCCCGGCCGCCTTCACCATTGCTTGATTAGTACTTTGCCTTCTTCGTTTTGCCGGTCCACTTGGCGTAGCCGCCGTCGAGGATGTAGACCTGCTTGTAGCCGCGCTTGCTGAGCCAGGCCGCCCCCTGGGTGCACAGGGTCATCCCCTCGTCGTAGAGGTAGATTGGCAAGTCGGCCCGCAGGTCGCCAATTTGCTGCTTGAGGTAGGCTAGCGGCATGCTGCGGGCCCCCAGGATGTGGCCGCGGTTGAACTCGTCCTTGGACCGCAAATCGAGCACCTGGGCGCGGTGCGAGCCCTTCTGGAAGGCCTCCTGGTCGATCACCGTGGCGTAGCGCTTGCGCCGCCAACGGTTGAGCCCGGCGCCCCCCAGCCAGATCACCAGGATGGCGATGATGACGGCGTCGAAGATCAGAAGCCCGGTTGAAACTGATGCGAGAACCATCTTGCTCCCCCCTTAGTAGCCTTAGGCAAACTGGGTGGCCAAGGAAGCGGCCCCGATCACGCCGGCGTCGTTGCCGAGTTCGGCCAGCTTGAGGACGGTTGAGGTCCGCACGGTGGCGAAGGCGAACTCGTCGAAGTTCTTCTTAACCCGCTTGAGCAGGAAGTCGCCGGCGGCCGAAACGCCCCCACCGATGACCAGTGATTCCGGGTTGAGGGTGTTGGAGATGTTGGCGGCGGCCAGGCCGAGGTAGTAGCAGACCTTGTCGACGACCTTGTTGGCCAGGTAGTCGTGTTCCTTGGCGAGGTCGAAGACGATCTTGGAGGTGATTTCGTCGCCGTCGTCGATCATCTTCTTGAGGCGGGAGTCGCCCTCGTATTCCTCGGCCAGGTCCTGGGCGAGGTGAACGACCCCGGTTGCCGAGGCGTATTGTTCCAGGCAGCCGTGGTTGCCGCAGGTGCAGAGGTAGCCGCCCGGTTGCACGATGATGTGGCCGACTTCACCGGCGGCGCCACCGACCCCGTGGAGGAGTTGGCGGTTGGCGATCAGGCCGCCGCCGACCCCGGTCCCGAGGGTGATGAAGGCAACGTCGTCCCCATCGTTACCGGCCCCCTTCCAGCGTTCGCCCAGGCCGGCGCAGTTGGCGTCGTTGTCGATGGCAAACTTGAGCCCGGTCCCGGCTTCGATTTGTTCCTTGACCGGTTGGAGGGTCTTCCAGTTGAGGTTGAAGGCGCCGATGACCGTCCCGTTGGCGCGGTCAACCGTCCCCGGCGTCCCCATCCCGATGCCGATGAACTGGTCCTTGCTCATCTTGTAGAGGTCGATGTGGTGGTTGATTGACTCGATGATGTCCGGCACGATGTGGGAGCCTTCGTCGAGGATGTTGGTGCGGATCGACCACTTTTGTTGGATTTCCCCCTCAGCGGTCAAAATTGCAAACTTGATCGTGGTCCCCCCGAGGTCCACCCCAATTAACTTCTTATTCGTCATCTTCTTCTCTTCCTTTCTGTGCTAAGTATTCTTCTTCCTTGCGGTGTTCGGTTTTCAACACCAGTTTTGCCTGTAAGAAAAGGTCGCGGTCAATAACCTTGGCCTGGTAAAGGTTATCGATTTCCAGGGCCATCAACTCGATGTCCCAGAGGCGCTTGCCAACGTAGACAAAGATGTTGAAGCGCTTGAGGAGCTGCTGGACGTCGTAGAGGGTCCGCAGCTGGGTAATCTCCTTCATGCTATTGCCCCATTCCAATCAAGAGTACGGCCAGGACCACCAGCAAGGCGGCGCTGAGGCCGCGCTTGACCGGCGACAACTGGCCCAGGTTGGGCGCCCCGACGACGGCCGCCGCCAAAAAGCCGGTCAGCAGGCCGCCGAGGTGGGCGATTAGGCCAACGTTGGTGGCGATCAGATCGAAGGCGACGTTGATTACCACCAGGATCAAAAACTGGCGGGCCATCAACCTAACGGCCTCGTTGTCCCGGTATTCGCTGCCGAGGAAAATGAAGGCGCCAAAGAGGCCGAAAATCCCGGTGCTGGCCCCGGCGGCAATCACCGTCGGGTCAAAGACAAGGCTCGCCAGGTTCCCGCCGATCACGCTGAGCAAAAAGAGGACCAGCAAGCGCCAGTGACCAAAGAGCTGCTCGACGTAGTAGCCGATCAAGTAGAGGGTCAACCCGTTCATCAAGAGGTGCTCCCAACCGAGGTGGAGAAAGCCGGCGGTAATGATCCGCCACCACTGCCCCGCGGCCACGAAGGGCGGGTAGAGCGCCCCCCAGCGCAGGAGGTTGACGGTCGTCACCCCGCCGGTGAAGAAGACCAGCAGGTAAACAACGACCATTACCGCCACCAGGCAAAAGGCGAGCGGGGCTTTTTGCCAAACTGCTTTCATCGCGCGTCCCTTTCCTTCCTAATCAACCAGGCTAACCACCTGGTTCAGCTGAACGTCGTGCTCCTCGCCAGCCCACTCGTCCTCCTCGGCCACCTGGATGGTCAGGGCAACGGCGATCGTCTGGCCGGCGTAATCGGCCAGGTAGCGGTCGTAGTAGCCGCCGCCAAAGCCGAGCCGCTTGCCGCTTGCGGTAAAGGCCACCCCGGGAACCACGATTAGGTCGAGTTGATCCTTGGTGAGGACCTCCCCGTTGGTCGGCTCCAGCACGCCAAAGCTCGACTCGGCGAAGGTCGTTTCCTCGGTTAAGGTCACAAACTCCATCTGCCGGTGGGGCAGGGTCCGGGGCACGACCACCGTCTTGCCCTTGTGACGAGCGTGGAGGATCAGCGGGGCGGTGTCAAACTCCAGCGACTGGCTGAGGGTCAGGGCAACGGTGTTGGCGCTGCGCCACGCCTCGGTCAGGTAGAGTCGCTGGGCGAGGGCCTGCTGTTCCTTCAAGCGGGTGTTGAGGTCCAATTGCTGTAAACGGGCAATGTAGGCCTGCCGCATCTCCTTTTTCGAATATGTCAAATCTCTCTCTCCTTCTTCAAACGTTTACAGAAAATAATTATCACAAATTTGGTCGGCTAGTTCAAGCCCTAACCGCCGTGAAAACGGGAATGAAAGCGGGGAAAACGAGATTTTTGCCCGGAATAAACTGGTCCCCCAACTCCCCCACCCCAACGCGAGCGCCCGGGATTGGGGAACACAAAAAGGAGCCGCTCAGTGAACGACTCCCTAATTAATTACTTGGTTTCGCGGTGAAGGGTAACCTTCCGTTCGCGTGGGCAGTACTTCTTGAGTTCGAGCCGGTCGGGGTTGTTCCGCCGGTTCTTGCTCGTCAAGTAGTTCCGCTCGTGGCATTCGGTGCATTCCATCGTAATGTTTACGCGCATCAGCTTGACCTCCAAACTAAATTATATTTTTAACGAGAATACGTTAAACGTAACCCTAACTCGTACAACTATATCATCATTCGGCCGGTTTGGCTAGCCCTTTGGCCGAACTTGTTAAGGATTTTTCCTTGTCACCCTGCCTAGTCGCTCGAGGACGAACTCGACGAGGTGTCGTTGTGCTTGACGTACTTCCAGAAGGCGGCAAAGATTTCCTTGGCCATCGTGGTGTTCATCCCGCTACTCCCGCTCGTCGAAGCCCCCGGAATGGCCAGGGCAACCACGACCTGCGGGTTGGACGACGGCGAGTAGCCGACGAAACTGAGGGTTTCGGTTTCGGTCCCGTTCGTCACCGTTTCGGCCGTCCCGGTCTTGGCCGAGATCGACGGCGTCACGCTCTTGAGGGCACTCCCGGTAACGTAGGAACTGGACCCGTGGGTAACTAGGTAGAACCCTTTGCGGACGATCTTGAAGTAGGAGGCTGGGGCGTCAATTACCGATTGAACCTTCGGCTGGGCCTCATAAAGGACCTTCCCGAGGCTCCCGTCGGGGTTGGTGCTGCGGATCTGCTTAACGATGTACGGTTGCATCTTGCGACCCCCGTTGGCGAAGATCGACATGTACTGGGCCAGCTGGATGACCGTGTAGGCGTCGTAGTTCCCGAAGGATTCGTCAAGGGCGTTCCCGATGTGGGCCTGGTTGGCCGTCCCCTTGTAACCGGCGATTTCCCCCGGCAGGTCGATCCCGGTCTTTTCCCCGAGGCCGAACATGTTGAAGTAGTAGCGCAGCTTGGTGAAGATGCTTGGCTTCAGCGTGATTTGGGCCCCGCTGGAGTAGGTCATCCCCCCCATCTTCATGGCGATTTGCATCATGTAGGAGTTGGAGGAAACTTCCAGCGCCTCTTCGGCGGTCAGCGATTGGTCGGCGTTCCCCGACTTGTTGAACCAAGAGGTCTTGGAGGCGGTCCCGGCCAGCTTGATCGGCACATCGGTCAGGGTATTGTTGGACGGCGTGATCACCCCGGTCATCAGCCCGGCCATCACGGTTGCCCCCTTAACCACCGACCCTATAACGATCGCGTGGTTGATGGCCCCGATTTCGTCGGTGGTCTTCTTCCCGGTCTTGACGTTGCGATCGATCCCGGCCATCGCGTAGATTGCCCCGGTGTTCGGGTTCATCACGACGGCGTAGACCCCAGAGGAATTGGAGATCCCGCTGGTGTAGTTATTCTCGAGGATGCTTTGGACCTTCTTTTGGAACTTGGCGTTGATCGTCAAGACGACGTTGTTCCCCTTCTGCCCGGCGTAGGTGATCTTGGACTTGGTGCTCGAACCAGACGAGGAAACCTCGGTCTTCTTCTTTGAGCCGGCCAGGGTCGACTGGAAGAGGCTTTCCAGGTAGGAGGCCCCGACGTTATCATTGCGCGAGTAACCCTCGGCCAGGAGGGTGTTTTCGCTGTCACTCGGCAGCCCGGAGGTCGTCACCGTCCCGAGGAGGGTCTTGAAGGCCGTCCCCTGCGGGTAGTTCCGCGTCCAGGAGGTGCCGATCTTGACCCCGTCCATTTCGCTCAGGTGCTCACCGACCTTGGCCAGTTCGCTGGCGGTGACCCCGGTGGCCTTGATGTTGACCGTTGAGAGCGAGTAGGCCCCGGTCATCGTGGCGTAGATCATCGCCTTGTTCTTTTGGGAACTGGTTAGCTTGTAGACGCTCGGGTGCTTTTCGAGGTACTTGATCGCCTTGTTGTAGGCCGAGTCCGAACTGGACTTGATTCCGGCCATCTTTTCAACCTTCTTGAGGCGGGCGGAGGAGCCGAGGTAGTAGTCCTCTTCATTGCGGGTCGTCAGCTTTGCCGTCGACACCGTGATGTAGCTCCCCAGCTGGTTGGCGATCTTGTACATTTCGGCGTCGGTGACGTCCTCACCCTTGGTGTAGGTGATCGCCTGGTGACTCTGGTTCCCCACCAGGACCTTGCCGGTACTATCGTAGATCATCCCCCGCTGGACGTTGCTGGTTTCGGTGGTCGTGTCCGACTGCTTAACCAGCGCCTTGTAGGAGGTCCCGTTCAAGACCTGGAGGTAGAAGAGCCGCACCCCTAATGCCAGGAGCAAGAGGGCCACAACCCAGAGCAAAAAATTCAGCCGGAAGGGGATCGCCGACTGGGAGGTTTTCTCCCCGCGGTCCCGGCGGCCGAAGATTCCTTTAAATCGTTTAAACAATTTCAACGTCAACTCTCCTTAGCCAGAATGCATTAAGTGTACCAAAAATTTTTCGGTCCCGCACCTCGCTCATTAATTATCCCCTCAATCTTACTATCCTTCTCACGATTGTGACAGGCCTTTTAGGAAATTTTTAATTCATTGCCAAAAGCCCCGCGGCTGGGGGCAAACAGTATATAATGGATTGCAATTGTGCATTTCAATCACAGTGTGAAATGGAAGCTGGGCAGGTCCCCTGCCCGCCCGGGGGGCGCCATCAGCGGAAGGCCCCCAAAACCAATTTGATCCTACTATTATAAGGAGGAACTTTTTACCTTGTTGAAACGCTTCGTCACCAACCAGCGCTACCTCTTGGCCTGCTTTGCCGTCCAGATTCTGATCATGGGGACCTACTTTGCTAGCCGCGGGATGGCGCCCTTTGGTTCCAGCTCGATTCTAACCGTTGACCTCGGCCAGCAGTACGTCGACTTCTTCGCCTACCTGCGGACCAGCCTCCTCCACCACCCCAGCAGCCTCTTTTACTCCTTTTCCAAGGGCTTTGGCGGCGAGATGTGGGGAACCAACGCCTACTACCTCTTCAGCCCGCTCAACCTGGTGCTGCTCTTCTTCCCCAAGCAGTGGCTGACCAGCGGAATCCTGCTCCTGCTCTTGCTCAAGTATGGTCTGGCCTCGCTGTCGCTGGGCTGGCTCCTGCAGCGGGAAGGCATTCAGGAGGGGCCGCGGCTTTTGATCTTTGCCCCGGCCTATTCGATGATGGGTTGGATGGTGGCCAACTCGCTGAACCTCCTCTGGCTGGACGTCTTGACTCTCCTGCCGCTGGTGGTTTACGGGCTCTTGAAGATCAGCCGCCAGGAGAGTCCCCTCCCCTACATCGGCTGGTTGACCCTACTGATGATCGACAACTACTACATGGCCTGGATGGTCGCCCTCTTCACGATCCTCTTTTTAATCTGGCAGCTGAGCCGGGAACCCCACCCGCGGCGTCAGGTTGGAGCGATCGTCCGCACCTACCTGCTCTCCTCGCTCACCAGCGCCCTGCTGGCGGCGGTCGTCCTCTTGCCGACGGTCTTCGCCCTCACCCAGAGCAAGGGAACCTACACCAGCACCAGCTTCAAGTGGCAGTTTGAGTACAACCCGCTCAAGCAGATCGCCAAGCTGGTGCCGGGCAGCTTCAACTTCAACCAGATGCCAAGCGGCCAGGCCAACATCTACGTCGGGATGCTGATCACCCTGGCGGCCCTGCTCTACTTCTGGCAGCGTGCCGAACGGATCCGCTCGCGGGTGATCGCCGGGCTAGTGGCCGCCTTCCTGGTCGCCTCCTTCTTCGTCGAGCCGCTCGACCTCCTCTGGCACCTCGGCCAGTTCCCGGTTTGGTACCCGGCCCGCTTCTCCTACCTACTGTCTTTCTGGATCGTCTGGCTGGCGGCGCTGACCTTCCAGCCGGGCTACCGGATCAGCAAGCCGCAAACGAGCTTCCTGGCCCTAATCACCCTGGTGGTGGCGGCAACCGCCTGGTGGTTAACCAAGAAGGTTGACTACATCACCACCACCCAGGTGGCGGTCGGCCTCGCCCTGGCGCTGGCAGCGATCGTCTGCCTCAACCTGGAGCACCGCCAGTTGCCGGCCTTCACCTACGCCCTGGTGGCCCTGGCCCTCTTCGATAGTGGCTACAACGCCACGACCGCCCTCAACAACATCTCCTACGTCAGCCAGGCCCAGTTTGCCAACTATACCCTGGCGCTGGACAAGGCGGTCGAAAAGCTGAAGAAGGTCGATTCCGGCTTCTACCGGGTGGCCAAGAACTTCATGCGGACCAAGGACGACACCATGCAGGCCGACTTCTTCTCCGGTGACCACTTCGGTTCGACGATGGAACCGACCGTCTCCAAGTTTGCCCAGCTGATCGGCCAGCCGGCCGGCGACGGCTACATCACCTACTCCAACGGGACTCCGGTCACCGACTCCCTGCTCGGCTTCAAGTACCTGATGAGCGCCCGCAACTCCGGCAAGGACAGTAGCGGCAACCAGGTGCTGCCGCTGACCGCCAACCGACCGGACTGGAAGCGGCAAAAAACGGTCACCAAGACCAAGCTGGTGACGATCCGCAAGAATAAGTGGGCCCTGCCGATCGCCTTCGGGGCCAGCGCGGCGATCAAGAAGTTCTCCTCGTCAACCCTCGACCCGCTGGCCTACCAGTCGGAGCTCTACCAGACCCTGGCCGGCAAGGGGGCCTCAAGCAAGCTCTTTAGCGTGCAGAACTTCGACCACGTCAACTTCGCCAACCTCTCGACCAGCACCAAGATCACCGGGACGACGGTCAAGCGGGTCAACCTGCTGGCCCCGGCCAAGCTGACCCTGACGATCAAGCCAACCAGCAACGACCCCTACTACCTGACGATCGGCGCCGCCCTCAAGGACAACGCCACCATCTACCTCAACGGCAAGGAACTGAGCCAGTACGCCACCTACCAGAGCACGGTGGTGGCCACGATCGCCGACCACGCCAAGGGCAAGAAGGTCCGGGTGACGATCGTGCTGAAGAAGGCCTCGCTCTGGTTGCAAAACGTTAGCCTCTACCGCCTCAACACCAAGGCCTTTAAGCAGAGTTACCAAACCCTCAAGCAGGAGCCACTGAAGGTGACGAGCTGGAAGAGCAACCAGATCAAGGGGACGGTGACGATTAAGAAGAAGCACCAGGTGCTGATGACCACTATCCCCTACGCCCTTGGCTGGCACGCAACGGTGGACGGCAAGACCGTGAAGCCGGTCAAGGTGGCCGGGGCGCTGATGGCGATCCCGATCACCAAGGGCCACCACACGGTTACCCTCACCTACACCCCGCCGTACCTGCTGATCGGCGCGGGCATCAGCCTCGTGACCCTGGCGGGTGTTGGCACCTTTGCCTACCGGCGAAAGCGCCGCGAGCGCCGATTAGAAGTTAAGGCCTAAGCCCCCTACTCAACGGGGCCGGGAAATTCCCGGCCCCGTTTTTTCATGCTCTCAGTGGTAATTCCCCTCCCCCAACGACCGGGCTTTCCGGTCGTTTTTATTTTGCCCACAGCTGACCAGCCTTGCTGCTTGTCCCGCCAAAGCGGCTCACCCTTTCTTGCGATCAGGCATTCGGTTCCCAGCAAAATTTGCCGCCAAGTGGCCATCCCCGGTAATTGAAAATCATGGGCACGGACTTTTTTTCACCGTTAAAACGGGCACCGGCGGGTTTGATTTCGTTGAAAAGCAAAGAGGAATTCGATGAAAACTCGAATTTTGTTTTCACAGAAATCGGCGGATTTTGGTGAAAATATGCAGCATCCGTCCCTACTCCCCCAATTGGTTCAGCGATTATGCAGCCAGTTGCATGCATTACAATTATTATTTTAATGACTGGTTTACAAAATGGCAGATTGCAAGAAATAACTTGAACGAATTTAATGACGTAAATTAAGCAGGAAGATCTCGATTGGTGTGCGCC
>CALVGV010000031.1 GCA_944327195.1 uncultured Limosilactobacillus sp.
GCCAAGCGGTAAGGCAACGGTTTTTGGTACCGTCATGCGCTGGTTCGAATCCAGCTAGCCCAACTGACAAAGTCGTCCTGCGGGGCGGCTTTTTTGTTATCTCCAGCACGGAAAGGAAGGAAGAACGATGCCAAAGCAGGGACAGTTCGCCAAGGCTAGTCGCCAGGTGCACCAAAAAACGCTCAAGCAGCGGGGCCGGCGCAGCGGGGGCCAAGAGATTGATGAGGAGCAGGCGGGCGACTTCTTGCTGGTCCGCTTTGCCCTGACCAGCAAGAAGCGCCTCCCCAAGGAGAGCCAAGAGACCCTCCAGCGCTTCCTCCAGGAGCTGACCCCAGAGTTGCTCGATAGCGGGGACGGGGCGGCCGCCGTCCGTGGGGCCCTTGACCGCACCCGCGGCCAGGTGCCCTGGCAGTATTACTACCAGCTGAGCGCGGGCTGGCCGCTGCTCAGCTACTTCATCGCCCGCGAGCTGCCGGCGATCCCCCTCAAGCAGCGGCGGTTGGTGAAGAACCTACCGGACGGGGCCGCTTTGGCCGCCCGGATCGCAGCGCTGTTGGCCACCCAGGCGGCGGCCCTGACCCTCCTGCAGGCCAAGCCGGCGGCCACCGCCGCCCTGGCCCAGCAGTTGACCGGCCAGCTCCTGGTCAATGGAAAGATCGACTGGCGGCGGGTGGCCGCCCTCCTGGCCCCCTTCCCCTTCACCGCCCCGGCCGGGATCGACGCGGGGACGGCCCAGTGGCTGGCCGCCCTGAGCAGGGTGAAGGTGGCGGATTGAGCGGTCACGCGGGTGGTCTAGATAATTTCCGCCGGTCACCCCGGGGAAGTGGTAAAATACTATTAACCTAACGTGAGCGTGAAAGGAGTGGCCCGGATGGGATCACCGGTATACATTAAAATCCACAACGAGTTGCGGGAAAACATCGAGGCCGGCAAGTGGCAGGTCGGCGACAAAATTCCGGCCGAACGCGAGCTGGCGGCCGAGTTTGGCGTCAGCCGGATGACGCTGCGCCAGGCAATCCAGACCCTGGTCGACGACGGCATCCTCGAGCGCCGGGTGGGGGCGGGGACCTACGTTGCCAACAGCAAGGTCCAGGAAAAGATGGCCGGGGTGACCAGCTTTACCGAGCTGATGCTGGCCCTGGGCAAGACGCCGTCGAGCAAGACGATTTCCTACCACCTGACCTTCCCCTCGCAAAACGAGGCCGAAACCCTCCAGCTAAAGCCCGACGAAAAGGTGCTGCGGATGGAGCGGATTCGCTACGGCAACGAGGTACCGATCTGCTACGAGGCGGCCACCATTCCGGCTTCTCTGATCACCGGCTTTAGCAAGGAGGAGATCACCAGCTCCTTCTTCAAGACCCTGGCGGACAAGGCCCACCTCTACCCGGGCCGGGCCACCCAGGCGGTGTCGGCGATCAGCGCCACCGAGCGGATTGCCGAGTTTTTGGAGATCCGCCGCGGCGACGCCCTCTTGCGGATGAACCAGGTGTCCTACCTCCAGGACGGCCGGCCCTTCGAATACGTCCACTCCCAGTACGTGGGCAACCGCTTTGAATTTGTGCTTGAAAAGTAACCCTTGGGGCCACCCCGCTTCCGGGAACCCTGAGGATAGAGAGATTTGAGAGGAAAATCATTCATGCAATACTTGCATCCCGACGATAGCATTACCCTACACACCGACGCCTACGAGCTGACGATGATGCAGACCTACTGGAAGCAGGGCCTGGCCGACCGCCACGTCGTCTTCGAGGCCTTCTTCCGCAAGATGCCCTTCAAGAACGGCTACGCGGTCTTTGCCGGCCTCGACCACATCATCCGCTACCTGCGCGCCCTCCGCTTTTCCAAGAGCGACCTCGACTACCTGCGGTCGACGGGGATGTTTGCGCCCGACTTTCTCGACTACCTGGCCGACTTCCGCTTCACCGGCACCCTACGCAGCATGGTCGAGGGGGAACTGGTCTTTAGTCACGAACCACTCCTCCAGGTGGAGGGGAACCTCCTCGAGGCGACCCTGGTCGAAACGGCGCTTCTGAACATCATCAACTTCCAGATCATGATCGCCACCAAGGCCTCGCGGATCAAGGCGGTCGTCGGCGACCAGCTACTGATGGAATTCGGCACCCGGCGGGCCCAGGAGTTTGACGCCGCCCTCTGGGGCACCCGGGCGGCCTACATCGGCGGCTTCGACGCCACCAGCAACGTCCGCGCCGGCAAGCTCTTCGGCATCCCGATCTCCGGCACCCATGCCCACGCCCTCGTCCAGACCTACCGCGACGAGTACCAGGCCTTCAAGGCCTACGCCGAGACCCACCACGACTGCGTCTTTCTGGTCGACACCTTCGACACCCTGAAGAGCGGGGTGCCGACCGCCATCCGGGTGGCCAAGGAATTCGGCGACCGGATCAACTTCCAGGGGGTCCGGATCGACAGCGGTGACATGGCCTACCTCTCCAAGAAGGTCCGCAAGATGCTGGACGAGGCCGGCTTCACCAAGGCCAAGATCTACGCCTCCAACGACCTCGACGAAAAGACGATCCAGAACCTCAAGATGCAGGGGGCCAAGATTGACGCCTGGGGGGTCGGCACCAAGCTGATCACCTCCTTCGACCAGCCGACCCTCGGCGCCGTCTACAAGCTGGTCTCGGTTGAGGACGAGAGCGGCCAGATGGTCGACACGATCAAGCTGTCCAACAACGTCACCAAGGTTTCGACCCCGGGCAAGCACCAGGTTTGGCGGATCACCGACCGCGCCGACGGCAAGAGCGAGGGCGATTACGTCACCCTGGCCGACGAGGACCCGCGCAAGAAGGACTCGCTCTACATGTTCGACCCGCAGTTCACCTTCCTCCACAAGACGGTGACCGACTTCGTGGCCCGGCCGCTGTTAAAGGACATCTTCGTTGACGGCGAGCAGGTCTACGACGAGCCGAGCCTGGAGGAGATCAAGCACTCCCACCGCGAGCGGCTCGACCGCCTCTGGGACGAGTACAAGCGCGACCTCAACCCCGAGGTCTACCCGGTGGACCTCTCGCAAAAGTGCTACGACAACAAGATGAAGCTGATCGAGCAGATTCACGGCTTCGTTGACCAGCTGGGAAAGGACGACAAGAATGACTAAGATGCAAGCAGAAATCATTGCGGCCCTCGGGGTCAAGGAAACCATCGACCCCAAGCAGGAAATCGCCCGCCGGGTGCAGTTCATCAAGGACTACTTGCAAACGACCGGGATGAAGACCCTCGTGCTGGGAATCTCCGGCGGCCAGGACTCCTCTCTGGCCGGGCGGCTGGCCCAGCTGGCGGTCGAGGAACTGCGGGCAGAAACCGGCGAGGCGGCCTACCGCTTCATCGCCGTCCGCCTGCCCTACGGGGAACAGGCCGACGAGGCCGACGCGATGCGGGCGATTAACGACTTCATCCACCCCGACCAGGTCGACCGGGTCAACATCAAGGCGGCCACCGACGCGATGGTGGCGGCCCTGAACGCGACTGATGAAGAAATCTCCGACTTCAACAAGGGCAACATCAAGGCCCGCCAGCGGATGATCGCCCAGTACGCGATCGCCGGCGCCCACCGCGGGGCGGTGATTGGCACCGACCACGCCGCCGAGGCGGTGACCGGCTTTTACACCAAGTTCGGTGACGGCGGGGCCGACCTGACCCCACTGGCCGGTCTCGACAAGCGCCAGGGCCGCGCCCTCTTGGAGGAACTGCACGCCCCGGCCGCCCTCTACGAGAAGACGCCGACCGCCGACCTAGAAGAGGACCGGCCGGCCCTGCCGGACGAGCAGGCGCTTGGCGTGACCTACCGCCAGATCGACGACTACCTCGAGGGCAAGGATGTCGAGGCGGTCGCCGCCGAGAAGATCGAGGGTTGGTACCGGCGGACCGGGCACAAGCGGCACTTGCCGGTGGCGCCAAGCGACGAGTGGTGGCGCTAGCTTGCGCTTGGTGACTACTACCTTGCGGGTGGGGGCTGGAGCTCCGCAACTTCCGGGGGATCGGAACGGGGTGGGCACAACTTTGAGCCCCAATCGGGTCTCAAAGCTTGGCCTTTCACTAGGCAATAAATTGCCAAGTGAAATTTCACCCCTGGACCCCCGGGTCTGCTCCGCTCCAGCCCCGGCGGCGGTAGTGGTTGACTGGCTTCAGTTTGTTAGTGGGCCACAAACGGCATGGTGACGGCTACCTTACTAATGGGGCCTCCGCTCCGCGAAAATTGCGGGCCGTGACGATGGTGGGCACAACTTTGCGAATGTTACTTAGTCTGAGAGCGACTAAAAGGAGCGCTCAGGCTTAGAAACATTCCATGCGATAGCCATCCAAGAACGAGGAGCTTCGCGACGAGAGATTGGCGAATGGCGAACCGCTGAGCTTCCTCCGGGTCTCAAAGCTTGGCCTTGTTCTAAGCGGTAAACCGCTAAGAACAATTTCACCATCTTGGCCCGCATTTTCGCTCCGCTCCGGCCCCGGCGACGGTAGTAGGTACCGGCTTCTGCTTGTGATAAGGCCACAACCGCTGAGCGGGAGAGGGGGATGCAACTTTATGTCATCCTAGGCCGCAGAAGTTTGTTTTTTGGATAGTAACGGACAGAGATTTTTACTAACGCCACGATTTGTGGATGCCACCATTACGGTCGCTTTTGTCTCCGAAAGAGGGGAATTCCCATGGCAATGAATGGTCAGTTCTATCTCATCTACCATCACAGTACCAAGTACAAAGTTTATTTTGCCCCTTTATACTTTAAGGAATGGAAGTTACCACCCCGTGGCTGGCTTCCTCCGTCGGCAAAGGAGCGTTACTTTGCCAAGTGGGGCGTTGCCGTAGTCGACCGGGCTTGGAAGACCCACGATCCGCGCCCACGCCATCTTCGCGCCGCCCCGTTGGGTTACAAGCTTCAGCCGGCGATCCAGTACCTTCGCGATCCGATTGAAGGTGGGGTGCCACACAAGGAGTACCGCGTTTGCTTGGATGGTCACTTCTGGTACTACGGCCTTCCCGGAATGAGCGAAAAACACCCTTATTATTGTTTTGCTTGCGGCTAATGATTACAGAAATTAAGCTAAAATAAGGCCACCCAGCAGAGTGGCCTTATTTTCAACTCAAGATAAATTTACCCGAAAAACCACAAAAATTACATTGGTACCACCGGCCGGAGCGGAGGAAAATGCGGGTCAAGATGGCGAAATTTCACTTGGCGGTTTACCGCCTTGTGAAAGGCCAAGCTTTGAGACCCGGAGAGGCTCAAAGTTGTGCCCGCCATCGTCACGATCCCGCAATTTTCTGGAGCGGAGGCCCACCCCGTTCCAGTCTCCCGGCAAGCTGTTCCCCGGAGGCCACTTTTCTACACAACTGAAAGGAAACATTTCATGGACGAACAATTCATCACCGGCGTTGCCCAAGCCCTGCCGAAATACAAGCACTGGCAGGTCAAGGCCGCCTTGACCCTCCTCGACGAGGGGAACACGATCCCCTTCATCGCCCGCTACCGCAAGGAACAAACCGGGGTGCTCGACGAAGTAGCCCTCCAGGAAATCCAGGAGACCGCCCACCGGCAGTCCGAGCTCGCTGCCCGCAAGGCAACCGTCCTCAAGGCGATCAGCGCCGCCGGCAAGCTCTCCCCGGCCCTGGAGGCTAAGATCACGGCCGCGCCCGACCTGGCCACCGTCGAGGACCTCTACCTGCCCTACAAGCAAAAGCGGCGCACCAAGGCGCAAAAGGCGCGCGAAGCCGGCCTCCAGCCGCTGGCCAACTGGCTGCTGACCTACGCCGATCAGGACCCGGCCGAAAAGGCGGCTGAGTTTGTCACCGAAGAGATCACCGATCCGGCTGCCGCTCTGGCCGGGGCCCACGAGATCCTCGCCGAGGGGATCAGCGAGCTGGCCACCGTCCGCGCCTGGCTGCGCAACTTCGCCCAGCAGCAGGGCCAGCTGGCGGTAACGGTCAAGAAGGACGGCGAGGAAAAGGACGAGCGCCAGGTCTACCGCCAGTACTACGACTTCAGCGAACCGGTCCGCCGGCTCGACTCCTACCAGGTGCTGGCGATCAACCGCGGCGAAAAGGAGGGCGTTTTGCGGGTCAAGCTGGCCCTCGACGCCGCCACGGTGCAAAACTACCTCAACTTCCGCCTCATCAACAAGCACGAGGCCGCCCCGAGTGCCCCGCTGGTTGCCAAGGCGGCCGCCGACGCCTACAAGCGCTTCTTGCTGCCGGCGATCGAGCGCGAGGTCCGCAACGACCTGACCGCGATGGCCAACGAGCAGGGGATCAAGGTCTTCGGCGAGAACCTCTACCACCTACTGATGCAGGCCCCGCTCAAGGGGCGGGTGGTGCTCGGCTTTGACCCGGCCTACCGGACCGGCTGCAAGCTGGCGGTGCTTGACCCCAACGGTAAGCTGGTCAAGGTGGCGGTGATCTACCCCCACAAGCCAGCGCCGGAAGGCAAGCGCCAGGCGGCGATGGGGGAATTCATCCAGTTGCTGGAGGACTACCGGGTCGAAACGGTGGCGATCGGCAACGGGACCGCTTCGCGTGAGTCCGAACAGTTCGTCGCCGAGGCGATCAAGCAGCTCGCCCGCCCGGTCAGCTACGTGATCGTCAACGAGGCCGGCGCCTCGGTCTACTCGGCCTCGGCGGAAGCGCGGGCCGAGTTCCCCGACCTGACCGTCGAAAAGCGGAGCGCCATCAGCATCGGTCGCCGCCTCCAGGACCCGCTGGCCGAGCTGGTCAAGATCGACCCGCAGGCGATCGGGGTCGGCCAGTACCAGCACGACCTGCCAGAGGCTGCCCTCAAGGCCGAGCTGGCGGCGGTGATCGAGCGGGCGGTCAACCGGGTCGGCGTCAACCTCAACACCGCCAGCGCCGCGCTTTTAACCCACGTTGCCGGCCTCAGCGCGGCGGTGGCCAAGGAGATCGTTGCCTACCGCGAGGAGAAGGGGGCCTACACCAACCGCCGCCAACTGCTGAAGGTGCCGCGGCTGGGACCGAAGGCCTACAAGCAGGCGGCCGGTTTCCTGCGGATCCGCGGCGGCGAGAACCCGCTCGATAACACCGAGGTCCACCCGGAAAGCTACCCGCTGGCCAAGCAGGTGCTGGTGGCGGCTAAGCTGACGGCGGCGGACCTGGGGACCGATTCGGCCAAGCAGGCATTGGCCGCCCTCGACCCGCAGGCCTTCGTGACCGACGGGGCCGGCCTGATCACCGTCAAGGACGTCATCAATAGCCTGGCCAAGCCGGGCCGCGACCCGCGCGACACGATGCCGGCCCCGCTCTTGCGGACCGACGTGCTGACGATCGAAGACCTCAAGCCGGGGATGGAGCTGCAGGGGACGGTCCGCAACGTGGTCGACTTCGGCGCCTTCGTTGACCTCGGTGTCAAGCACGACGGCCTGGTCCACCGCACCCAGTTCACCAAGCAAAACCGGCTGGTCGAGCCGCGCTCCCAGGTGGCGGTCGGCGACATCGTGACCGTCTGGGTCAAATCGGTCGACCTGGCCCGCGAGCGGATCCAGCTGACGATGATCAAGCCAAAGGGGCAGCAAGATGACTAACGCTGAGCTGCAGGCGCTGACCAAGCAGTGGTCGCTGAAATACTTTGAGCGGCCCTTCACCCACCAGGTGATCTTCAACCCGCGCCTGAAGACCACCGGCGGCCGCTACCACCTGGACGACCACCACATCGACATTAACCCGCTGATGCTGACCGAGTTCGACCTGGCCAACCTGAAGAAGGTCGTCCTCCACGAGCTCTGCCACTACCACCTCCACCTGGCGGGGAGCGGCTACCGTCACCGCGACCGGGAATTTCAGGCCCTCCTGGCCCTGGTTGGCGGCTCACGCTACGCTCCGCCGACCAGCAAGGCCAAGCGGCGCGAACCCCTGCGCTGGGCCTACCAGTGCCAGCGGTGCGGGAAGGTGATCGCGCGCCGGCGGCGGTTCAACCCGGCCTGCTACCGCTGCGGTTATTGCGGTGGGAAGATAAAATTTACCGGCGAACTGAAAAAAGTTTAAAAAAGGGCTTGTCAACATGGGATGTTCTTGATAATATATAACATGTTGACGCGGCAGTGGCGGAATTGGCAGACGCGCAAGATTAAGGATCTTGTGGTCGTTTAGACCGTGGAGGTTCGAATCCTCTTTGCCGCACTATCAAGCACCGATAACGATTTTAATCGTTACCGGTGTTTTTTTTCTTTGCCTTCGGCCAGGGTCATGACACAATTCATAAAAGTCAACCCTTAACCTCCATTAATGAAAGCGCTATACTGAGATGGTAAACAGTTTAGTAAAATTAAAGGAGGAATGCGTCGATGAAGGCAGATTTGAAATGGTTGGATGACCCGACCGTCTTTCGGGTAAACCAACTCCCGGCCCACAGCGACCAAGAGGCCTTTGCCACCGAACAGGAGGCGCTGGCCGGGGCCAGCAGCTTCGTTCAGTCGCTCGATGGCCAGTGGCAGTTTATCTTTGCCAAGGAGCCCAGCCAGCGGCCGAGCGGCTTTTGGCAGCCCGACTTTAGCGGCGAGTGGGATTCGATCACCGTGCCGAGTGAAATCGAGCTGAGCGACTACGCCCAGCTGCACTACATCAACACCTGGTACCCGTGGGAAGGCAAGCACTTCCGCCGGCCGGCCGGGGCCCTGGCCAAGGACGACCCGCAAGCCGGCTCCTTCAGCCAGGCCAGCGACAACTCGGTCGGCATCTACCGCCGTGAGTTCGACCTGGCGCCAAGCCTGCGCAACAAGACCGTTCACGTCCGCTTCGAGGGGGTCGAGCGGGCGCTCTACCTCTGGCTGAACGGCCACTTCATCGGCTATGCCGAGGACTCCTTCACCCCGAGCGAGTTCGACCTCACCCCCTACCTGAAGGAAAGCGGCAATTCGCTGGTGGCCGAGGTCTTCAAGCACTCGACCGCTTCCTGGCTGGAAGACCAGGACATGTTCCGCTTCTCCGGCATCTTCCGCAGCGTCAGCCTCCGCGCCCAACCGGCCCGTCACGTGGCTGACCTTCACCTACTGCCGACGGTCAACGACGACTTCACCAGCGGCCAGTTCGCCCTCAAGCTCAAGCTGGCCGGCAAGGAGAGTGGTTATCTGACGGTCGACGTCAAGGACCGGGCCGGCGAACCGGTCCTCCACCAGCAGGTTGACCTGGCCGACAAGGTGGAACTGGCGCCGACCACGATCGACAAGGTCCACCTCTGGGAGCCAAGCGACCCCTACCTCTACCAGCTGGTGATCAAGCTCTACGCCGCCAGCGGGGAGCTGCTGGAGGTCGTCCCGTACCAGTTTGGCTTCCGCCGGATCGAGATCAACAACCAGCACGTGATCATGCTCAACAACCACCGGCTGATCATCAACGGGGTCAACCGCCACGAGTGGAACGCCCACAGCGGGCGGACGATCACTTTGGCCGACATGAACCAGGACATCGCCACCTTCAAGGCCAACAACATCAACGCCGTCCGTACCTGCCACTACCCGGACCGGATCGAATGGTACCGGCTCTGCGACCAAAACGGGATCATCATGATGGCCGAAAACAACCTCGAATCCCACGGCACCTGGCAAAAGGCCGGGGCGGTCGAACCGTCCTTCAACGTGCCGGGCAGCCTCAAGGCCTGGCTACCGGCGGTGCTCGACCGGGCCAAGGCCAACTTCGAGACCTTCAAGAACCACCCGGCGATCCTTTTCTGGTCGCTAGGGAACGAATCCTACGCCGGCAAGGACATCGCCGCGATGAACAAGTTCTACAAGGACCACGACGACAGCCGCCTGACCCACTACGAGGGCGTCTGCCGCAACCCGAAGTTCCGCGACCAAATCTCGGACGTCGAAAGCTGGATGTACCTGCCGCCGGAGGGGGTCGAAGAATACCTCCAGCACGCCGACAAGCCGTTCCTGGAGTGCGAGTACATGCACTCGATGGGCAACTCGGTCGGCGGAATGGGCGAATACATCAAGCTGGTCCAGAAGTACCCGCAGGACGCCGGCGGCTTCATCTGGGACTTCATCGACCAAGCCCTCTTCGTCAAGGACCCGGTTACCGGTCAGGAAGTGCTCCGCTACGGGGGCGACTTTGACGACCGCCACTCCGACTACGAATTCTCCGGCGATGGCCTGATGTTTGCCGACCGGACGCCAAAACCAGCAATGCAGGAGGTTAAGTACTACTATGGCTTATCAAAATAAACTTCACCTGATTTACGGCGACGGCACCCTCGGCGTGCAGGGGGAGGGCTTTGCCTACCTCTTTTCCTACGAGCGCGGCGGCCTCGAGTCGCTGAAGGTTGGCGGCAAGGAATGGCTCTACCGCGAACCGAAGCCAACCTTCTGGCGGGCAACCACCGATAACGACCGCGGTAACGGCTTCAACCTCAAGGCCGCCCAGTGGCTGGCGGCCGACTACTTCGTGCCTTGCACCAAGGTGACCCTCAAGGTCGACGACCACAAGTTCAAGCAGGTGCCGATCGCCCCGGCCACCAACCGCTTCACCGCCAACGAGACCGCCAAGAAGGTCAAGATCACCTTCACCTACCAGACGCTGACCACCCCGGCGACGACGGTCACGGTGGCCTACAAGGTCAAGGCCGGCGGCAAGTTGAAGGTCACCGCCAAGTACCACGGCCAGGCCGGCCTGCCGGAACTACCGGTCTTCGGGATGCGCTTTGTCATGCCGACGATGGCCAGCGGCTACGAGTACGAGGGCCTGTCCGGGGAAACCTACCCCGACCGGATGGCCGGCGGCCGGCCGGGCACCTACGCCGTCAAGGGCCTACCAGTGACCAAGTACCTGGTGCCGCAGGAAAACGGCATGCACATGGCCACCAAGTGGGTCCGGCTAACCCGGCAGACGACACAGAACAACGCCGACCCTGACCTGGCGCCTTACAGCCTGACCTTCAAGGCCGGCAAGGAGGACTTCGCCTTTAGCGCCCTGCCGTACACCAGCGAGGAGCAGGAGAACGCCACCCACCACGAAGAGTTACCGCCGGCCCGGCGGACGGTGCTGGTGATCGCCGGCGCCGTGCGGGGCGTTGGCGGGATTGACAGCTGGGGGGCCGACGTTCAACCGGCCTACCACATTGCCAGCGACCAGGACCACCGGGTTAGCTTCACGATCGTTCCGGGTTAGTGGGGGCGGCCTCCGCTCCGCAGCTTCCGCGGGCTGGAACATGGGGGCGGCCTCCGCTCCGCGAAAATTGCGGTCCGTGACGATGGTGGGCACAACTTCGAGCCTCTTTCAGAGTCTCGAAGCTTGGCCTTTCACCATCTTGGACCGCATTTTCGCTCCGCTCCGGCCGGGTGGTACCCTTCGAAATTTTTGGGACTATCCGGTCGGAGTTGTTGTTCTTTGGGCGTTCAACCCGTTGATCGAATCGTTCACCATTATTAAGAAAAATTCGGCACGCTCCTCAATCCGGGAGCTTGCCGCGCAAAGGAAGGATATTCATGACGCAAGAACCACTCTTTTTGAAGCCCGTCTTCCACGAGAAGATATGGGGCGGCCGCAACCTCGCCACCGACTACGGCTACCAGATTCCCGACGGCCCAATCGGCGAGTGCTGGGCCATCTCCGGCCACCCGCACGGGATCAGCGTGGTGGCCAACGGCGACTTCGCCGGTCAGGACCTCGCCAGCCTCTACCACGATCAGCCGGAACTGTTTGATAACCCGCAAATGGACCGCTTCCCGCTTTTGATCAAGATCCTCGACGCCAACGGCAAACTCTCCGTCCAGGTTCACCCCGGGGATGACTACGCGATGGCGCACGAAAACGAACTCGGCAAGACCGAGTGCTGGTACGTGCTCAAGGCCAAGCCAGGCGCCTACCTGGTCTACGGCCACACCGCCAAGAGCAAGCAGGAGCTCGACGATGAGATCGATAACGGCCAGTGGGACCAACTGCTGGGCAAGCTGCCGGTCAAGGAGGGCGACTTCGTCTACGTGCCGAGTGGCACCATCCACGCCCTGACCGAGGGGATCGAGGTGCTGGAGACCCAGCAGAGCTCCGACGTCACCTACCGCCTCTACGACTACGACCGTCTCGGCAAGGACGGCAAGCCGCGCGAGCTCCACCTCGCCCCGGCCAAGGACGTGATCACCGTGCCGTTCACGATGCCGAGCGTCCACCAGTCCAGCGAGCAGGTCGGCGCCTCTACGGTCACCACCCTGGTGGCCCCGCCGGACTCGCCATACTTCACCGTCCAAAAGCTGACCGTCAAGGACGAGCTGGCCCAATCGATGGGCAACCGCCCCTACGTCCTCTGCTCGGCCCTCGACGGGGAAGGGGAGCTGGAAGTGGCCGGCAAGACCTACCCACTCAAGAAGGGGCAGCACTTCATCATCCCGCACCCGGTTGCCGACTGGACCTTCCGCGGCGACCTGATGCTGATTACCTCCTTCCCGACGCCGGGCAAGTACTAGTTGCCTAAAATCACAAAATTTCAAGAAAGCTGGGATTCTTCCCGGCTTTTTTATATTTCCACAAAACAGTTAATCGGATTTGTTGATCTAAAGAACAGTTTGAATTAGTCGTGGAAGCGCTTTAAAATATTTTCTTCAAATTTTGCACAAACTATTGTCAAAATAAAATCACCGTGGCAAAATAACAATCGTAATTCAGCTTAATTTGGGAGGATTAAAGCGATGAAAAAAATAATAAGGCGACCCTGATTACCCTGGCAACCGCGGCAACGGTGGGGGTAACCACGCTCGCAACGACCAACGCCCACGCCGACACGGTGACCAGCGACGACCAGGCCACGGTGAGCCAAGAAACGACCGTCCAAACGCCGGTCCAAAAGGCCCAAGCTGCCGTTGACAGCGCCCAAGCGGACGTCGACGCCAAGCAAGCCGCCGTCAACAGTGCCCAGGCAGAGGTTGATTCGGCCCAGGCCGCGGTTGACCAAAAGTCGGCCGAAGTGGCTAGCGACGCTACCAAGCTGAGCCAGGACCAGGCTAGCGAAAAGAGCGCCGCCTCCGCCGTTTCCAGCGCGGAAGCCAACGCCAAGGAAGCAACCAGTGAGGGGATTGCCAAGGCCAGCCAAGCCGCAAGCGACCACAAGACGGTGGTGGCCTCGGCCAGCGCGGCAGTGAAGTCGGCCCAGGCGGCCAGTGACGAGGCCCAAAAGCCGGTGACCGCCGCCCAATCCGCGGTAACCAGCGCTTCGGCTGCCGTTTCCGCCCAGGTCAAGGTGGTTGACGCCAAGCAAGCTGCCCTGGATGCGGCCAAGAGCGCCCTGAACGGCGACAGCCAATCCGCGGCTCTGGCTAGTGCAAGTGCGGCGGTTTCTGTTGACAAGAGTGCAATTGCGGTTAAGAGTGCACAGGTTAGTGATTATTCGCAAGCCGCTGACTCCGCTTTGTCCGCAATTAACTGGCTTGACGAAGCAAAGAACCTCAACTCCGATTACGACCTGTATGGGAATGAAATCAGTGCAACCACTGCTGGTGACGCCGTTCGATCGGTAATTAACACTAATATTTCTACGCTCAGTGAAGAGGCAAGCAATGCGGCTGGTTGGCTTGCAGACGCAACTAAGGAAGAGAAGGAAGCGGCCGCAGCGGTTAATAGTGCACTTCAAGCCGTTCAGAACGCGCGGCAAACTGAAAACAAGGTGCTAAACCAACTGGCCCAGGACTACCTTGACAAAACAAGCAAGTCGACTAACGCGCAAGTTAAACAGGATAGGTCCAAGGTTCAAGAGGCACTTAAGGCCCTTAATGCAGATTTGAGTGTATACAATAGCGCTGAAAGCAAGTATGTTGCTGAAAATATGAGTTTATGGCGTTGGCAAGAACTGCCATCAACCACTTCGCTGACCTTTATCGATAAGCGGCAGAAAAATGATGATTGGAGTGCACGCCTTTCGGCAGCCAAAACTGCGCTAGATGCAGTTACGCAGCAACGTGCAGCTAAGAATGGATCGGATAATCTTAAGCTTGACAAGATCATCGCTTTCTTAAACACATTGATTCCAGAACTACAAAAGCGCTCAGAAAGTGCAACTACTGAGTACGAAGAAGCATATAAGGCTAATGATGAGTACAGTAATGCACATCAAAATGAGTGGCAAAAGGTACACGATGCTGATGACAAGGCTTCAAGTGATTTTAGTGATGCGGAAGGGACGTACACTTCGGATCAAAAGGCATTAATGGGTTACTTGACCCAATTATCTTCTGATGCCGGCTTGGGGACGAGCGTATCTAGTCAAGAACTGGACAGTGCAAAGAAGAATTACAATGCCGCGTACGAGGATCTTCACCACGGAAATTCCGGGAAACTAAGTGACTGGGTTCAATCCGTTCTCACTTTGAGTATTGAGATGAGGCGAACTCTCCAGCGGCAATTTACTGATGCTAAGGAGTATGACCAATTAGTCCAAGATGCGCTGAATAACCCGGTAAAGACCGCCAAAGCCAACCTGGAACAAGCACAAAAGGAACTAAAGGACCTCAATACGAAGTTAGATAACGACGAAGCAACCCTCGCAAGCCTGCAAAAGAACGCTACCGTCGACATGGCAACCAAGCAGCAAAAGGTCAACGAAGCCCAAACGGCCCTCGACAACGCCACCACGAAGCTAAACGAGCTCAAGCAGGTCCTCACCACTAAGCAGGCCGACCTGAAGAAGGCCCAAAGTGCCGCTGACACTGCCGCCCAAGCGGTTAAGGACGCCCAAAGCGCCCTGACCAGCGCCCAAGCCGACCAGACCGCCCTTGAAACCAAGGTCAGCGACCTGGAGAACGCTCCGGCTAAGCTTTCTGCCGCCAAGGAAGCCTTAGCGGCCGCCCAAAAGCAAGTTGCCGCCGACGAAGCCACCCTGGCCCAAGCCAAGCAAGAACTGGCGGACGCCGAAGCCGCTCTGGCCACTGCCAAGGACAAGCTGGCCGCCGCTAAGGAAGCCCTCGCCGCCGCCCAAGCTAAGCTGACGGCTGCCAAGGCCAACCTGGCCGCCCTTCAGGCCCAAGCCGACGCCATCGAAAAGGCCGAAAAGGGGACCGGTGCGGACAGCACTACCGGTGACGACGACCAAGGTACGACCAAGACCGGGGATGACCAGCAAACCACTACTGGCTCGAACGGTTCGACCACCACGACGAACGGTTCAACTGCCAAGAACGGGACAACTGGTACTAACGGGACTACCGGCACGACCGGTCAATCCACGACCACGAACCAGGCCGACCTGAAGAGCGCCCCGGCCCTGGTTCGGGCAAGTAACGCCATCAACAACGGGTCCACTAACCAGCAAGCTACCCTGCCACAAACCGGGGACAACCGCCGGGGAGCCCTGCTGCTGAGCGCCATGGGGATGATGCTGACCGCCGGGTTAGCCGCCCTCGGCCTGCGCAAGCAACACTAGTCTAATCAATAATTGGGAGGAGTCGTCCAATCCTTGGGGGAGGGGCGGATGACGCCGCGGTCCCCGCGAAGCCAGCGCGCTTTGCGGGGACCTTTTTTGCAAAAAAATTTGCCTTGGCAGCCCTTTCCACCCTAGCCGGTCCCCCGGAAGGGGCCTACAATAGAGGACATTAGCCGTCACAGACCGACGGCTAAGACTACATATTGGAGGAGAGAATAATGCTTGCAGTCTTTTTGGCGGCCCTTTCCGGGGTCAGCGTAATCTTGTTAATGGTGGTGGTCGGCTTCGTCCTCAACGAGCGCGGCTGGTTCTCGCCGGCCTCGCCGAAGATCATCTCCAAGATCGTCACCCAGGTGGCCCTGCCGGCCTACATGATTTCCACGATCACCAAGGAATTCTCGGCCAGCGAGCTCGATACCCTCTTGCCCGACCTGCGCTACCCGGTGCTCTCGATGGCGATCCTCTTCGGGATTTCCCTGGCCGTCGCCCACGCGCTGGCGATCCGCCGCAGCCACCTCGGCCTCTTTTCCTCGATGTTTTTCAATTCCAACACCGTCTTCATCGGTCTGCCGATCAACCTCGCCCTCTTCGGTAGCGCCTCGGTGCCCTACGTGCTGGTTTACTACATGGCCAATACAACCTTCTTTTGGACCCTCGGCGTCTGGCTGATCCAAAAGGACGGCCAGAGCGAGGCCAAGATCAACTTCAAGCAGGCCCTAGGCAAGCTCTTCTCGCCGCCCCTGCTCGGCTTCATCTTCGCCGTCATCCTGGTGGTGCTCCACGTTCACCTGCCGAAGTTCATCCTCTCGACCTGCCAGTACCTCGGCGGGCTGACGATCCCACTCTCGATGCTCTTCATCGGGATCGCCATCTCCAACGCCGGCCTCGCCCGGGTTCGCTTCAACCGCGACGCCTTCGGGATCCTGCTCGGCCGCTTCCTGCTGGCGCCGGCCCTGATGGCCCTATTGGTTTTGCCCTCGCACATGCCGGTTTTGATGAAGCAGGTCTTCATCATTCAGGCGGCGATGCCGGTGATGACCAACGCCCCGGTGGTGTCCAAGCTCTACCACGCCGATTCCAACTATGCGGCGATCATGGTGACCGAGACGACGGTGCTCTCGGTGATTGTGATTCCGATTTTGATGGTGTTAGTGTCGACCTTTGTTCACTGAGAGGGGGGAGCCTCCGCTCCGCGAAAATTGCGGGATCGTGACGATGGCGGGCACAACTTGAAGCCCCTCTGGGTCTTCAAGCTTGGCCTTTCACTAGGCGGGAAACCCGCCAAGTGAAATTTCGCCATCTTGACCCGCATTTTCGCTCCGCTCCGGCTCGGTGGTACCCATGCTTCAGTCAGTTTTGGGGGGCGATATCGCTCCGCTAATCGCCCTTTGAATTTACATCTGAGGAACCACTTAGCACAAAATTCATCCAAGTTTACCTTTGCGTCCCCGCGCTACCTAATCGCGGGGACGCTTTTTCTTTGTCCAGGAAATCTTGCCTCGTAGTCCCGCATTCCTTCCTCTGTGCCCGCATCGTGATAAAATAGACAAGGTAAGCTCTAGTTGTGCATTCGGGAGCCAGCCGGTCGCTTCGTGGATCCCCGGGAAGCCTTTTACCTACTCATTAAGGAGGGGAAAACTTATTTCCAGGGGTACCACCGGCCGGAGCGGCGCGGACCCGGGGCTCAGGGGTGCCCACCCCGTTCCAGTCCCCGGCAGCCGCGCAAGGCGGCCCCATCAACCAGAGCAGCTGAAGGGGGATTGAGAATGGCAATTTTGGTAGTTGTCCGGCACGGCCAAAGCCAAGCCAACTTAGATAACATCTTCACCGGGTGGACCGACTCACCGCTCACCGCCACCGGCCTGGCCCAGGCCCACCAGGTCGGCCGGCTGCTGGCGGCGCGCGGCTTTCAGTATTCGGCCGTCCACACCTCGGTAATGCAGCGGGCGATCATCACCGCCAACACGATTCTGGCCGAGCAGGACCAGCTCTACCTGCCGATCCACAAGACCTGGCGGCTCAACGAACGCCACTACGGCGCCCTCAGCGGCCAGCACAAGGACGCCGTCCTGCGCCGGGTCGGCGAGGCCCAGTTCAAGGCCTGGCGGCGGGGCTACTCGGCGGTGCCGCCGCGGCTGAAGGTCGCCCAGCACGACCGGCGCTACGACCGCCTCGGCGTCGCCGTTCCGCTGGCCGAGAGCCTGGCAATGACCGAACGCCGCCTGGTACCCTACTGGCTCGATCACATCGCCCCGCAACTGCTGGCCGGCAAGAACCAGCTGGTGGTTGCCCACGGCAGCTCCCTGCGGGCCCTGATCAAGTACCTGGAGGAGATCAGCGACGCCGACATCAACCAGGTCGAGGTCCCCAACGCCGAGCCGATCGTCTACCACTTCGATGACCACCTGCACATCGTCAGCAAGGAAATCCTGCGGAGGAATCACGATGAAAATTAAGCAAGTCAACAACAACCCGACGCTCGCCGGCCAGGTTCGCCTGATCGAGGACGTCGTCTATGCCACCGCCAACGGCGAGGCCCTCAAGCTCAGCCTGCTGGTGCCGTGGCTGCAACGCCACCGGGTCGCCGAGCTGGACCCGCGGCCACTGCTGGTCTTCGTTCAGGGCAGCTCCTGGCAGCGGCCGAAGCGCGGTGAGGAGATCCCGCAGCTGGTCCGCTACGTTCACCAAGGCTTCGTGGTGGCCACGATCGAGCACCGCAACGCCGTGGAGGGCCACCCCTTCCCGGCCTTCTTGCAGGACGTCAAGTCCGCCATCCGCTACCTCCGCGCCCACGCCGCCGAGTACGCGATCGACCCCAGCCGGGTGGCTTTGTGGGGGACCTCCTCGGGCGGCAACGCGGCCCTCTTGGCCGGCCTGACCGGCGACGACCCGGCCTACCAAACGGCCGACCACGCCAACCAGTCCGACGCCGTCCAAGCGGTGATCGCCTGCTTTGCCCCGACCGACGTCGCCGCCACCTTTGAGGCCGCCGGCAACGCCGTCCCGGGCACCGACCTGCTCAAGTTCTCCCTCTTCGGCCGCAATCCGGCGCAGTGGCCGGCGGTGATGAAGGAGATGAGCCCCCTTTACCGGGTTGAGGACGGCCAGGACTACCCGCCGTTTCTGCTGATGCACGGCGACGCCGATCAGATCGTGCCCTACGAACAAATGGAGCAGATGGCCCACCGCCTGGAGGAAGCCGGCGCCGCGGTGACGGCCGTCCGGGTCACCGGGGCCGACCACGAGAGCGACTTCTGGAGCCCGGCGATCTACGACCAGGCGGCCGAATTCCTCGCCGCCCTCAACCCGCAAGCAGACGAAAGGAAGGATTAAGATGACCACCCGTTTGAAGGACCGCTTCACCCCGGCCCACTACGACCTCTACTTAGACATCAACCGCCAGCAAAAGACGATCAGCGGCAGGACCACCGTCACCGGGGAGGCCCACCAGCAAGTAATCAGCCTCAACCAGAAGTTTTTGACGATCGACCGCGTCACCAGCGAGGGGAGCGATCTTTCCTTTGCCGTCAAGGACAACCAGGAAGCCGTCGAAATCACCGTGCCCGCCACCGGCGAGGTCACGTTGACAGTCGACTACCACGCCAAGTTAACCGACACGATGATGGGGATCTACCCCTCCTACTACCAGGTCAACGGCGAGCAAAAGCAGTTAGTCGGCACCCAGTTTGAAACCACCTTCGCCCGCCAGGCCTTCCCCTGCGTCGACGAACCGTCCGCTAAGGCGACCTTCTCGCTGGCGCTGAAGTTCGACGAGCAGCCGGGCGAAACCGTCCTCGCCAACATGCCCGAGGAGCGGGTTGAAGGCGGCGTTCACTACTTCCAGGAAACGGTCAAGATGAGCACCTACCTGGTGGCCTTTGCCTTTGGGGACCTGCAAAAGAAGGTCACCACCACCAAGAGCGGGGTTGAGGTCGGCGTCTTCGCCACCAAGGCCCACCAGGCCAAGGAGCTGGACTTCGCCCTGGGCATCGCCAAGCGCTCGATCGAGTTCTACGAGGACTTCTACCAGACCAAGTACCCGCTGCCGCACTCCTGGCAGCTGGCCCTGCCGGACTTCTCGGCCGGGGCGATGGAAAACTGGGGGCTGGTGACCTACCGCGAGGCCTACCTCCTGCTCGACCCGGACAACACCGCCCTCGACACTAAGCGGCTGGTGGCGACGGTGATCGCCCACGAGCTGGCCCACCAGTGGTTCGGCGACCTGGTAACGATGAACTGGTGGGACGACCTCTGGCTAAACGAATCCTTCGCCAACATGATGGAGTACGTCGCCGTCGACGCCCTTCAGCCGGACTGGCACATCTGGGAAATGTTCCAGACCTCCGAGGTGCCGATGGCCCTGCGGCGCGATGCCACCGACGGCGTTCAGTCAGTCCACGTGGCCGTTGAGGACCCGCGCGAAATCGACGCCCTCTTCGACGGGGCGATCGTTTACGCCAAGGGGAGCCGCCTGCTGGTGATGGTCCGCGCCCTGATCGGTGACGAGGCCTTGCGCAAGGGGCTGAAGAACTACTTCGCCGCCCACCAGTACGGCAACGCCAAGGGGAGCGACCTCTGGGCGGCCCTCGGCGAGGCGGCCGGGATGGACATCGGCAAGATCATGACCGCCTGGCTGGAGCAGCCGGGCTACCCGGTGCTTTCCGCCAAGCTGGTTGACGGCCACCTTAAAATCAGCCAGCAGCAGTTCTTCATCGGTGACGGCGAGGACCGCGGCCGGCAATGGCCCCTGCCGCTGGCGGCCAACTTCGCCGCCCCGAAGCTGCTGGAAGAAGTCAGCGCCGACCTTGGCGACTACCAGGAACTTCGCCGGACGGCCGGGACGCCGCTGCGGCTGAACGCCGGCAACAACAGCCACCTGATCGTCGACTACGACCAACCGCTCTTAGACGACCTGCTGGATCACCTCAATGACCTGGACCCGATCAGCCAGCGGCAGTTGCTGGAAGACCTGCGCTTAATGGCCCAGGCCCGGCGCAAGTCCTACGCCGACCTAGTGGCGATCCTGCCGCGCTTTGCCAACCAGCCGGCGGCGATCGTGGTCGAGGCCCTCTACCAGCTGGCCAACAGCCTCAAGCAGTTCGTCGAACCAGGTTCTGAGGCCGAAAAGCAGCTCAAGCAGCTCTTCGCCACCCTGAGCACCCCGCTGGCCACCAAGCTGGGCTGGACCAAGCAGGCCGGCGAGGGGATCGAGGCCGAACTGGCCCGGCCGACCGTGCTGGCGGCCGCCCTCTACGCCGAAAACCGGCAGGTAATCGAGGCCGGTCACGCCCTCTATGCCGCGGCTGGCGACCCGGCAACCCTGCCGGCCGACGTCCGCCCGCTCCTCTTGCAAAACGAGGTGGTCAACTTCGCCAGTGATGAGCAATTTGCCCAGCTACTGACCGCCTACCAGACGACCAGCGACCCGGCCTACAAGAAGGACCTCACCTTCGCCTTGACCAAGGCCCCGCAGGCCGCCCAACTCAAGCAACTGGTGGCCAAGTTCGAGGACGCCAGCGTGATCAAGCCGCAGGACCTCCGTGCCTGGTACCGCGGCGTGCTGGCCAACCCGGCCGGCCAACAGCTGGCCTGGGACTGGATTCGCCAGGAGTGGGGCTGGCTGGACGCCACCGTTGGCGGGGACATGGAGTTTGCCACCTTCATCACCGTCACCAGCGCCCTCTTCCACACCCCGGCCCGCCGCGACGAGTTCAAGGCCTTCTTCGAACCGAAGGTGAACATCCCGGGGCTGACCCGCGAGATCCAGATGGACGTTAAGGTGGTCGAAACCGCCACCGCCCTGGTCGAAGCCGAGGCCGCCGCGGTCAAGGCCGCGATTGCCAAGGCCCTTTAGAGTATCGATAACGTCAAGAAAGCCGGGAAGTTTTGCTCCCGGTTTTTCTTTTATTCTCATTTTTGTTGACAGGCACCATCTTCTTGGATATGCAGGCCAAGCAACTGGCGGTTGACTTTTAATTAATCTTGGCCTATCCATCCCGTGCCTTTAGGCATGGTATGGATAGGCCCCCGTTGCACCCGTTAAGGGTGCTTTTTAGTTTCGTTGTATTTCTGATCGTTAATATACTTTTCGACGACATCCTTACTCATATTTCCCAGGGTGCTCATGTAGTAGCTAGATGACCAAAGATGGCTGCCCCAAGATTGTTGCTGTTTGATGTCAGGGTGTCGCCTAAGAAAGATGAAGGCACTTCGCCCTTTGAGAGCCTTAATCGCACTAGTGGGCGCCTTGCTCGGCGGGAAACTGATCAGCATGTGCACATGATCAGGCATAACCTCCATTTTCTCAATTACAATCTCGTTATCTTTGGCAACCGTGGTTAGAATCTCTTTCATTTCATTAGCAAGCGCGTCAGTGGTAAAGGTTTGGTGACGGTATTTGGTTACCCAAATTAGCTGGTAATGGAAGTTGTAGACGTAACGTCTAGTGTAAACAGCGCCATTAATCTTTTCTTTACTCAAAAAATCGCCTTCTTTTACTTAGTCATTGACACTATAGTATAATTACGTCAATTGCTAGTTTGTAACATTCCAAATTTTGCTAGATTATTCGTCATGACAAGTGCCTCGATCTGTG
>CALVGV010000032.1 GCA_944327195.1 uncultured Limosilactobacillus sp.
GCCATTGCATTTGTCGGATTAGTATTCGCCGTAATTTGGTTCTTGGTGCAAACCGCCCACGCGATGAAGCAGGCGGTGGCGAGCCTGGATGGCTTGGCCAAGGAGGCCACCACCCTCAGCCACCAGGCCGACAAGATCCTGCAAAACACCGATGAACTGCTGACCGACATCAACCAGAAGTCCGCCGAGCTCGATCCGGCCTTTTCGGCAATCGGGGCGGTCGGCCAAAGCGTCAGCGACCTCAACGAGGCCTCCCGCCAGCTGGTGAACCACGTGGCCGAAAAGCGGGCCAAGCGCAACAAGTGGACCACCAAGCTGGGCGAAGCCGCCCTAGCCGGGCTGGTTTCGCGGCTGACCAAGCGCAAGAACTAAGCACGGGGAGGAAGAGAAAATGAGCAAGAAACTATTAACCGGAATGTTACTCGGTGGTGCCGCCGCGGCCGGCTGGCACCTCTTGGACGCGGGCAAGAAGGCGGCCCTGAAGGAAAAGGCCACCACCTGCCTCCAGGACGCCAGCGACTTCGCGACCGACTACGCCCTGGAAGTGCTCGACATTGCCGACGGCCTGGTGGCCGATTACGCGGCCAAGTTCACCGACAAGGTGGCCGACTTCAAGGACGAGATGGCCGGCCACCCGGCCAACCTGGCCAAGGCGATGAAGACTAGCGACTTCGAGCAAGAAACTGACGCCATCCGCTCCGAGCTGGCGAATGCCCACGAGGCCAGCGAAGACGACATCGTGATTGACCAAACCACGCCAACGAAAGATGACGAAGATGCCACTCCCGCTGACGAGGACGAAAAATAGCTGAACAGAAAAGGGCCCCCGCTGACCATCCAAGGTTGGCGGGGGCCTTTTCGTCTGGAAAAACTAGTTGCCGGCCAGGCGCTTCTTCACCAGGCTCGGGTCGGTCTTGCCGGGGTTGAGCTCGACCAACTTACCGGAGGCGATGTAGATGATCCACTCGGCCAAGTTGACGATGTGGTCGCCGGCCCGCTCGAGGTTGCGGATCACCCCCATGTAGGTCTCGTAGGCGGGGATTCGCTCCTTGTTGGCCATCATCGCCGCCAGGATTTGTTGCTGCTGGCGGACGTAGATCACGTCGACTTCCAGGTCGGCGTTGGCGACCTCGTAGGCGGCCTGTTCGTCGTTTTGGGCGTAGGCGTCCATCACCTTTTCCAGCATCTGGCGAACCAGTTCGGTCATCTGACTGATTTCGGCCTCGATCTCGGGAACGTGGTGGACCTGGTTGAGGTTGACGGTGGCGCGGGCGATGTGGGTGGTGTAGTCGCCGATCCGCTCGACGTCGTTGCTGGCCTTTAAGATGGTGATGATCTCGCGAAAGTCGCTGGCGAGCGGTTGCTGGAGGGCCATCACCTTCAGGGCCCGTTTTTCGAGGCTGATTTCCTCGCCGTTGAGGGTGCGGTCGCGGTCGAGAACGTGGGTGGCGAGCTCGCTGTCGTGATCGACGAAGGCCTTGGTGGCCTGGTAGAGTTGCTCGCTGGCGTCGATCCCCATTTCCATGAAGCGCGACCGGAGCTTCTTGAGTTCGGCTTCAAAAATGACTCCCATGTGTGATCTCCTTTAGGTAATTTGTAGTTGCCCCCGGGGTGTTGTTAGGTGAGTGGCCTCGGGGGAAGTGATTAGTTGTTTGATTCAGAATTATTTGGGTGAGGGCCACTGCTGAAAACTAAGCACAGAAGCGGTAAGTAGCAGGGGTACCACCCGGAGCGGAAACAGGGCTCAGGGGTGAAATTCCACTTAGCGGCTCTGCCGCTTACGTGGAAGGCCGAGCTTTGAGACTCAAATTACGGAAATTGCCAAACAAGTTTGACTTGGTTCTCCCAGTAAGTGGGACCGTCAATAGCACTAAACGGTAGCAAGGGTACCACCGCCGGAGGGGAGCAGACCCGGGAGCTCAGAGGTGAAATTGTTCTTGGCGATTTATCGCCTAGAACAAGGCCAAGCTTTGAGACCGGTACGGGCTCAAAGTTGTGCCCACCCCGTTCCAGTCTCCCGGAAGCTGCTCCCCGGAGGCCCCCATCATTCCAGCCCTGTTTTCGCGGAGCGGAGCACTACCCAAACTTCCCGCTCAGGTAGTTCGCCGTCCGCTCCTCCTTCGGATTGATGAAGAGCTGGGCGGTTTGGTTAAATTCTACCAGTTTTCCCTGCTCAAAATAAGCCGTCCAGTCGGAAATCCGCGAGGCCTGCTGCATGTTGTGGGTAACGATGATGATCGTGTAGTCCTTCTTCAGCTGGCTCAGGGTGGCCTCGATCTGGTTGGTCGAGAGCGGGTCGAGGGCGCTGGTCGGCTCGTCGAGGAGGATGATCTCCGGCCGCGTCGCCAGGGTGCGGGCGATGCAGAGCCGCTGCTGCTGGCCGCCGGAGAGGGCCTGGGCGCTGGCTTTGAGCAGGTCCTTGACTTCCTCCCAGAGGGCGGCCTGTTTGAGGCTCTCCTCCACCCGCTGGTCGAGGAGGGAGCGGTCCTTGACCCCGCGCAGGCGCAGGCCGTAGATCACGTTTTCGTAGATCGAGAGCGGGAAGGGGGTCGGCTGCTGAAAGACCATCCCGATCTGCTGACGGACGCGGTAGACGTTGACCTGGGGGGCGTTGATGTTGACCCCGTGAAAGGTGATTTCCCCGCTGACGGTGGCCACGCCGTCGTTCATTCGGTTTAAGCAGCGAAGGAGGGTCGACTTGCCCGAGCCCGAGGCCCCGATCAAGGCGGTGATCTGCTTGGCCGGGAAGGCGAGCGAAACGTCGGAAACAACCGGCTTGCTATCGTAGGCGACGGCGACCTGGTTGACGGTGATTGCTGGTGATTGGGTCATGACTTCCTCCTGAATTAGCGACTGAGCCAGCGGGCCAGCAGTTTGCCGAGGCCGCGGGCGGCGAGGTTGAAGATAAGGATGGTGATGATGAGGACGGCGGCGGCCCCGCTGGAGACTGCGGCCGCGTCGGGAACCAGCCCCTCGGTGTTGACCTTCCAGATGTGGACGGCCAGGGTTTCGGCCGGCCGCAGCGGGTTGAGGAAGCTGGTCGGAGCGAAGGGGTTCCAGTTGGCGTAGTCAACGGCGATCGTGCTCTGACCGGCGGTGTAGATCAAAGCGGCGGCCTCGCCGAAGATTCGGCCGGCGCTCAGGACGGCCCCGGTGATGATTCCGGGCAAGGCGGCCGGCAGGACCAGCTTGGTGGTCACCCGCCACTTGGGCATCCCCAGGCCGAGCCCCGCCTGGCGCTGCAGCTGGGGAACCTGGCGGAGGGCGTCCTCACAGGCCCGGGTCAAGAGCGGCAGGTTGAGGATTGTCAGCGCCATCGCCCCGGCCAGCAGGGAAAAATCGAGCCGCCACTGGAGGACGAAGATCAGGTAGCCAAAGAGGCCGATCACGATCGAGGGCAGGGAGCTGAGGACCTCGATTGCCAACCGCAAGCCGGTGGTTACCGGCCCCTGCTTGGCGTACTCGCTCAGGTAGATCGCCGCCAGCAGGGCCAGTGGCACGGCCACCAGCAGGGTCAAGACGACCAGGTAAAAGGAGTTGAAGAGCTGGTCGAAGATCCCGCCGCCGCTGGCAAAGGATTTGGTCGACCCGGTCAGAAACTGCCAGGAGACGTGGGGCAGGCCGCTGGCCAGCAGGTAGCCCACCAGCCCGCCGGCAATCAGGGCGGCCAGCGCAGCCAGGGATAGAATCAAAATCGTGGCCAGTCGGTTTTGCAGTTCAATTTTTTTCATCGGACACTATCCTTTCTTGCGGCTGACCAGCCGGGTGGCGAGGTTGAAGAGAAACGACATCAACAATAGGACCAGGGCCAGCGACCAGAGGGCGTCGTTTTCCGGAGTGTTCATGATCGTGTTCCCCATCCCGGTCGTTAGGACGCTGGTCAGGGTGGCGGCCGAGGAGCCCAGGCCGTGCGGCATCACGGCGGCGTTGCCGATCACCATCTGGACGGCCAGGGCCTCACCGAAGGCCCGCGCCATCCCGAAGATCAGCGCCGTCAGGATCCCGCCGCGGGCGGTGGGCAAAACCACCCGGTGGATGGTTTGCCAGCGGGTGGCCCCCAGGCCGGCCGAGGCGCGGCGGAGCTGGTTGGGGACGGCCTCCAGGGCGTCGATTGCCATCGAGGTCATCGTCGGCATCACCATCAAGAAGAGCACCCCGGCCCCGGTGAGGAGGCCAAAGCCGGTCCCGCCCAGCAGCTTGCGGGTCAGCGGCACCAGGATGGTCAGCCCCACCAGCCCGTAGACGACCGAGGGAATGCCGACTAAGAGCTCGATCCCCGGCTGGAGGAAGCGCTTGGCGCCCCGGGGCAGGATCTCGGTCGTGGCCAGGGCGACGGCCAGGGCCAGCGGCAGGGCGAGGAGGCCGGCCAGGAGGGTCACGAAAAGCGAGGTCACAATCATCGGGGCGGCCCCGAAGGCCTGGTGACCGGGGTCCCAGTTGGTCCCCAGCAGAAAGGCGCTAAGCGTTCCCTCGCCGGTTAAGAAGAGGCGGCTCCCCCGGCAGAGGAGAAAGCCGATGATCGAGAGCACCAAGGCGGCGATGACCACCAGGGCAAGGCGGGTGATCCACCGGCCGTGGGCCTCGCAGCGGCTCTCCGGCGAAGGGCCGGTGAGGCGATTAGACCAATTTTTCATTTACTCTCCTCCTTTCACGCGGGTCAGCTGGTTGTTAGCGTCGCGGCGGACGGTCATTGAATCGACGCTAACGTAGTGGGCCGCCTCGACCAGGTGCCGTTGGACGGCCGGCGACTGGAGGTAGGCAACGAAGGCCCTGGCGGCCGGACTGGCCTGCTTGCGGGTGTAGACGTGCTCGTAGGACCAGAGCGGCCAGCGGTTGGTGGTAATGTTGGCCTTGGTGGCGGCCACCCCGTTGAGCTTGAGGGCGGCAACCGTCTTGTCGAGGTAGGGGAGGGCGATGTAGGAGATCGCCCCCGGGGTGTTGGCGACGATCTGCTTGACCGTCCCGTTGGAGTCTTGCTCCTGGGCCTTGATTGGTGATTGGCCCTTCAGGACCAGCTGTTCGAAGGCCAGCCGGGTACCGGACCCGCTAGCCCGGTTGATGACCGTGATCGCCTCGTCGGGGCCGCCGACCTGCTTCCAGTTGGTGACCTCGCCGGTGAAGATCTGTCGCAACTGCTTGCTGGTCAGGTTGGTCACACCGAGCTTGGGGTTGACCACCGGCACGATCCCGCTGACGGCGACGATGTGGTCGGTCAGCTTGCTGGCGTCGATGCCGGCCTTTTGCTCGGCGAAGACGTCGGCCGAGCCGAGGTCGACCGCCCCGGCGGCCACCTGGGAGAGACCGGTCCCCGACCCGCCCCCCTGGACGGTGACGTGGATGCTGGGGTGGTGCTTCAAGAAGCCGGGTACGGCCGCCTCGACCAGCGGCTGGAGGGCGGTCGAGCCGACGTTGGTTACCTTGGTCACCTTGGTGGTGCCGTGGGCCTGCCAGGCACCGAGCCCCAGCAGGGCCACCAGGGCGACGCCGAGGACGAGAAAGAACTTATTTCGCATTGGAAACTCCTCCCAAAGAATGCAAAGTGAACCGCTCGGTCGGGACTTGTTGCCGCCTCCCAAACCATGGTACAAATAAAGGGTAAGCGGGCAATGTAAAGCTTTGCCCGGGGATTTGTAAATTTTTGGTAAAGGGGGAGGACGACCATCAAACGCCTACTCGTGTTAACCAAGGACCAGCCCCTGCTGGCGCGGCTAGAAAAGGAGGCCGCCAGGCAGGACTGGCAGCTCGACCACCTGACGACGGCCACCAGCGCCGTGGTGGCCCTAAACGAGCAAGCCTACGCGGCCATGATTTGGGATTTGGCCGCCAGCAACCTCGATACCACCCTGGCGACGATGATGCTCCTGCGCCCCGGTTGCGCCTTTCCCCTGCTGGTCCTCGCCCCGGCCCCGGACGAGCGGACCCAGCGCAAGCTGACCGCGGTCAAGGTCGACGCCGTCCTCGACTCGGGGGTGGGGATGCGCCTCCTGGTGGCCACCTTGACCCAGCGCTGGTGGCTCTACGACCGCCTGCCGCAGGCACAAGAAGACCAGCCACCGGCGCCGCCGAAGCAGCGGGGCTGGCAGCTGGGGGCGGTGACCGTCGATCCCGGCCAGTTGGTGGTCACCAAAAAAGGCCAGGCGGTGAACCTGACCAAGAAGGAATTTCAACTATTGACTTACCTGTGCGAGCACCAGAACCAGGTACTGAGCCGCGAGCAGCTGCTCACCGGCGTCTGGGGCTACGACCTGCTGGGCAGCTCGCGGATCGTCGACATCCACGTCTCCCACCTCCGCGACAAGCTGGAGGACGACCCCAAGCGACCGCGGCTGATCGAGACCGTCCGCGGCTTCGGCTACCGCCTGGTGGGGGACGAAAAAAAGGCTACGCGGTGATCGCGCAGCCTTTTTTGTGATTATCATTACCTGGGAATTAGAGCGTCCGCAGTTCCTTGCTCGTGTGGGTGAAGGGCTGGCAGCCGTCTTCGGTGATGTGAACGCAGTCCTCGATCCGCACCCCGGCAACTCCCGGAATGTAGATCCCTGGTTCGATCGAGAAGCACATCCCCGGTTCAAGCACCAGGTCGTTGCCCTCCATGATGGACGGGAATTCGTGCTCGCTCATCCCCATCCCGTGGCCGAGGCGGTGGATAAAGTATTCCCCGTAGCCGGCCTGGTCGATCACGTCGCGGGCTACCTTGTCCAGCTCGGCGGCGGTGATCCCCGGCTTGGCCGCCGCCTGGGCCTTCAACTGGGCCTCGAGGCAGACGTCGTAGATCTCCTGTTGCTTGGCATTCAGCTTGCCAACGGCCACCGTCCGCGAGGCGTCGCTGATGTAGCCCTGGTAAACCGTCCCGAGGTCAAAGAGCACCATTTCGTTTTCCTTGATCTTGCGCTCCGAGGTGGCGCCGTGAGGTTCGGCGGCGTGGGCACCGGCCTGAACCAGGGTGTCAAAGCTCATCGCCATGATCCCCTTCTTCTTGAGGGCGTATTCGAGCTCGGCCACGACCGCCTGCTCACTCACCCCGGCCTTGACCGCCTGGAAGCCAACCTCAAAGGCGAAGTCGGCCCACTTGCCGGCCTCATCGAGCTTGGCGATTTCGTCGGCGCTCTTGATCAGCCGCATTTGCTCGATCACCGGGGTCAGGTCGACGTCGAAGTGGGCCGTCGGGAACTGGTCGGTCAGGCCACGGAGGCGGGCCACCGTCAAGTAGCCGAGCTCGGCCCCCCACTTTTGCGGGTTGGCCACCCGTTGCTTAACCTGGGCGGCAATCAGGGCGTAGGGGTTTTCGTGGTCGAGGTAGCCGTAGACCGGCTTGGTCCAGCCGCTCTCCTTGATCGCTTCGACCTCGAGGGCCGGGGCAAAGAGGAAAGGATCCTGGTCGGGGAAGACCAGGAGGGCCAGGGTCCGTTCAACCGGGTCGCTGTAAAAACCGGTCAGGTAGTTGATCGTCATCGGGTCACTGAGGTAGGCCACGTCAAGTCCCTGCTTGGCCACGGCCGCTTGCAATTGTGCTAACTTTGTCATTGGCAAACCTTCCTTCCCAAAGCTTAAGAAAAGTTATCGATTAGAAATGATTATACCACTATCAGGGGTTTTGATTTGCGCTTTCATGGGAACTTTGTTATATTGTTTGTTGCAAAATGAAAACACCGTGAAAACACCAGACTAAGCGGAAAGGGAGGAATTTCAGCGATGAAAAAACAATCAGTCACGATCTACACGGTTGCCCGTGAGGCGCGGGTGTCGATGGCGACGGTTTCGCGGGTGGTTAACGGCAACCCGAACGTTAAGCCGGAAACCCGCAAGAAGGTCCTTGAAGTAATCAAGGAGCTCAACTACCGGCCAAACGCCGTGGCCCGGGGGTTGGCAAGCAAGAAGACGACCACCGTCGGGGTAGTGATCCCGTCGGTGACCAACGACTACTTTGCCCGCCTGGCCCTGGGGATCGATGACATCGCCTCGATGTACAAGTACAACATGATCTTGACCAACTCCGACGCCGACGACGGCAAGGCCCTCCAGGTGGTGCGGAGCATGATGGCCAAGCAGGTTGACGGGATCATCTTCATGGGCCACGACATCACCCCGGAACTGCGGACCGAGTTTGAAAACTCAACCGTTCCGGTGGTGGTTGCCGGCTCGATGACCAACGACGCCGACCTGCCAACCGTGCGGATCGACTACCACAAGGCCACCCAAGAGGCCACTAAGTACCTGCTCGACCACGCGGCCAAGAAGGTTGCCCTGGTGATCGGTAGCAAGGCAACCACCGTCAACAAGGACTTCCGCATCCCGGGTTACCAGGCCGCCCTCAAGGAAGCCGGCCAAGAAGTGGACGACAAGTTGATCTTTGAGGCCCACGACTCCTACAACGAAGGCTACGCCCTGGCCAAGACGATCCAGTCGACTGGGGTGGACGCCGCCTTCGTTAGTGACGACGGGATCGCCGCCGGCCTGCTCAACGGGCTGACCGACCAAGGGGTCAAGGTGCCGGACGACTTCCAGATCATCACCGGTAACGACACCAAGCTGGCCGAGGTAACCCGGCCGATGCTGACGACGGTTACCCAACCGCTCTATGATATTGGGGCGGTCGCAATGCGGCTCTTGACGAAGCTGATGAACGGCGACCAGGAGGAAAGCAAGGAAGCCACCACGATCGAAGGCTCCAGCGTGATCCTCGCTCACGGCTTCGTAAAGCGGCAATCCACCAAGTAGCCAATGGCAGAAGAATTATCCCGGGAGGCCCTCCGCAAGCAACGGGCGACAAAGAAGGCGCCGGCGCCAACAAGCAAGCGTCCGCGTCACATCTTTGGCCACCTGTTGGCGGTGGTGGCCGCCCTTTTGTTTTTAACCACCGCCTGGGCCCAGCAAACGGTCCTGAACGAAACGGCCGCCAAGCAGGTCGCCACCAACGATACGGTCGTTTCGGCGGTGAAGAGTGAGCTCAACGGTAGCCTGGTCAAGTACGGCTTGGAAAACCTGGTGACCACCAAGGCCACCAAGAGCGTGCTGACCCAGCTGGTCGGCGAGGTCTACGAGAACAAGTCGATCCAACTCGACCTCTCTTCGATCACCAACCGCGCCACCAGTGAGGCCACCAGCACCCTGGCCAGTTACGGGGTCTCGGTCGATAGCTCGCTGACCTCGAGCGCCTCGAGCACGATCCAGTCGGTCGTCAACAGCCAGCTCAACACCAGCGGCCTCCAGGAGGTTGAAACCAACCTGGCCTGGATCAAGACCGCCAACCTGATCGCCCTGGTGGTCAGCGGGGTCCTGGTGGTCCTGCTGGCGATCCGCGAACTGGTCAACCGCGCCCTCGGTCGCTACCTGCTGGTGGTCGGCCTCTTTAGCGGGGCCGCCTTCCTGGTCCTCGTCTGGGAGGTCAACTCGCTGGTCCAGGGCTACTCGACCAGCTCGACGATTGAGAGCGCCCTGGTGAGCGCGATTACCTCGGCGGTGATTCCGAAGGGCTTCCTCTTCGGCTTCGGCGCCCTGGCGGTGGCGGTGGTCGGCCTGATTGGCCATCTTTTGGGCCGGCGACGCGCAAACGCTTGAAATCTGGGGCCGGAACTGTTAAAATTCAACTGTTTGCTATCAATTAAAGAAAAGAGGAGTCAGTAATGTCAGGACATTCAAAATGGCATAACATCCAAGGGCGCAAGAACGCCCAAGATGCTAAGCGTGGTAAGATTTTCCAAAAGATTTCACGTGACTTGTACCAAGCCGCTAAGGCGGGTGACCCGGATCCCGACAACAATCCTCAACTTCGGTTGGTAATGGAAAAGGCCCGGGCAGCCAACATGCCGAAGCAAAACATCCAGCGGGCAATTGACAAGGCAACCGGGGCTGGTGGCGCCAACTTCGAAGAAATCACCTACGAAGGCTACGGCCCGGGTGGGGTTGCCGTAATGGTCTTCTGCCTGACCGACAACAAGAACCGGACGGCGGCCGCCATCCGTTCCGCCTTCACCCACTCGGGTGGTTCCCTCGGGGCTACCGGGTCGGTTTCCTACATGTTCAACCGCAAGGGCTTGATTGAAATCCTGCGCGACGGCCTGGACAAGGACGAAGACGAAATGTTGATGGACGCCCTTGAAGCCGGTGCCGACGACATGAAGGCCGAAGACGACAAGTTCCAAATCTTCACTGACCCGAGCGCGATGGCTTCCGTTCGTGACGCCCTGCAAGAACAAGGCTACGAACTGGACACCGCCGAAGTGACGATGATTCCGGAAAACCGGACCGAAGTTCCTGCCGATAAGGTTGGCCAATACCAACACCTGATCGACGAACTGGAAAACAACGACGACGTGGCCGATGTTTACGAAACGGCCTACATCGCCGAAGACGCCGAATAGCGTTGTTGAGCAGCTTCCTTGCGGGGAGGCTGCTTTTTTTGTGCTTTAGGTAAATCTGAACTGAGATCGGGGTCCCGCAGGATGGCGGGGCCCTTTTTGCTTGCAATGAAAATTTTCAATATTTCTCCGGGAAGGGGTGTCCCTTTCTTTGCAAATTAGTTTTGTTATGTTACATATCTTTATTTAATAAGACTCAAAATATTTTTAAATTAATTAGGGTAATTTTCGGCCAATTTACGTATGTAGGTAAGTAAAGGGGGGATTTATGTGGATCTCGAAAGAAACTTTACCCGGACGCTGGCGACGGTGATCAACCAGCGGGCGTCCGACCTGTACCTATTGCCGCGGGTTCGCGAATACGAACTGCTGGTTTTGGAGGCGGGGGAGCTGACCCGGCTGGCCCAGTACTCGCTTGCCGAGGGCCAACGCCTGATTTCCTACCTCAAGTACCAGGCCGACATGGCGGTCAGCGAGCACCGCCGGCCGCAGACCGGCTCCCTGCGTTGGCCGGTGGCAAACGGAAGCTCCCTCGACCTGCGCCTGTCGACGGTCGGTGATTACCGCGGCCGCGAGTCGCTGGTGGTCCGTTTCATTTACCAGCTCAGCGACCACTACCGCCTGCTGGTTCCCGACCAGTGGGAAAGCCTGACCGCCGGTTGCCGGCAGCGGGGGCTGATGCTCTTTTCCGGGCCGATGGGGGTGGGCAAGACGACCACTATGTACCGCCTGGCCCGCCAGCTAAAGGAGGGCCACGTGGTGATGACGATCGAGGACCCGGTGGAAATCGACGAGCCGGCCTTCATCCAGCTCCAGGTGAACGAACTGGCCCAGATGGGCTACCAGGACCTTTTGCGGGTCGGCCTCCGCCACCGGCCGGACATCTTCATCATCGGCGAAATCCGCGACCCGGAGACCGCCAAGATTGCCGTCCGCGCCGCCTTGAGTGGGCATTTGGTCCTGGCGACCGTCCACGCCCGCAGTGCCCGCGGGGGCTTGGCCCGCCTTCGCCAGCTGGGGGTGGCCGACCATTACCTGGCCCAAACGGTGACCAGCATCTGCTACCAGCGGCTGGTCGAGCAGTGCGACGGCAAGGCGGCCGTCCTCTTCGACCTGCTGGCCGGCGAGGAGCTCAAGAGCGAACTGGCTGCACCGGGGGAAGGGGGGATGAGTGATGCTTGGCAGGCCAACCTCCAAGCGGCGGTCGCGCGCCAGCAAATCAGCGCCGAAACCGCCGAAAAGTACCAGGCGGGTTAGGATGGGCACCCGCCAGCTGGCCCAGTGGTTTGGCCTCCTGGTCGACATGCTGACGGTGGGCTTTCCCCTGCGGCGGGCGCTGACCTTCACCCGGCTGATCATGCCCAAGCAAGCTCCGGTGATCGACCACGTCCAGGAGCAACTGGCCCGCGGCGGCGACTTCGCTAGCGCCGTTCGGCCCTGGCTGCCGGCCGACCTCTACTACCAGCTCCAGCTGGCCGAACACCACGGCCAGTTGGTGGCCGCCCTGACCGAGATGAGCAGCTACCTCAAGCTCCGCGACCAGGAGCACCAGAAACTGCGGGCCCTACTCCAGTACCCGCTCTTGCTGGTGGCCCTCCTCGGGGGCCTGGCCGCCCTCTTGCGGGTCTACGTCTACCCGGAACTGAGCACCTGGCAGACCTGGCAGCTGCCGGCCTGGGTGGCGATGATCAAGCAGGTCCTGATCGGGGGAAGCGCGGCGGCGGTGACCTTTGGCCTGCTCCGCTACCTGGCCTGGCGCCGCCAACCGCGGCTGGCCCAGGCCAACTACCTCTGCCGCCTGCCCCTGATTGGGCGGCTAATGAAGCTCTACTTTAGCTACTACCTCACCAGCAACCTGGCGATCATGATCCAGCGCGGCCTCGCCCTCCGGGAGATTTGCCGCCTGCTGGAACAATACGAGCCGGCCTCTTTGCTTTACCAGCTGGGGGTCGAGCTCCAGCGTCAGGGAACCAGCGGGGCCAGCCTGGCGGCGGTGATCAAGCGTCACCCCTGCCTGCCCGACGAACTGACCTCCTTTCTGGGACGGGGACTGACGACCGAACGACTCGGCGACGAGCTGGGCGTCTTTGCCCGCCTCCAGTTTACCCGGTTGACCCGCCAAACCGAGGGACTGATCGTGATGGTCCAACCAGTTCTCTTTCTCTTGATCGCCCTCGGGATCCTGGGGATGTACCTCAGCCTCTTGTTACCAATCTATCAATCAATGACGGTGGTGAAATAAATGAAAATCAACTGCAAGCGCCGCAAGGCCTTTACTCTGATCGAAATGTCAATTGTCCTCTTTATCATTGCCCTCTTAGTCCTGATCATCCTGCCCAACCTCGGTTCCCAACGCAAGCACGCCACCAAGGTTCACGAGGACGCGATGGTCAACGTCGTCCAAACCCAGATCGACCTCTACGAAGACAACACCGGCAAGGACGTCACCAGCTACGCCGACCTGGAAGGGGGCGACTATCTGACCAGCGCCCAGGTCGCCAAGGCGCAAAAGGAAAACATCGTCATCCAGGGGGGCAAGGCGGTTAAGCAATGAGGCGGCCGGCCTTCACCCTTGCCGAGATGGTGGCCACCCTCGCCATCCTTGCCCTGACGTTGTTGATCGTCACCCCCAAGGCAATCGGCTCCTACCGCCGCTGGGAGGAGCAGCGCTTCTACAAGCAGCTGACCCAGGAGTGGCAGCAGACGATTGCCCGCTCGCGGAGCACCGGCCTGCGCAGTGAGGTGGTCTTTTCGACCGGCCGCCCCCAGGATGTGCAGTTCTATTACGAGTCCGCCGAGGTGGGGGTGACCACCAAGCACGTGCTCCTCGTGCCGCCGGCGATCGACATGCAAAACCGCGAGGGCAACCGCTACCGGATCGAACGCGACGGCTTTGTTCGCCCGGGGACGGTCTGGTTTGATAACCCGGCGACTGGCAAGCGAACCTTTTTGAAAATCCAAATGGGAGGAGCGATTAAGTATGTTGAAGGTTACATCCCGGCCGGCGCTCCTTGCCGCCGATAACCTGATTGCCCTGGCGATCATTGCCCTTGCCCTGTCCTTTCTGGCGGTCAACAACGCCGCCATCCGTCTCCAGCAACGGCAGATGGAACAGGATCTGCTCGCCGCCCGCCTGGCCAAGGAGGCCAGTTTTCGGGTGGCGTTGGGGCAGCGGCGGGCAACGATTTCCCGCCAGGGCTACACGGCAGTGGCAACGCCGCAGCGGGTGGTTGTGAGAAACAAGGAAAAACAGATTCTGGAGGTGCGCCCATGAAATCCCGCCCGGCCTTTACCCTGCCCGATGCCCTCCTTGGCCTGATGGTCCTGGCCCTCACCTGTGGCCTGATCCAGGCCGGGGTCCGCCTGGTCAACCAGCAGGGGAACCTCTCCCTGGCGGGGCCGACCAGCTGGTACGAGGGATTGTACATGCTGGAGAGCGACCGCTACTGCTTTTCCCTGGAAGAGGTGCAGCCGCAGGCGGTCTTTCTCCGCGCCAAGGACGGCCGCTCCTTTCACCTGGCGCCGCCGAAGACGGCGGTGGGGGCCCTGGCCCTCCTTGGCGGCCGCGGCGGCTACGTTCCCCTGATCCTCAACGTCGAGCGGGACACGCTGACCTGGAAAAAACTGAATTCGCGCGAGCTTCTCCTGCGTGCGACGACCAAGGATGGTGAACAGCATGAAACGATTCTCCAATTTGCCCCACCGGCCGGCGAGTGCCCTGCTGACGGTGATGCTCCTGCTGGTGGCGATCACGACGGCAACCCTCTTTAACCTCCACTACCTCGCCAACCAACGGGCGGTCAACCGCCGCCTCCGCCAGGAGTTTACCCAGACCACCCGGGCCAACCTGCGCACCGCCCAACGGCTTGAATTTAAGGCGTAAAATCAGTAAACTAGGGGTGTTGCAATTTTTCACAGAAGGGAGCGACCTAGACTGGCAAAGCAAACCCCAGAGCAGTTATTTACCCCGTTTGATGAGGCGATGACCCTGATGCAGGTGGCCCTGCAAAGCTCGGCCTTAGACGCCTTCTTGGAAAACGCCGAAAACCTCGCCGACGGTGGCAAGGTGCGCGTGGAAGACGGCCTGCCGGATTCGGCAACCCGGGACAAATTAAGCGCTTTATATGCTAAAATGGACCTGGCGACGGCGGAACCGGAAACGGTCCGCAAGTTCCTCCAGCTGAGCCTCTTGAAGGTCTTGCACAAGGACATGATCCAGGCCAACCACCAGATGACCCCGGACACGATCGGCCTTTTGCTGGCCGCTTTGGCCGAACGGCTTGCGGCCCGGCAACTGCCGACCAGCGTCCTCGATTTGGCGGTGGGGACCGGGAACCTCTTGTACACGGTCGTCAACCAGCTTCAGCCACTGAGCAAGCAGCCACTAGCGGCCTACGGGGTCGACAATGATCCCGACCTGCTGGCGGTTGCCAGCGTCAGCGGCCAGTTGCAAGGGCAGGCGGTGACCCTCCTCCACCAGGATGCGGTCAGCGGCCTCGACGTGCCCCAGGTTGACCTGGTGGTCAGCGACTTGCCGGTGGGTTACTACCCGCTCGACGAAAACACCGCTAACTACCAGACGCGGGCAAAGGAGGGCCACTCCTACGTCCACCACCTCTTGATCGAGCAGGCCACCAACTACCTGCGCCCGGGGGGCTTCGGCCTCTTCCTGGTGCCGGCCGACCTGTTTAAGACCAAGGAGACCAAGGGCTTTGTCGAGTGGATCCAGTCGGTTGCCTACCTTCAGGGGTTGGTAAACTTGCCGAAGGGGCTCTTTACCACCGCGGCAGCGGAGAAGTCGATCCTGATCTTGCAACGGCACGGAGCGAATAGTCACCAGGCACCAAAAGTGCTGTTGGGAACCTTCCCGTCCTTCAAGGACCAGCCGGGGCTTGCCCGGTTCATGGCCGAAGTGGACCAGTGGATGGCCACCAACCTCAAGCACGAAGAATAAAGGAGAGTTATTTATGTCAAAGACAATTGCAGTTAACGCCGGGAGTTCAACCGTTAAGTTTAAGTTGTTCGACATGCCAAGCGAAGAAGTTGTCGCTGAAGGGCTGATCGAACGGATCGGGCTCGAGATGGGCCACGCCAAGATCAAGTATGGCGACGGTCAGGTTCACGACGAACAAACCCCGTTTAAGGACCACGGGGTTGCGGTTGAATACCTCTTGAAGCAATTGACCGCCCTCAAGATTGTGGAATCCTTCGACGAAATCACCGCCGTTGGTCACCGGATCGTTGCCGGGGGGGAATACTTCAAGGACTCCGCCGTCATCGACGACAAGGTAATGGAAGAAATCGACGCCCTGGCTGACTACGCTCCACTCCACAACCCGGCCGAACTACTCGGGATCAAGGCCTTCAAGAAGGTCCTGCCGAATGCCTTTGCCGTGGCGGTCTTTGACACCTCCTTCCACGCTTCGATGCCGAAGATGAACGCCCTCTACAGCCTGCCGTACGACTGGTACGAAAAGTACGGGGCCCGCAAGTACGGAGCCCACGGGACCAGCCACCGCTACGTTGCCCAACGGGCGGCCAAGTTGCTGGGCAAGCCGTTGGAAGACCTGAACCTGATCACCTGCCACATCGGGGCCGGGGCTTCGATCACCGCCATCAAGGGCGGCAAGTCCTACGACACCTCGATGGGCTTCTCGCCGCTGGCCGGGATCACGATGGCCACCCGGTCGGGGGATGTTGACCCGTCCCTGGTCAACTTCATGGAACACAAGCTCAACATCTCCAGCGATGAAATGGTTGACATCCTGAACCACAAGTCCGGTCTGCTGGGGATCTCCGGCGTTTCCAGCGACATGCGTGACGTTCAAGCCGCTGCCCAAAAGGGGAACGACCAGGCCCAACTGGCCCTCGACATCTTTGAAAACCGGGTGGTTCGCTACATCGGTTCCTACATGGCCGAACTGGGCCACACCGATGCGATCGTCTTCACCGCCGGGGTCGGGGAAAACGACGTTGAATTCCGCCAGGCAATCGCCGACCAGCTGAAGAACTTCGGCCTCGGCGTTGACCCGGAAAAGAACAACGTTCGCGGGGTTGAACGCGACATCTCGTCGGCCGACGCCACGGTCAAGGTTCTCCTGATCCCAACCAACGAAGAATTGATGATCGTTCACGACATCGAACGCTTGAAGGCAGCAGCCAAGTAAAAACTAATCATCCCGGTGAGGCTGGAAGGACCCTTCCAGCCTCCTTTCTACATATGGGCAAGGGCCGGAAAGGAGAAAGCAAGATGCAGTACGTGATCGCCGACACCCACTTCATGCACGACCAGTTGCTGGGGGTGGACGACTTTGCGCCGCGCCCCTTTGAAAGTGTGGCGGCAATGGACGAGGAAATCATCCGCAACTGGAACGCCCGGGTCAAGGAGGACGACCTCGTTTACCACCTCGGCGACATCGCCGTCAACCGTGAGCGCCCCGAGCGGGCGGCCAACCAGCGCATCGCCGACCTCTTGGCCCGGCTCAACGGCCACCTGGTCTTGATCAAGGGCAACCACGACCGGCGGAGCCTCTTCAAGCTCCTGGCGGCCGAAAACCCGCTGATCAAGGGCCAGCCTAAGTACGAGTTTCACGACGTCGGCAAGCTGATCAAGTATGATCACCGCCAGTACTACCTGACCCACTACCCAATGATGCTGGGGATCGCTCCCCAGATCATCAATCTCCACGGCCACATCCACCACTATCAGGTACCGGTGGCCGCCAACATCAACGTCGGTGTCGACGCCCCGGAGCGCGACCTGCTGGCGAGCCCCCTGCCCTTTGGCACCCCGCTTTCTTTTGCGGAGGTGGAAGAAATTTATCAACGAAAGGACGCCGCCCTGGCGCGGCAGAAGAAGCAATGAACCGAACCCAATTTGAAGAGTATAGCGACCGGCGGCGGGCGGAACGGGCCGGCGTCTTTCAGGTCGAGTGCCAAGACGAGGTCCACTTCACCGTTAATAACCACCCCTACGAGTTGGTCGAAAACTACCTGGCGGCCTTCGACCCGACCGCCTTGGCCGACCGCTTCAGCCCGATTTTGAGCAAGTACGACTACATCGTCGGCGACTGGGGCTTTGACCAGCTGCGTCTCCACGGCTTCTACGCCAAGGAGAGCCCCCTCTACAGCCCGGAGCGGGGCGAAGAGGTGATCGCCGATTACCTGGTGGAGGAGTGCAACTTCGGCTGCGCCTACTTCGTGATCCACAACCTCGACGTGCAGATTCCGCGCGCTTTGACTAAGCCCAAGCGGACCCGGCGTCGACCAAAGGCCCACCGCGAAGGAAACCGGCGGCGGAGTCACCGCAGTCGTAACCAGAAAAACCACCGGAGGAATGGCTAATGACTAAGTACCAAGGCTACTTCATCGACCTTGACGGCACGATGTACAAGGGCAAGGAGAAGATCCCGGCCGCCCCGCGCTTCATCAACCGGCTCCGCGCCGCCGGCAAGCGGGTGATGTTCGTGACCAACAACAGCACCAAGACCCCGGCGGCGGTGGCGGCCAACCTGCGGGAGAACCACGGCATTGCTGCCGAGGCCAGCGAGGTTTACACCACCGCTCTGGCGACGGCGGACTACTTAAAAGAGCAGGTAGGGGACCGGCCCAAGACCGCCTACGTAATTGGCGAAACCGGCCTCAAGCAGGCCCTAACCGCGGCCGGCTTCACCCTGACCGACCAGCAGCCGACCTTCGTCGTCGTTGGCCTCGATACCCAGGTGACCTACGCCAAGTTTGAGACCGCCGTTTTAAACATCCTCAACGGGGCGACCTTCATCGGCACCAATGCTGACAGCAACCTCCCCAACGAGCGTGGCCTGACCCCGGGGGCTGGTTCGCTGATCAAGCTGGTCGAGTACGCCACCGCGGTTGGCGGTATCAAGCCGGTCATGATCGGCAAGCCGGAAACCCTGATCATGAACCTGGCCCTCAAGCGCAGTGGCCTGCGCAAGGACCAGGTGGTGATGGTCGGCGATAACTACCACACCGACATCGAAGCGGGGATCAACGCCGGCATCGACACCCTGCTGGTCTACACGGGGGTCTCGACCCCTGCCCAGGTGGCCAAGCAGGCGGTTGCCCCAACCCATACGGTTCAGACCCTTGATGACTGGCAAGTGGACTAGGGCCGGAAAGGTGGCCCTGACGATTGCGATCACCGTGATTGCGATTGTTGGGACCGCCTTTTTCCTTACCCTCTTCTTGTCGCCCCTGCTCGTCCGCCCGCTTGCCCACTTCAACGGCCTCACCGCCGGTCAGCAGCTAGCGGAGTACCGGCGGATTCTGGCCTACTTTGTTAGCCCTCAGGATTACCTCCACTTTCGCTGGCTCCCGCTGGCCCCGGCGGGGGAGCACCACTTCGCGGCCGTTCGCCAACTGATCAGGGGAGCCGCCGGCCTGACCCTCCTTGCCCTTGGTGGATCCGCTATCGGGCACCGCTGGGCCAAGCGCCACTACCAGCTAGGCCGCCTCCTTGCTGGCTGGCCTTTGGTGGCGAGCGGCGGCACCGGCCTGCTGGCGATTGCCATCCTCCGCTTCCCCAGCCTCTTTTTGCGCTTCCACCAGTGGGCCTTCGCCGATCAGACCTGGCAGTTTACAACAAAAAAGGAGCCGATCATTCGACTCCTTTCGCTCACCTTTTTCTGGCGCTATTTAATTGTCTGGGGATGCCTGGTGGCGGCCCTCATGCTTTTGTGGCGCTGGGGATTGACCCGGGCACTATTCCACTTCTTCTCCCCCGGACAGCCGGGCCTTGATCGCGCCGACCACCGCCGGGATCAGGGTAACGACGATGATGGCGAGGATGATCAGTGAGAAGTGCTTCTGAACGAAGGGCAGGTTGCCGAAGAAGTAGCCGGCCCCGCAACACAGGGCGACCCAGGCCAGGCAGCCAATCAGGCTGAAGCGGATGAACTTGCGGTAGGGGAAGCCCGACCCGGCCGCCGCGAAGGGGGCAAAGGTCCGGATGATCGGCATGAAGCGGGCGAGGATGATCGCTGGTGCCCCGGACCGCTCGAAGAAGGCCTCCGCCTTGGCCAGGCTCTTCTTATCGATTAGCCGTCCAAACCAGGAGTGGTTCGACAGTGACCGGCCGATCTTGTGGCCAATCAAGAAGTTGAGTGAGTCGCCACCGAGGCAGGCAACAAAGAAGAAGAAAACAAAGATCCAGATGTTGAGCCCGTAACGGGGGTCAGCCGCGAGGGCGCTGGCGGCAAAGAGCAGCGAGTCCCCCGGGAGGAAGGGCATGATCACGGCCCCGGTTTCAATAAAGATGATTAAGAACAAGATGAGGTAACTCCAGTCACCGAAGGCGTTCACGATTTGCACCAGGTGAACGTCGATGTGGAGAATGAAATCAATCAGTGTAGACATTTTAGCTCCTTTTTCTCATTGGTGATTACCGCTAAATTCTATCAGTCCCCCGGGAAAATGTGAAGGAGTTACTAACTTCTTAACGATTTAGTAAGCAGTTTTCACGGCGAAGGGAGCCGGCGCCCGGGTTAGCGAAAATGATCCGGAAGATCAGAAGGCGGTGATCGTTAAAAGTACGGATATTTATGACTGATCACAAGGGAACAATGGCCAATGTTCAGGGAAACGGCGATCAAGAAATTATTTCCCGAAACCCTTTGACAAGGGCGCGGAGAACCGGTATATTAGATATCGTTGTCACGGCAGTTAACTAACTGCTGGCGATCAGATCAAGTCGCTTCAAAAAAGTGCTTGACAGTGGTTGATCGCTTTGGTAACATGAAATAGTTGCTGATGAGCTTGCTAGTCATTGAGAACTTCAAAAAAGCTCTTGACATCGAAATCAATCGATGTTAAACTGGTTAAGCCGTCGGGCGTAAGGCTCCGGCGCAACGGTAGACCTTTGAAAACTGAATAAAGTTTCGACGAATCAAATGTGTAGGGTCCTTGATCTTCGGATCGAGGCAAA
>CALVGV010000033.1 GCA_944327195.1 uncultured Limosilactobacillus sp.
AATCGGGCACCTCGTTAAGTCGCTCTCACACTAGTTCCTGCATATATAAGGCAACCTATGAAAACTTGACAGATACGCCGGGATACTTTGCTTTACATAGTACTATTTTTGGGGCTATACTATGTTTTACAAAGTAAGATTGCTTGCTCCCACGTGGCGGCAACCAACAGTCAATTTCCGGAGAGGAGGGGAGCCGATGAGTCCCCAGTTGAAGAAGGGGTTTTTGGAGTACGGAATCCTGGCGGTGCTGTGCCGGGGGGATTCCTACGGCTACCAGATCATCAAGGACCTCGAGGGGGTAATCGAAATCCCCGAGGCCACCCTCTACCCGATCCTCAAGCGGCTGGAAAAGCAGGAGCGGGTGACCTGCCACACCAAGCTGATGCAGGGGCGGGTGCGCAAGTACTACCACCTCACGCAAAGCGGCCGCGCCGACCTCGCCGCCTTCTTGGCCGAGCGGTCGGCGGTGGCCCGGATTTACGACTTCATTCGGGAGGGATTGGAAAATGAATAAGAATTGGTATCTGTGGCGGCTATCCTGGCGGCTCTTCTTCGCCCGGGTCAAGCACCACCGCGCCTACGTGAACGACTACCGCAAGCTGATCGAGGAGCGCGAGGCCCGCGGCGAGCGGACCAGCGTCATCCTGACCGACCTGGGGACCCCCAAGGAGATCTGCGCGTTGATCCTCAAGCAGCCGGGGACCGAACTGCGCCACAAGTGGACCTGGCAGGAGATCCTGGTGGTCTTCTTCCTCCTCTTGTTCGGGATTCCGCTTTTGCTGTGGCTCTTTTACTTCGCCCTGGCCGTCTTCCTGGTCGTGGTTGGCCTGGTGCTGGTGGGCTGGTTGATCGCCTGGCTGGTTCGGAAACGGGGGTGAGACGATGCGCCAACAAATGTACCTGTGGCAACTGGGCTGGTGGCTCTGGCTCGGCGGGGTTGACGGCGTCCGCGACTACGTGGCCGACTACCGGGAGCTGATTGCCGACCGGCTGGCCGCCGGCGAAGAGGAGGCGGCGATCCTCGATTCCCTCGGCAAGCCTAAGCAGGTGGCCCAGGGGATCATCGCCGAGGACGGTTCCAAGCGGGGCGGGCTCAGCGGCAAGTGGCTGGCCCTGGTCCTCCTCCTGGTGGTGCTCGGCCTGCCGCTCTGGGGCGGCCTGGCCCTCGGCGCCGGCGGGGTGGCCTTCGCGCTCGTGCTGGTCATCCTCGCCTTCTTCTTCGTTGGCTGGCTGCTTCCCTTCACCTTCGGCTTGCTGACGGTGACGGCGCTGGCGATCGGCCTCTACGGGGTGCCAACCGGGCTGGTGGCCACCGGGCTGGTCAACCCGGCGTATGGCCTCTATGAAACCGGGGTCGGGCTTCTCCTTTGCAGCGGTGGCCTCCTCCTGGCCGGGCTCACCGCCCTGCTGACCGAGGCGCTGGCCCGCCTGACCGGGGCCGTCTTCCGCGCCCGCTGGGGGGCCGGAATTAGTCGTTGGTTCTTCAAACTTCCCTTTTGGTTGGTGGTGCTGGCCCTCCTCCTGGTCGGTGGCGGCCTCCTGCTTGCCGCCTACTGGCTCAACGGCAACGCCCTGCCGACGCCCCCGCTTCACCGGGACTGGTACAGCTGGCTCAGTGCCTAGTCCATCCCGGTAGTAATTAAATTCTGCCAAAGCTTCGGCAAAATTAGCTGCCCCTTTTTGTTCCGCCCGGTACAATGGTGGAACGGAAAGGGGCGTTTTATTTGAAAAAATCGATCAAGTGGCTCGTCGCCCTGCTGGCCCTGTTGCTCCCGCTGGCAGCAGCCTGGCCGGCCCGGGCGGCGAGTACGAAGACAATCTCCACCACCGCCAAGCGGCTGATTAAGAAGTACCACTTCAGCGGGACCGTTTTGGTGGTCAAGAACGGCAAGGTGGTCTACCAGTCGGCCACCGGCTACTCCAACGCCGTCTTGCACCTCAAGAACACCACCAGCACGGCCTACGGGGTCGGCTCGCTCACCAAGTCGCTGACCGCCCAGACCCTGATGACCCTGGTCAAGCAGGGGAAGGTCTCCTTAAACGACAAGCTCAGCAAGTACTACCCGCACATCAAAAACGCCGATAAGGTGACCCTGCGGCAGGTGTTGAACATGGTCTCGGGGATCGAGACCCTGGGGATGGGCAGCAAGCAGTTTGCGACGACCAAGCAGTACTTAAACTACCTGGCCAAGCACGCCGTCATCAACACCAAGCAGATCAACCAGTGGCACTACAGCTCGGTTAACTACAGCCTGCTGGCCGGGATCATCGAACAAAAAACCGGCCTCTCCTACCAGGAGGCCGTCATGCAACGGCTGGCCAAGAAGGTCGGCGTCAGCCAGGTCTACTTCTCGATCCACCACCTGCTGGTCGCCCAGACCTACCGGGTGGTTGGCAAGCTGAGTTGGTTCCCGACCTTCCGCACCACCACCAGCCAGGTCGAATCGCTCGGGGCCGGCGAGGTCTACATGAGCCCGCTGACCTACTACAAGATCATCCGCGCTGAGGTCACTGGGAAGCTGATCGGCGCCAAGCGGGCGGCCAAGCTCTACGGCACCCTCTCGCCAACCAGTCACTACACGGCCGGCTTCTACCACGAAACCGACGCCAAGGGGCGGACCTACTACCACGCCCACGGCCGCTCCGGGAGCTACGAGGCCACCGTCGACATCTCCAGCGACGGCAAGTACGCCGTGATCGCGATGACCAACAATTCCTCTTACACCAAGGGGAAGACGATCAACCACGTCTTTGAGGACACCCTCTACCAATTAATCACTAACGGTTAACCCGAAAAGTTCACTTTGCCTTCTCCCACCGGTGATAAAATTCATAAAGATTGTGGTTCTGGTTGCCCGGGTGCCCGGTACAAAGAGCAGAACGGCAATCGGGAATCGGGACCAAGGAAGCGATGAACAATGAACAGCAAGAAGCTATTGGTAAGCGGGGTCAGCCTCCTGGCGGCCCTCTCGCTGACCGCCTGTGGCAGCAAGTCGGGTTCTAGTTCGACCAGCACTAGCAGCCAAGCGACTAGCAAGCAGACCAGCCACAAGAAGAGCAGTAAAAAGAGTACGAAGAAGAGCAGTAGCAAGACGAGTAGCCAGGCGGCAACGTCCAGCAGCAGTGGTTCAACCAGCACTAGCAGCGCGGCCGGTTCTAGTTCAACTAGTGCGACAGCCAGCTCCACTACCACGGCGACCGGCAGTAGCCAGTCGACGAGTACGAGCACGAGTCAGCTGACCGACAACCAGCTGGCGGTGCTGGTTTACCGGGCCAGCGGCTACACCAACCTGGCCGGCCTCCTGCGCGGGTCGGCGCCGCAGGGACGGCAGGCGATCGGCTCCGGCTCGGCCGCATCGACCGTCTACTACACCGTCAGCGGCAACCAGGTGACGATCTACACCCCGCAGAGCGGGGCCAACCAGGGGACCGCCAACGAGGGCTTCAAGGTCACCACCACCACGGTCAGCCAGCTGACCAGTCAGTACTACCAGACGACCAGCCAGCAGGAGGCGATCGACAGCGCCGCCAGCGGGGTGACGACCTACTAAGTCAAAACCAAATACGGGGCCGGAAGCGTCTTGCTTCCGGCCCCGTTGCTTGTTGGCCTAATGATTGATTATTGGGGATGATCCTCGCCGACTTGGTCCTGCTGGAAGTCGGTGAAGGTGCGGACGGTGTCCAAGAAACCCTTGCTCAAGCGGTTGGCATACTCCACCGGCAGGCTTTCCAGGGTGGCCATCAGCTGCTGGGAATAGACCGGCAGGCCCGGGTGGGTGGCCTCCATCTGGCTGATCAGGGTGGCCAGGTCCAGGCCGAGGGCGTGGGCAATCCGGGCCAGGTTCTGGATGCTGACGTTGGACTGCTCGTTGCTTTCCAGCATCGAAATGAACTTTACCGACAGGCCGCTCTTTTCGGCCAGCTTCTCTTGGGTGAGGTGGGCCGCCTTGCGGTAGCGCCGGATGGCCGGCCCAATATCCAAACTAAAATTATTCATCCCCGAAATACTCCTCGTAATAACCTTCCTTCCAACATAATCGAATTGCGCCGGGGTGGTAACCAAATATAGTTACTTTTCGGCTCGCAATATATTTCTTCGCGTTAATATTGTGCTATAATCAAACCAAAAGTGAAAGAAATAAGACTTTTCTGTGGGGATGGAATGACGAGATGAAAAGGAAGAGAAAGAAGGTAGTTACGCTCGGGGCAACGGCAATCCTGGTTTCGTGCCTGACGGTGATCCCGGCCGGTAACGGGGTTCACGCCGCGTCCGAAACGGTTGCCGTAACCACGACCGACATTAGCGCGGCCAGTTCAACGAGCACTAGCACCAGCAGTAGTAGCAGTAGTAGTTGCGCCAGCAGCAGCCAGGCGACTCTGGCCACCAAGCAGGCGGCCATCCGCGCTGCCCACGCCCAGGTGGAGAGCGACCAGGAGAAGATCAACCGCATTAAGGGCGAGCTGGCCACCCAGCCGAGCGATAGCGACGAGGCCCTGGCCCTCACCCAGTCACTGAATACAGCCAAGCAGACCCTGGCCAGCGACCAGGTCACCCTGAGCGTCCTCCAGCAGGACCTCAAGGAGATGCAAACGGCGGCCAGCAGCAGTAGTGCCAGCGGGCAAACCTGCTCGGCCACCAGCGACACCGCCGTTTCGACGGCCACCAGCCAGTCGGCAACGGCCAACAAGACGGTGACGGCGACGCCAACCACCAGTACCAGCACCAGTAGTCAGCCGGTCCAGGCTACCCAGTCGCACGCCGCCGCCCGCGCCAACGGCTACCGGATTGTGGACGACCGGGTGGTTGACGACAAGGGGCAAATCGTCAGCGGCTGGAAGGTTAAGCAGGGGGTTGCCTACGACCAAAAGGGCAACCAGATCACCCTCAAGACCGACGCGACGCCAACCATTTCGACCGCCAAGGTCCAGTTGAAGACGCCGACGACGGCCAAGGGCCCGGAAAAGCCGGTCAACCGCTCGCCGTGGCACCTCAACTGGCAGGCGGTTCGCCACCAGTTCCTCCGCTGGCTGAACCTGGCCTAGCGGAAAGCTCATCCAATCCACTGAAAAAGATTTTAATACCCATTAAGGATTAGCACGCGAGTTCTCCGGCTTGTGTGCTTTTTCTGTGCGCCGGAAAATTTTTACTTACGAAGCAAATTTAAAAATGGTAAGGTAATCAATCGTGAAGAGAGAAGGAGTGATTACTAAAATGGAAAACGCAATGCAAGAAGCGGCAACGACGGCCCGTCAGCGGGTTCGCCACCCGAAGCTAGCGATGGTCGGCCTTTTGCTGGGGGCCTTCGTGGGGATGTTTTCGGAAACCTCGCTTAACATCGCCCTCCCCAAGCTCGGCCAAGCCTTCGGGCTGTCGAGTGCCACCCTCCAGTGGCTGGTGACCGGCTACATGCTGGTGATCGGGATCATCATGCCGCTGTCCTCGCTGATCGCCAAGTGGTTCTCGACCCGAAAGATTGCCGCCTTCGCCCTCGGCGCCTTCATCCTGGGGAGCGTGATCGCGGCCCTGGCCCCCAGCTTTGGGATCCTGCTGGCCGGGCGGATGATCCAGGGGATCGGGACCGGCCTGGTCTTACCGCTGATGTTTGCGGTAGCGATGCAGATCTTCCCGCCGGCCAAGCTCGGTGCGGTTAACGGCCTGATGGCGCTGGTGATCATGCTGGCGCCGGCGATTGGGCCAACTTTGACCGGGATCCTGCTCGGGGTGGCCTCCTGGCGCTGGCTCTTCTGGTCCTTCGTCCCGGTATTACTGGTTGCCCTGGCCTTCGTTGCCACCAGCCTGGAAAACGTCGGCGAACTGACCCGGCCGCAGGTTGATGGCCGGTCGATCCTCGAATCGATCCTCGGTTTTTCCGGGATCGTCGGCGGGGCCAGCCTCGCCAGTCGCTACGGCTGGGGGAGCTGGCAAACCCTGGCCTGCCTGGTGGTCGGCCTGGTCAGCCTAGCAGTCTTTGCCAAGCGTCAGCTAAAGATTGCCAACCCGATCCTGAACCTGCGGATCCTGCAGAACCCGGGCTTTCGCGCCGGCACCCTGGTGGTCCTGCTCGACTTTGCGGCGATCCTGTCGGCGATGTACCTCCTGCCCCAGTACCTGCAAAACGGGGCCGGGGTTGCCGTTGCCCTGACCGGGATCATCATGCTACCGGGGGGTGTGGTCAACGCCCTGACCTCGGCGGTGGCCGGTCGGCTGGCTGATAACCTGGGGGCGCGCCAGCCGGCGATGCTCGGCTTCGCGATCGCCCTGGTGGGGGCCGTTTTGCTGGCCCTCGCCCCGGCCACTGCCCCGGTGGCCCTGGTGATCCTGGCCCACGTGGTGCTGATGATCGGCACCCCGCTGGCGATGGCCCCGTCGCAAACCGCCGCCCTGAACTCACTGACCGCCAAGGAGGCCGGCGACGGCTCGGCGATCCTCAACACCTGCCAGCAGGTCGGCGGCGCCCTGGCCACTGCCCTGGCGACCTCCTGCCTTGAGTTTGGCCGCCAGGCGGCCAGCGGCAGCGCGGCCCTCCGCTTCACGGCCGGGGCCCACGCTGGTTTCTGCTTCACGATCGCCCTGACGGTGGTCGGCTTCCTGGTGGCCACCCGTCTGCCGGGGCGGCCGCGGCGCTAATTAATTCGGGGGTGGGGGAGAACCGCCCCTTTTTCGTGCATAGTGAAATGGTTTGTCTATTTTCTTTGGCGGCGGTATACTAGGGCTGTTGTATCCGCTTACTAAAAGAAAGGATGATTATCATGGAAAAGAAGGTCGCCTACACCACCTGGGTGGAAAACGCGGTCGGCATCGAGGGAGAGGTGGGCACCCTCGACGGTCAGCTCCGCCTGCCCGTCAGCAGCCCGCTCAAGCCGGTGGCCGGCACCAACCCGGAACAGCTGATTGGCCTGGCGCTGGCCACCTGCCTCAACGCCACGATCGAGGCCGAGGAAAAGCGCCGCGGTCTGACCCACCAGAGCGTGGTCCGGGTCAAGGTTGAGATGGGGTCCGACACGCCGGGCTACCAGTTCTGGCTGACCGCCCTGGTCAAGATCCCGGAGGTCGATGCGCCAACGGGCGAAGAGATCCTGGCGATTGCCGAGCGGCGCTGCCCGGTTGCCAAGCTGCTGGGGCCAAGCGCCAACGTGACCGTCAAGCTGGTTGATGACTTTGGGGAGGAAGCACAATGAAGTACCTGGTAACCGCAAACCGCGACATCCGCTACAACCTGGCCCTGGAAACGATCCTGATGGAGCAGGCCGACTTAAGCGAGCCGATCCTCTACTTTTACATTAACTCGCCCTGCATCATCCTCGGTCGCAACCAAAACGTCTACGACGAGGTCAACCTCGACTACGTCCGCGACCACGACATCATCGTCACCCGGCGGACCTCGGGGGGCGGGGCGGTCTTCGACGACCTCGGCAACGTCTCCTTCTCCTTCATCACCAAGGACGACGGCGAATCGAACGGTAACTTTGCCAAGTTCACCACCCCGGTCCTGGATGCCCTCCACGAAATGGGGGCCACCGACGCCGCCCTGGTGGGCCGCAACGACCTCCAGATCAAGGGCAAGAAGTTCTCCGGCAACGCGATGCGGCTCGAGCACGGCCGGATGTTCTCCCACGGCACCCTGATGTACGACGTTGACCTCTCGGTGATCGAGCACGCCCTGACCGTGCCGAAGGACAAGATTGCCGCCAAGGGGATCAAGTCGGTTCACTCCCGGGTCACCAACCTCAAGCCCTACTTTAAGCCTGAGTACCAGGAGCTGACGATCGAGCAGTTCCGCGACACCCTGGCCAAGAAGATCCTTGGCGTCAGCGACCTCAGCCAGGCCCGCGAATACCAGCTCGACGAGGCCACCAAGCAGGCGGTGAACGAGCTCAACGCCCGCCGCTTCAGCAACTGGGACTGGGTCTACGGCAAGTCGCCGGCGGCCGCCATCCAGCACCGCCAGCACTTTGATCAGGGGACGATTGACTTCCGCCTCCAGGTGACGGGCGGGGTGATCAAGCAGGTCACCACCTACGGCGACTTCTTCGGCCAGGCCGACGTGGCCGCCTTCAACGCCGCCCTGGTTGGGGTGCGCTACGAGCGCCCGGCGGTGGAGGCGGCCCTGGCCGACCTTAATTTGGCCGACTACTTCGGCAAGATCCCGGCCGCGGCGGTGATCGACCTCCTCTTGCGCCAGGAATAGGCCCCCGTTGCCCTCCTTTCCCCGCATTTGATTTGCACAAATCGTTTTCTAATGGTATTCTAAGGATTCAGACAAAACTGTGTTGAAATATCGAAGATAACCAAACGGGGCCCACCCAGGATGTCCCCAAAACGGTGGAGAGGAAGAGCATGAATAATCGAGTTGATGTAAACCAGCTCCTGCATAGCATTAGCGGGAAGCCGGAAGAAGAACGAACCCTTAGCTTATTGGACCTTTCGGTGCTCGGCATCGGGGCGATGATCGGGACCGGGATCCTGGTTCTGACCGGGGTGGTTGCCGCGACCGACGCCGGCCCCGGGGAAGTGGTTTCCTTCCTGGTGGCGGCGCTGGCCTCGGGCTTGATTGGCCTCTGCTACGCCGAACTGTCGACCACGATCCCCAACTCGGGGAGCGCCTACGTCTACGCCTGGGTAACGATGGGCCAGTTCGTCGGTTTCCTGGCCGGCTGGACCTTGATTGGGGTCTACATCACCACCACCGCCACGGTGGCCAACGGCTGGACCGGTTACTTCCAGTCCTTCCTGGAGGAGATCGGCGTCAACCTGCCGAATGCCTTGGTGACCAACCCCTCCGGCGGCGGCCTGGTTAACCTGCCGGCGCTGGTGATGGCCCTTTTGGTGACCCTGGTTTTGACCCGCGGGACCGGCGAGAGCAAGCTCCTGAACAACATCTTAGTGGCGGTCAAGATCGCCATCATCCTGCTGTTCATCGTCGTTAGTGCCCGCGACGTCAACGTGGCTAACTGGCACCCCTTCTTCCCGTACGGGGCCAGCGGGGTAATGACCGGGGCCGCGGCCGTCTTCTTCTCCTTCCTCGGCTTCGACGCCCTGGCCACCTCGGCCGAGGACGCCAAGCACGTCCAGAAGAACCTGCCGCGGGCGATCATCATCTCCCTGATCGTCTCGACCACCCTCTACGTGGTGGTTAGCCTGGTGATGACCGGGGTCGTTTCCTACAAGAAACTGAACGTGTCCGAGGCGATGGCCTCCGTGCTCCTCGCCAAGGGCCACACCCTGACGGCGGCCCTCGTTTCGGCCGGGGCGATCCTCGGGATCATGGCCGTGGTCTACGCCTTCGTTTACGCCGGGGCCAACGTCACGATGGCGATGAGCCGGGGCGGCCTGTTGCCGTCGGCCCTCTCCAAGCTGAGCAAGGGTCACCAGAGCCCGAACCGGGCCCTCTGGATCAACGGGATCCTGGCGGCCCTGCTGGCCGGCTTCGTCAACCTCCGCAACCTGGCCTTGATCGCCAACGTTGGTTCGCTGACTGTCTTCGCCCTGATTTCGCTGGCGGTCATCCTGCTACGGCGTCAGCACCCGGACCTCAACCGGCCCTTCAAGATTCCCTTCGGCTACCTGGTGCCAACCCTGTCGATTCTGATTTGCCTCCTCTTGCTTGGCAACATCACCGCGACCGCCTGGTTGACCTACGGGGCCTGGCTGCTGGCCGGGGTGGTCTTCTACTTCGCCTACTCGCGACAAAAGTTAATGTAATCAACCAAAGACTGGACAAGGTTCGCCTCGCCCGGTCTTTTTCTAAGAAAGTGGCTCAGCAGGGGTAAGTTCCACTATAATAGGGAAGCGGAAGACTAGACGGAAGGGACGGGTGAACATGAAAACAGTAACGATCGGCGCCACCAAGTGGGCGGTTTCCAACGTCGCCCTCGGTACGATGCGGATGAGCCGGCTGACGGTTGACCAGACTGCCGCGGCCCTGCTGGCGGCCAAGGAGGCCGGGATCAACTACATCGACTCGGCCGACATCTACGGCGACGGCCAGGCCGAGCGCAACTTCGCCGCCGCGATGAAGGTGGCCGGCCTGGACCGTGATGCCTTTTATATCCAATCCAAGGCCGGGATCGTCCTCGACCGGAAAAGCGGCCGCAAGCGCTACGACTTCTCCAAGCAGCACCTCCTGGCGGCGGTAGACGGGATCCTGGGCCGGCTGGGGACCGACTACCTCGACACCCTCCTCCTGCACCGACCGGACGCCCTGATGGAGGTCGACGAGGTGGCGGCCGTCTTCGACCAGCTCCAGGCCAGCGGCAAGGTGCGCCACTTCGGCGTTTCCAACTTCACCCCGGGCCAGCTGGCCCTCTTGCAGGAGGGGCTTTCCCAGCGGCTCTTGATCAACCAGGTCCAGTTCAGCCTCGCCCACACCGGGATGCTCGACGCCGGCTTCCACGCCAACCTGGCGACCCCGGCGGCGCTCGACCACGACGGCGGCATCCTCGAGGACGCCCGTCGCCGTCAGCTGACGATTCAAACCTGGTCGCCCTTCCAACAGGGTCTTTTCGGCGGGACCTTCATTAACGACGAGGACCACTACGGCCCGCTCAACCAGCAGCTGGCCACCCTGGCGGCCAAGTACGGCGTCTCCAAGAACGCGATCGCCGTGGCCTGGCTCTTGCGCTACCCGGCCCAAGTTCAGGTGCTGCTGGGAACGATCACTCCGGCCCACATCCTTGACAGCGCCCGCGGCAGTGACCTGCAGCTGACCCGCCAGGAGTGGTACGACCTCTACGTGGCTGCCGGCAACGACCTACCCTAAGGAAAGGAAGAAAGTAATGAAGTTCATTTCGTGGAACATTGACTCAATCAACGCCGCCTTAACCGGGACCTCGGCCCGCGCCGGCGAAACCCGGGCGGTCCTCGACACGATCGCCGCGGAGGCACCGGACGTGATCGCCATCCAGGAAACCAAGCTCTCCAAGAACGGCCCGACCAAGAAGCACCAGGCGGCCCTAGAAGAGCGCTTTGCCGACTACCAGGTCTTCTGGCGTTCGTCGGTCGAACCGGCGCGCAAGGGCTACGCGGGGACGATGTACCTGGTGAAGAAGGACTACGCCCCGCAGGTGACCTACCCGGAAATCGGGGCGCCGGCGCCGATGGACCAGGAGGGGCGGATCATCACCCTCGAATTTCCAACCTTCTTCGTGACCGAGGTCTACACCCCCAACTCCGGGAACGGCCTCAAGCGGCTGGCCGAGCGCCAGCAGTGGGACGATTGCTACCGCGAATACCTCCAGCAACTTGACCAGCAAAAGCCGGTCCTGGCCAGCGGTGACTTCAACGTTGCCCACCAGGAGATCGACCTCGCCCACCCCGGCAGCAACCACCACTCGGCCGGCTTCACCGACGAGGAGCGGGAGCACTTCACCAAGTTGCTGGCGGTTGGCTTCGTTGACACCTTCCGCCACCTCAACCCGACGACCACCGGCGCCTACTCCTGGTGGGCCCAGCGGGCGATCACATCCAAGCAGAACAACTCGGGTTGGCGGATCGACTACTGGCTGGTTTCCGAGCGGCTGGCCGACAAGGTAACCGCCTCGACGATGATTGACACTGGTGAGCGGCGCGACCACGCCCCGATCATGCTTGAAATTGACTTGTAGGAGGGAATTCATTGGGAACGGTACTTATTTTTCCGGACTTGGCGAGCCCGGTGGCGGTCTGGGATGACCTGGCGGTGGGCCACCGCCAGCGCCAGGTGGTTGACTACCGCCAGCTGGTGGAGGAGCCAACCGACTTCGACCAGCTGACGGCAGCGGCGATCGCCCTGGTGCGGGCGACCCCGCAGCCGGTGACCCTGCTCGGCCACGGCTTTGGTGCCTTCTTGGCCCTGGCGGTGGCCACGACCCAGTTTGGCCGCCTGGACCGCCTCCTGCTGGTCACCCCGGCCTACCAGTTGCCGAGCTTCCGCGGGCGCTTGGCCAACCTCCACCTCAAGCGCCAGGGGGCCTTTGCATCAACGGCCCTCGGCAAGAAGGCGACCCTCCAGCTCTACCAAACGGCGGCCAACCGCGACCTGACCAACCAGCTGATGCACGTTCAGTGCCGGGTTGAGATCTACTGTGGCGAGCAGGACCGCGCCCACCGCGGGCCGGCCGAGGACCTCTACCGCCGCCTCTTGGAGGGCCACCTGACGATGGTGCCGCAGATGGGGACCCAGGTGACGGCCGGCACCCGGGCGGCAATTGCGGAAAGCCTCCGCTGATGTTCCACGTGAAACACGAGTCACTTTGCTTGCCTTGTTTCAGGAAACGCGGTATATTAACCCCATGAATGAGGATCAATCAGATAATTATTCATTCTGCGGGCGGGTTGCTTCCTCGCCCGCTAGCGAGTAATCAGCGGACTGATCGGTATTCATGATTTGAAAGAGAATCACAAAAGGGCGGTCATTGCTTCGGGCCGCCCTTTTTTTGCAGCGGGGTTCTTTGGTATACTTGAAGTGCCATCTTAGCTCAGTTAGGTAGAGCACACCCATGGTAAGGGTGAGGTCGGCGGTTCAAGCCCGCTAGATGGCTTAGCGGGGATTGGCGGTGACCAATCCCCGCTTTTTATCTGGAGTCTGGCGAGAGGCAAAACTCCTGACTGCTAGGCCTAATCCCAAAACAATTTAAATCCCCCACAAAAAATGAACCTTTCGTGAAGAAGATTTGAAGGGTACAATAGGGGAGAGCAAATCTGATTTGGGAGGCAAGCCGATGATTAGTCATAAGGCATTACGGCGGTTTTACTGGCTAGTGTGCGCCCTCGCCGTTGTGGGGTGCTTTCACCTAGAAACAAAGATGGTCCGGGCGGCCAACACGATTGAAACGACCGTCCAACCGGTCAAGACAAAGGAGGCGGCGGCCCCGGCCACGACGACCAAGAGTCGCCACATGCGGACGCCGATCAACTGGCGGAAGTCCTCGGAAACGGTGGCCTACCCGAACCTGGCGACGGCCAAGCACTTCTGGATCAAGGTCCGTCTCAAGCAAAACCGGGTCTACCTCCTCAATGGTCGCAAACTCCTCTACACGATGTACTGCACCGGCGGCACCTACTCGCGTGACAAACAGACCGGCAAAATGAAGAGCGCCACCCCAACCGGGACCTTCTACGCCCAGGCCGAGCGGGGCGACTCCTTCTTCAACCAGTCGCTCAACGAGGGGGCCAACTACTGGGTCTCCTGGCTCAACCACGGCGAGTACCTCTTCCACAGTGTGCCGACGGTCGCCGGTGGGGCCTACAACAAGAAGGAGGCGGCCAAGCTGGGCAAGGCCCAGGGCTCGCACGGCTGCATCCGCCTCTCGGTGCCGGACGCCAAGTGGATGGCCGCCAACTTGCCGGTCGGTACCAAGATCGTGATTGAAAATTAAGCAAATTAAAAAGAGGCAGGGATTTTTCGTCCCCGCCTCATTGTGCTTTCAAGGTCAGTGGTTATGATTTACTTAGTCGTCAGGCCCGCCGAGGTAGTCGAGGAGGGCCTTGAAGAAGAGGCAGATGTTGAGCACCAGCCAAACGCGGAAGAAGATTCCCCAGGGGACCAGGTTGAGGCCGTGGTAGACTAGGTGCAGGCAACTGTAAATCAGGATGATGAATACGTAGAGGAAGTTCCCCCGCAGGATGTCCTTGGACCACTTGTGGTAGATGATGTATTCCCAAAGATAGTCAAGCCACTCGCGAACAAATTGCATTTGGTTGGTCCTCCTACATGAACTGTGCCAGAATAATTGCCAAGAAGGCAAAGATGATTGCGCTTAGGTAAGCGTCCTTCAGGTTCTCACGCATGTGTAATTCACCATTCCTTCGATTTGCTGTCATCTTGATGTAATAATACACCGTGGAAGAAATTTTGCAAGGGTGTATAATTTTTTTGATAAAACAAAGAGGAAAAGAGAGAAGCCAATGTTAATGAAATCCCTAAAACGCTTTGCCGCCTTCCTGCTGGCCCTGCTAACGGTGAGCGGGGTGGCCGCGCCGGCCTTCGCCAGCAGTTCGGTGGTTGACGCCAAGTCGGCGATCGCCGTCGACGCCCAGACCGGCCAGGTGCTCTACCAGCAAAACGCCAACCAGAAGCGGGTAATTGCCTCGATCACCAAGTTGCTGACGATGATGGTGATCGAAGACGAGATCAAGGACCACAAGCTGTCCTGGAACAGCAAGGTCAAGATCAGCAAGGCGGTTGCCAAGGTCTCCGATAGCTCCGAATACTCGAGCGTTGGCTTGCAAGCCGGCGACTCCTACACCGTCAAGGAGCTGGTCCGGGTGGCCCTGGTTAAGTCAGCCGACGGGGCAACCCTCGCCCTGGCCGGTGCCACCGGCGATTCGACCGCCAGCTTCAACCGCAAGATGCAAAAGAAGGCCAAGCAGATCGGCGTGACCGACGCGACGATCGTCAACTCGGTCGGCCTGGAAAACGGCGACCTGCCAAGCAGCCTTAAGCTCAAGGGGGTCAGCTCCTCGGCCGAAAACAAGATGACCGCCAAGGACGTCGCCAAGCTGGCCAGCTACTTCGTCAAGCACTACCCAACCTTGACCAAGATCGCCAAGCTGACCTCGACCAAGATCACGATCAGCAACCAGAGCCAGACCATCCAGACGATCAACGAGCTTTTGACCGACACCTCCTACGCGGTCAGCGGGGTGACCTACACCGGGCTGAAGACCGGGACCTCCGATGCCGCCGGCTACTCGCTGGTTTCGACGGCCACCTACAAGGGTCGCCAGCTGGTAACGGTGGTCCTCCACGCCAACGGCTCCGATTCAACCGCCCGCTTCACCGCCACCCAGAAGCTCTACCAGTGGATCGTCAACCAGGGTTACCAACCACAGACCCTCAAGCTGGCCAAGGCTGCCCAAACGGTCAAGGTCAAGGGTGGGTTGCCGCTGACGATCAAGGTTTCCACGCCGAACCTGGTTGTCTGGACCAAGAACAAGCTCACCAAGTCCTACAAGGCCACCGTCCACCTCGCCTCCAGCAAGGCCAAGAACGGCAAGGTCGTCGCCCCGGTAAGCAAGGGCGAAACGATCGGCAAGGTCACGATTAAGGTGCCGGGGCTGACCTTCCTGACCGGCGGCAACAAGGCAAGCACCAGCCTGGTTGCCAAGCAGTCGGCAAGCAAGGCCAACATCTTCAAGATCCTGTGGGCTAAACTCACCAACTAAGTCTCGAATAATTTTATCCGGCCGGGGAAAAGCGGACATCTGATTCGCGCCCCGGCTTTTCTGTTGGTATAATTAAATTCGATAGTTACCTTTGCAGAAAACATAGGAAGGAAGGTTTGTGATGGAATTCATTGCCACCCTGGCGGGGCTGCTCCTGGTTACCCAGCTCGTTTCGCACCTCTTTAACCGGATGGGCGTCCCCGACGTGATTGGGCAGATCCTGGTGGGGGTGCTGGCCGGCCCGGCAATCCTCAACTGGATCCACCCCGGGGGGATGATCGATGAGTTCCAGGAGATCGGCGTGATCATCCTGATGTTCATTGCCGGCCTCGAAAGCGATCTCTCCCTCTTGAAAAAGTACCTCAAGCCGGCGGTGGTGGTCGCAATGGCCGGGATCTTCCTGCCGATTATCGTGATGGGGGTGGCGGCCGACTGCTTCGGCCTCCGCTGGTTTGAATCGCTCTTCATCGGCGTGATCTTTGCCGCCACCTCGGTCAGCATTTCGGTCGCCGTTTTGCGCGAGTACCGCCAGCTCAACTCCAAGGAGGGGGCAACCATCCTCGGGGCGGCGGTCGCCGACGACATCGGCGCCGTGATCGTCCTCAGCGTCCTGATCAGCATGACCGGCGGGGCGGCCGGCGGGAGCGCCCACGGGGGCGGCGCTCTCTGGTTGACGATCCTCAAGCAGGTCCTCTTCTTCGGCGGCACCTACCTGCTGGTCCGCTGGCTGGCGCCATACCTGATGCACCTGGCCGGCCAGTTGATGACGATCGCCGCCCCGTCGGTGATGGCGATGGTGATCTGCCTCGGGATGGCCGCCCTGGCCGACGAGGTGGGCTTGAGCGGGGCGGTCGGTTCCTTCTTTGCCGGAATCGCGGTGGCCAACACCAAGAAGAAGACGACGATCAACCGCAGCTTCATCCCGATTGGCTACGCGATCTTCATCCCGGTCTTCTTCGTCAACGTTGGCCTCTCGATGAAACTGGCCACCAACTGGGACTCCTGGTTCTTCATCATCATCATGACGATCCTCGCCTGCCTGACTAAGCTCTTCGGTGCCGGCGGCGGGGCCAAGCTGATGGGCTTTGACCTCAAGAGCTCCTACATCATCGGGAGCGGAATGATCGCCCGCGGCGAGATGTCTTTGATCACCGCCCAGATCGGCTACGAGGCCAAGCTCCTCTCGCCGGAGTACTACTCGGACGTGATCACCGTGATCGTTCTCGCCACCCTGCTGGCGCCCTTCATCCTCAAGCACGCCCTCAAGTCGACCCACCACTTGGCGCCGGCGGGGGAAAACGACTAGGCCTAACCTAAGCAAAATGCGGCCCGACTGGCTGCCACCAAGCGTGGCGTCCGGACGGACCGCATTTTTTGTTCTCAAGTTTTAGCGCTGGCCGGTCAGTTGGACCGTCACCAGTTCGCGGGCGGCCGGGGTGAGGGCCGGGCTCGGCGTCCCCGGGCAGACCAGGGTTAGGGCGTGCATCGCCCGGGTGGCCATCGTGTAGAGGATTCCCGGGTCGCTTGCCGCCAGGGTGGCGGCGCTGGCGTCGGGGACCACCACCGCGTCGAACTCCAGCCCCTTGGCCAGGTAGATTGGCAAAACGATCACCCCGCTGGTCGGCAGGGAGCTGTCGCCGGCCCCGAGCCGGGTCAGGGCGTTCACCTTGCCGCGGAGCTGGCTGGTCACCTGCTTGGCCTGGGCGGTATTGACCGTCAGAACCGCCACCGTGGCAAAGTCCCGGCGGGCGGTTTCGATTGCCGCCACCAGCTCGGCCAGTTGCTTAGCCGGACTGGTCATCACCAGCCGCGGGGCGCTGCCGTGGCGGGGGAAGGGGATGATCTGGTCGCCGTCGGGCAGGAGGGCCTTGGCGAAGGTGGTGATCTCGGCCGTCGACCGGTAGGCCCGCCGCAGGTTGATCAGGTGGGGCCGCTTGGCCGCCAGGCAGTCCTGCAGGCGCCTCAGGAGGGCTTGGGGTTCCTCGGACGGGTAGAAGAGGGCCTGCTCGCTATCGCCGAGGATGGTAAACTTGGCCGCCGGGAAGGCGTGGCGCAAGTAGATCAGCATCGCCGGCGAGTAGTCCTGCATCTCGTCGATGAAGACGTGCTGGAAGGCGCGGTTGATCCCGCCGCCGGCCATTTCCTCGCGCAGGTAGAGTAGGGGGGTGGCGTGGACCAAGGCCAGCCGGTGCCACTCTAGCTGCTGGGCGAAGTCGCGGGCAACCGCGGCCGCCCAGTCCTGCGGTAGGCTGGCCAGCAGGTCCTGGTACTGGCTGTAGTAGTCGATGAAGTAGTCGTTGTAGAGGGCGTCGTAAACCTGGCGCAAGCGCCGGCGGGCCCAGCGGCGGCTCAGGTAGGTGGTGAGTTGCTCCGGACTCCTGAAGTCCTCGAGGCGGTGCTTGCCGCGGAGGGCGGTGAGCTCCTGGGGGCTGAGGGTGTCGAGCTCCTCGGCCACCCAGTCCTGGCGGGCCTCGCTGCGGATCCGCCCCTTCAGCTCCCGGATTAGGGCGTTCTTGGTGGCCAGCAGGCGGTCGTGGACCGTCATCGCCGCCGGTTGGGCCACGTAGACCTTCTGGACGTGACTAGCGGAGAAGAAGACCTCGCCGCGGAAGGTCACGTCAACGAAGGCCGGCTGGCGCTTGCCGGTCCGCACCTGGTCGAGGTAGTTGGCCACCGCCGTCATCATTGCCGGCGACTCGAGGAAGCGCTGGGCGGCGGTAGCTGGTTGGCCCTCCTCGAAGCGGTCGAAGATCGTTTCGACCTTCAGCCCCTCGAAGCGGCGCCGCAGGAAGCCGGCCAGGGTCACCTGGCGCATGTTCTTTTCGCCGAGGTTTGGCAGAACCTGCGAGATGTACTTGGAGAAGAGCTGGTTGGGGGAGAAGAGGACGATCTGGTCGGCGTTGAGCGAGTCGCGCGAGTGGAAGAGCAGGTAGGCAATCCGCTGAAGGATCGCCGAGGTCTTGCCGCTGCCGGCGACCCCCTGGACCACCAGCAGGTCGCTGGTCGTGTTTCTGATCAGGTCGTTTTGCTCCTGCTGGATGGTGGCGACGATCGACTGGAGGTACTGGTCGCTTTCCTGGCCGAGGGCCGCCTGGAGGAGCTCGTCACCGACGGTTTCGTTGGTGTCAAAGAGGTTGGTGATCTTGCCGTCGACGATCGTGAACTGGCGCTTCTTGACCAGCTTGGTCGTCCGCGGGCCATTCGGCGTCGGGTAGGTGACCGAACCGAGGGTGCCGTTGTAGTAGACGGCCGAGATCGGCGCCCGCCAGTCGTAGATCAGAAAGTCGCTGCCGGCGGCGTTGAGCAGGGAGGCGGTGCCGATGTAGAGCGATTCCGGTTCGGTCTGGCCGGGGTCGAGGATGTCGATTCGGCCGAAGTAGGGCTGCTTCTTGAGTAGCTTGAGGGTGGCCAGCTGGCGCTTTAAGATGTCCTCGTTTTCGCTGGCCTGAAAGAGGAGCCGCCGTTGCTGCTCGATTTCGGCCCGCGATTCGGCGATGTCGTCGATTTCGTAGCGGTTGATCGAGGTGTTTGCCCCGTAGTTCTTTTCAACCGCCCGGGTTTCGGCGTGGGCCTTTTCGACCGCCTCCTCGGCCTTGGCGATCTGGCGGTCGATTTCTTCAATCACCCGGTCGACGCGGGCCTGCTCTGCGGCTAGTTCTTTGGATGAGATGTTCACTTGGGGGCCTCCTTTTTTCTACTTATATGTACTTGGGTGAGGGGAGGGGCTTCCGCTCCGCAGCTTCCGGGAGACTGGAACGGGGTGGGCACAACTTTGAGCCTCCTTCAGAGTCTCAAAGCTTGGCCTTTCACTAGGCGGTAAACCGCCAAGTGAAATTTCACCCCTGAGCTCCCGGGTCTGCTCCGCTCCGGCCCCCGGCAGCCATCTGGTGAGGTGGCCGCGGCTTGTGATTAGGCACCAACCCACTCTTTATATGCTTCTGAAACATGGCCGCTACCGAATTCAATCATCTTGGAGGGGGCCTCCGCTCCGCGAAAATCGGGGACCGTGACGATGGTGGACACAACTTTGCGAATGTTACTTAGTCTGGGGGCGACTAAAAGCGCTCAGGCTTAGAAACATTCCATGCGATAGCCATCCAAGAACGAGGAGCTCTGCGACGAGCGATTGGCGAATGGCGAACCGCTGAGCTTTCTCCGGTTCTCAAAGCTTGGCCTTTCACTAGGCGGTAAACCGCCAAGTGAAATTTCACCATCTTGGCCCGCCCTTTCGCTCCGCTCCGGCCCGGCCGCGGTTTGCAGAGGTGGCCGCGGCTTGTGATTAGGCCCCAACCCCCTCTTGGTGAGGCCGCTCGCTCCGGCCCGGCTACAGTGTACTGAAGTAGCTACGACTTGTGGTCCTGCGGCAACCTTCTCTTGATGTGACCGTTCGCTTCGCTCTGAACCGGCAACGCTTTGGAAAGGTGGCAATGTTCTGTGGTGGGAAAACGATCAAAGCCTTATGTGGGGATGAAGTGTGACTTTGCTACTCGCTTCGCTCCGGCTTGGCAACTTTTCTGGAAGACGGTCGCTACGTGCGCGGAAACGTCAAGCAACGTTTCGTGGTTTCTCTTAGCTGGTTCGCCCGTCCCATCCCGGTTCCCACCGTTTCCTCGTCCCGGCAACTTTTCCCATTGTAGGGACTTCCCCGCCGGCTTTCAAGCAAAAGGCGCAGGTGTATCTGTCAAGTTTTCATAGGTTGCCTTATATATGCAGGAACTAGTGTGAGAGCGACTTAACGAGGTGCCCGATT
>CALVGV010000034.1 GCA_944327195.1 uncultured Limosilactobacillus sp.
CTTTAGTTTGATCTGTGGGATTTATAATTTCGAGAACTGCTAGAAATAGGTTATCTATTTCCGCGGAGGTCTAATCACTAGTTCTTCGTTGTTTAACCCCTTATCGATTCTTTTGGGACCGTTAGCGGGTGTTATCTTCTTCTACCTTTTTAACGGAATTGTTAGTTTGCTCATGGTGGTAGTGGTGTTAAACATCATCTTAGCGGTAATTGGAATTGGTTCAGCAATCTTGTCTTCCAAGAGATTAGACCCGCTTCAACTTTATACACGGTTAGGAATTGAGTAATGAAAAATGGCTAGGACGTTTCAAAACTTCCTAGCCATTTTTTTAGTCGTGGGTCTTGTTCGTCAGGTCTACCTCATCTAGCGGAATCAGGTGGGTCTTGTACTTAACCTTGTAGTAGATGAAGAGGACCACGAAGAGGGGCACACTCATGTAGGTAATCAAGATGCTTTCCCAGTTCCAGTGAACGAAGGCGTCGATGTTTTGGCCGCCGACCGCGATCAGGCAGAGAACGAAGGCGAAGATCGGGCCGAAGGGGAAGAGGAGCGCCTTGTACTTGAGTTCGGCCAGTGAGTGGCCCTGCTTGATGAAGGCCCGCCGGAAGCGGAAGTGGGCGATTGCGATCCCCAGCCAGGCGATGAAGCCACTCAGGCCGGAGGCGGAGATCAGGTAGTTGTAGGCCTCCTTCCCCAGGAACTGGGTCAAGAAGACCAGCAAGGAAATTGCCAGGGTCCCAAACATGGCGTAAACCGGGATCCCCCGCTTGTTAACGTAGCCGAAGATCTTCCAGGCGTAGCCTTCCTTGGCCTGGGTGTAGAGCATCCGCGTCGAGGCGTAGAGGCCGGAGTTGGCGGCCGAAAGTAGGGCGGTCAGCACCACGGCGTTCATGATGCTTGCCGCGGCGGCCAGGCCGGCCCGGCGGAAGACGATCGTGAAGGGACTCATCGAAACGTCCTGGACGTTGGAACTGAGCAGGTTCTTATCGGTGTAGGGGAGGATGCAGGCCATCACGAAGATTGACAGTAGGTAGAAGACCAGGATCCGCCAGAAGGTCGACTTAATCGACTTCGGCACCGACTTGGCCGGGTCCTGTGACTCGCCGGCCGTGATCCCAACCATTTCGGTCCCCTGAAAGGACATCCCGGCAACCAAGAAGACGGCGAACATGCTCTGGAAGCCACCAACGAAGGGCGCCTTCTTGTAGGTGAAGTTGGACAGGCCAACCGCGCTGTGACCGCCCATGATCCCGAGGATGATTGCCAGGCCGATCACGATGAAGATTCCGATCGTCACCACCTTGATCAAGGACAGCCAGTATTCCATTTCCCCGTAGGAGCGGACCGACAGCCAGTTGATCAGGGTGATGATGGCGAAGACCCCGCAGGTGAAGATCCAGCTGGGGATGTTTGGCAACCAGAAGTTGAGCACCACCCCGCAGCTAACCGCATCGACGGTGATCGTGATCGTCCAGTTGAACCAGTAGTTCCAGCCCATCGCAAAGCCGAGCGCCGGGTCAACGAAGTCGGTCGAGTAGGTAACGAAGGAGCCGGTGGTCGGGCTGTAGGTGGCCATCTCGCCGAGACTGGTCATCAGAAAGTAGACCATCACCCCCATCAGGGCGTAGACGACCAGCGCGCCCCCCGGGCCGGCGGTCGAGATGGCGGAGCCGGAGGCGATTAGGAACCCGGTCCCGATCGAGCCCCCGAGGGCGATCATCGTCAGGTGGCGGGTCTTGAGGCTCCGCTTAATATGGCCGCTCGATTTGGGGGCGGCGTCGGATTGGTCGGCGGTTGCAAGCATTAAAATTCCCTCTTTCTGGTTTTTGAATAGTTTTTGGATAAATATCGTTAATTAGTGGTTAAAAATGATTATACCATCTCCCGGCGATTTGTCACTCCTTTTCTCTTTCTTAAATTTTCCATCGCCGATGAAACCGCAATTATCTTTCTACCAAATGAATAAAAGCGGAATATTCACCAAACCTTGCAAGTTGAACTTACAAAAAGGAAGTGGTAGATTATTGGGGGAAGTACACGGAAGGGGGGCGGTAACCATCGCCAACACAAGATTGAGTGACCTCCTAATGATCATGGTCTACCTAAAGATCCACGAGGGGGAGAAGATTCCGAGCACCCGGCTAGCGGCCAGCCTGCAGACCAACCCCAGCCTGGTTCGCCAGATGCTTAGCCAGCTCAACCGCGCCGGGTTGATCAAGACCCAGCGGGGGAGCGCCCGGCCGACTTTCACCCGGCCGTTGGACGAAATCACCGCCCTCGACGTTTACCGGGCCAGCCAGCCGACTAACGACATCCTGGTGGTCGACCACAAGACCTCCAAGGAGTGCTCGGTTGGGGTGGCCTTTCCCAACGTGATTGCCCCCCACTTCACCGCCCTCCAGCAGGCGATGGAGGACCGGTTGGCCAAGCTCACAATCGCCCAGCTGGTGGCCGAAACCGAGGCCGACATCGCCGCCCACGAGGGGCAAATGCCGCGGGTGGCCGGCGCGGGTGAGTAAACACTCATTTGATTTTACCATGATTTTTGGCTTTTGAAACCGATTTCACAAATTCTGAAACAAATAAGGAAGGGTGCGTTGCAACTTGGTGACGCACCCTTCCTTATTATGCTTGCAAGATTTCGCGCACGGTGGCTTCCATCTCCGCCGGGGTTACTACCCGCGGGGCGCGGGCCTGCCGGCCAAAGAGGGCCGTTTGCTCGCGGGCAAAGCTTTGCCCGGTCCGCCGGGACAGTTCGGCCAGGGCGGCCTGCCCACTGGTCTGCGGATCCTGGCCGGTCAGGGCGGCCAGCACCGTTTCCGGGAACTTGGCCGGGCTGGCGGTGGCCAGCAGGACGGTCGGCCGCTCGTCGCCGCTTTCCTCTTGGTAGCGGCGGGCGACGAAGGCGCCGATCGCCGAGTGGGGATCCAGCAGGTAGCCGTCCTCGATGAAGACCCGGCGGATTTCATCCTTTACCTGGTCCGGGTTGGCGTAGCCGGCGGCAAAGCTCTCGCCCAACTTGGCGTGGACCGCCGGGCTGACGCTGTAGCAGCCGACCGTGGCCAGCTGGTCCATCCAGGAGGCCACCTGGCCGGCGTCCTCACCGGTGACGGCAAAGAGGAGCCGCTCGAGGTTGGAAGAAACCAGGATGTCCATCGCCGGGGCGTTGGTGACGGTGAACTGGCGGCGCTTATCGTAGGTGCCACTGGCAAAGAAGTCGGTCAGGACGTGGTTTTCGTTGGAGGCGCAGATCAGCCGGCCCACCGGCAGGCCGAGCTGCTTGGCGTAGTAGCCGGCCAGGATGTCGCCGAAGTTGCCGGTCGGTACAGCGAAATTGAGCGCCTCGCCCAGCTTGATCGTGCCGCGGGCCACCGCCTGCCCGTAAGCGGCAAAGTAGTAGGCGACCTGCGGGATCAGCCGGCCGATGTTCATCGAGTTGGCCGAGGAGAAGGCCTGCCCATGGTCGGCCAGGGCGGCCGCCATTTGCGGGTCGGTGAAAATCTCCTTGACCCGGGTCTGGGCCTGGTCGAAGTTGCCCTCAACGGCCACTACCGCCTGGTGGTCGCCGGCCTGGCCCAGCATCTGGGCCTCCTGGACCGGGCTGATGCCGTCGTTGGGGTAGAAGACGATCACCCGGGTGCCGGCAACGCCGCGGAAGCCGCGCAGGGCGGCCGTCCCGGTGTCGCCGGAGGTGGCGGTCAAGATCACCGTTTCCTCGCTGGCGCCCAGCGCTTGCTTGGCCCGGGTCAGTAGTTGGGGCAGGGCCTGGAGGGCGACGTCCTTGAAGGCCAGCGTCGGCCCGTGGAAGAGTTCGAGGATGCTGGTGTTGCCGCGAAGGTCAACCAGTGGGGTGATGGCCGCACTGGCCCACTGGGAACCGTAGGCGGCCCTTGCCACCCCGGCCAGGTCTGCCAGGTCGGGGAAGAACCAACCGAGGACGGTTTGGGCAATCGTTTGGTAGTCTGCCTGGGTCAGGCTGGCCAGGTCGTAACTGGGCTCGGGGAAGGTGGTTGGGACAAAGAGGCCGCCGTCCGGGGCCAGGCCCTGGCGGATGGCGGTGGCGGCGCTAACGGTGTGAGCGTGCGGGTCGCGGGTACTACGGTATTCCATTTGGGACACTCCTTTCAGGGCGGGAAATTTTACAATCATTATAGTACATTTCCCGGGAAATATATGCTAGACTTAAAGAAAAATGAGAAAAAGATTAGGAAAGGGTGAAACAAATGACGACGATCAAGCTAGGAATGGTGGGCCTCGGCACCGTTGGCCAGGGGGTCCTGAAGATGGTTCAGCAACACGCCGATAAAATTTCGGCGGTCACCGGCTGCCAGGTGGTGGTCAAGACAGTGATGGTCCGTCACCCGGAGCGCCACCAGGACGTGGCCGGCGTCGTTCATTTGACGACCGAGCTGGCCGACATCCTGGCCGATCCCGAGATTCAGCTGGTGGTGGAGGTGATGGGCGGAATCCACCCGGCCAAGGAAGTGATCGAGCAGCTCCTGCGGGCCAAGAAGCACGTGGTGTCCGCCAACAAGGACTTGATTGCCACCTACGGCCGCGAGCTCAACCAGCTGGCCCAGGAAAACCACTGCGACCTGCGCTACGAGGCGAGCGTGGCCGGCGGGATCCCGATCCTGCGGGCGATCGCCGATAGCTTCGCCGCCGACCAGATTACCGCCGTCAAGGGGATCGTCAACGGCACCACCAACTACATCCTCACCCAGATGGGCCAGCAGCACTGGTCCTACGAGGACGCCCTCAAGCAGGCCCAGCGGCTGGGCTTTGCCGAGGCCGACCCGACCAACGACGTCACCGGCAAGGACGCCGCCTACAAGATGATCATCCTCAGCCAGTTCTCCTTCGGCTCCAGCCTGCCGCTGGGGGCCTTTGCCGTTACCGGGATTGACCAGGTGGCCGCCGCTGACGTGGCCCAGGCGGCCAACTTCGGCTACGTCCTCAAGCTGATCGGTGATGCCCGCCTGGTCGACGACCGCCTCTTCATCGAGGTCGCCCCGACCCTGGTCGAGCAGGGCCACCCGCTGGCGACGGTTAACAACGAAAACAACGCCGTGATGGTCACCGGCCAGGCGGTGGGCGACACCCTTTTCTACGGTCCCGGGGCGGGCGGCCTACCGACGGCCACCAGCGTCCTCTCCGACATCACCACCGTCATCAAGAACCTGGTCTTAAAGACGACCGGCAACCGCTTCAACCGCTACCGCAAGGCGCTGGCCCCGGCCAGCCCGGCGACGGTGGCCGACCGCTACTACCTGAGCCTAACGATGCCGGACCGGCCGGGGGAAATGATGAAGCTGACCGCGGCGATGGCCAAGGGCGGCGCCAGCTTCTCCCAGATCGTCCAGCAGGCGGCGGTTGGCGGCCAGGCGCGGGTGATGATCATCACCCACCAGATGAGCAAGGCCCAGCTGGCCACCCTGGCGGCCGAACTGGCGGCAACCGAAACGATTCGCCTCAACTGCGCCTACAAGGTCATCGAATAGGAGGGGAGCCCATGCAAATTCGCGTTCCGGCCTCCTCGGCCAACCTCGGGCCGGGCTTCGATTCGATCGGCCTGGCCGTCAACTGTTACCTGGAACTGACCGTCCTCGAGCCGGCAGGCGAGTGGTTCGTCGACCACGACCTGCCCGGCCTCAGCCACGGGGCAAGCAACCTGATTGTCAAGGCGGCCCTCGCCCAGGTCCCGGACCTGGCGCCCCACCACCTGTTGATGCGCAGTGCGATCCCGGTCACCCACGGGTTGGGCTCCTCCTCGGCGGCGATTGTTGCCGGGATCGAGCTAGCCAACCAGCTGGCGGGTCTCCACCTGACCAAGGAGGAGAAGGTCCAACGGGCGGCCGCCCTGGAAGGCCACCCCGACAACGTCGCCCCGGCGATTTACGGGGGTCTGGTGGTGGGCACCCGCCTGGAGGACGAGTTCGTGGTTTTGCCGGCCCCGCTGCCGCCGGTTAAGCTGGTGGCCTATGTGCCGCCCTACAGCCTCCAAACCGCGGCTGCCCGGGCGGCCCTTCCCAACCAGCTGGCCTTCAAGGAGGCGGTGGCGGCCAGCGCGGTGGCCAACACCCTGGTGGCCGCCCTCTATTCCAAGCGGCTCGACCTGGTAGGCAAGCTACTGGAGGCCGACCGCTTCCACGAGGCGGCCCGGACCAGCCTGGTGCCGGAACTGCCGCGGGTGCGGGCGGTGGCCCACCAGGTGGGGGCAGTTGCCACTTACCTGAGCGGCGCCGGGCCAACGATCATGACATTAATCAAGCCGGCCCGGATCCCGGCTTTCAAGAACGCCCTCCAGGAGGCCGGCCTGACCGCACCCTTGCTGGAGCTGACGGTTGATCGGCAGGGGGTCACGGTGAGCGACTAACCCCAAAAAAAGAGAGAATTGATAAAAGGACGGTTCCCGTTTGCGCGGGGACCGTCCTTTTTTATCGTCGGGCGCCGGGTTTAATTAAGCAAATCTCGACTAGCCGGAGTGGCTCCCAAACGAAGTTCGCCCCGGCTTTTTGCGCTTGCGTTCACAAAAAATTTCCATTTTTCCCGCCAGTCCGTTTTCTGAAAACGACCAGCCGGGGACGGACGGGAACTGGGGGGCGATCCTTTGAGGAATCAAAATACCGCCGAATTGGCGGCTGAGCGGGGGAAATCCCCGATTTTAATTTGACAATCAAAATAGTTCCTGGATATAATTCGTCCATCGGATATTTTGATACTCGAAATACTTTTGGGAAGGTAGGTGACGAATGTGCCAGTGATGACTGCCCAAGAGGTGATCGACCTGATCCCGAACCGCTACCCGATCTGCTACATCGATTCGGTTGAGGAACTCGAGGCCGACAAGCGGGTGGTGGCCAAGAAGAACGTGACGATCAACGAACGCTTCTTCCAGGGCCACTTCCCGGGCAACCCGGTGATGCCGGGGGTGCTGATCATCGAAGCCCTGGCCCAAGCGGCCTCGGTCCTGATCCTCAAATCACCAAAGTTCTACAAGAAGACGGCGTACCTTGGAGCGATCCACAACGCCCGCTTCCGTAAGATGGTGCGGCCCGGCGACGTCCTCACCCTGAGCATTGAGCTCGAGAAGGTCCGCGCCAACATGGGCATGGTAAACGCGGTTGCCACGGTCGATGGCGACCGAGTCTGCACCGCCAAATTGGTATTTTTCGTTGCAAAGCGCGAAACAAAGCTCTAGGAACGGTTTCAGTTTATAATGTATTTTGAACATCGAATTATTTGAGTAATCAAAAGAAGGGAGAATGCATTATGAACGAAAGCCGTGATTACCAAGAAATCAACCAGGCCCTGATCAAGGTGTACGGCGGGATCATGTGGATTGAGGAACACGAATTGCGCAAGAGTACCTTTTCGGACCTGACGATCAAGGAGATGCACGCCATCGACGCGATCAGCATGTACAACCACCAGACCGCCTCGGCGGTGGCCAAGAAGCTCCACCTCACCCCGGGAACGATGACCGCCACCGCCGACCGGCTCACCAAGAAGGGCTACGTCAAGCGGGTGCGTGACGAGCACGACCGGCGGATCGTTCGCCTCTACCTCACCAAGAAGGGGCGGGTCCTCTACCGGGCCCACCGCGCCTTCCACAACATGATGGTGGCCAAGTTCCTCAGCGGAATGAACGATGAGGAACTCAAGACCGTCCGCAAGGCGTTGGGGAACCTGGAAGATTTCGTTGCCGAACACGCGTAGGAGAAGATTGTGAAGAGCGTCAAACTGATTGCAACTAACCACGCCGTGCCAGCGCGGGTGGTCACCAACGACGACCTGACCGCCTGGCTGGACACCAGCGACGAGTGGATCACCACCCGGACCGGGATCAAGCAGCGCCACGTCAGCACGGGGGAAAACACCGCCGCCCTGGCCCTGGCCGCTAGCCGCCCGGCCCTGGAAGCTGCCGGCTGGGATCCGGAGAGCCTCGACCTGATCATCGTGGCCACGATGACCCCCGACGACTACATGCCGTCGACCGCCGCCCAGGTGCAGGGGGCCCTCGGCGCTAGCCGGGCGGTCGCTTTCGACCTCTCGGCAGCCTGCTCGGGCTTCGTCTACGCCCTGACGGTGGCCAGGCAGATGCTGGCCGCCCCGGGGTGCAGGCGGGCGCTGGTGATCGGCGCTGAGGTGATGTCCAAGGTGCTCGACTGGCAGGACCGGTCAACGGCGGTCCTCTTCGGCGACGGCGCCGGGGCGGCCCTCCTGGAGGCCACGGCCGAAGACCACCTCTGGGTGAGCCGGCTGGCCACCTTTGGCGACCAGGGTCACGACCTGACCGCCGGTAAGACGACGGTCACCGCCGCCCTGCCGCACCCGGTGAGTGACCTGGCCCCGCTGACGATGGACGGCCGGTCGACCTACCGCTTTGCCACCCACCAGGTGCCGGCATCGATCCAGGACACCCTGGCGGCGGCCGGGATCAGCCCGGACGAGGTTGACCACTACCTCCTCCACCAGGCCAACGCCCGGATCGTTCGTCAGGTGGCCAAGCGCCTTGATCAGCCGCTGGAAAAGTTCCCGCTCAACATCGCCCGCTATGGCAACACCGCCGCGGCCAGCGAGCCAATCCTGCTGGACGAGCAAATCAAGGCCGGCGCCATCAAGCGGGGCGACCTACTGGTGCTCAGCGGCTTCGGTGGGGGGCTAACGACGGCCTCAATTGTGATGCAGTACTAACAATTAAAAAGAAACAGAAAGAGGAATTGATAATGACCAAGGAAGAAATTTTTGCAACCGTTCAAGACATTGCCGCAGAAGAACTCGACGTCGCAAAGGACAAGATCACCCTCGACGCCAAGATTAAGGACGACCTCAACGCCGACTCGCTCGACGTCTTTGAAATCATGAACGAACTGGAAGACAAGTTCGACATCGAACTCGACGTTGACGAAGGGGTTACCACCATCCAGGACGTGGTTGACTTCGTTGCCAAGCAACTGGCTTCCAAGTAATGACGACGACAATTCTCTTTAGTGGCCAGGGGGCCCAGCGCCCGGGGATGGGGATCGACCTGATGGGAGATCCTCTTTTTAATCAGACCGTGGCCGCGGCCAGCGAGGCCAGCCAGCTCGACCTGGTGAAGATCATGCGTAGCGAAGGCGGCGAGCTCGACCAAACCCGCTTCGTCCAACCGGTCCTGGTGGCGGTTAGCCTCGGGCTCTACCGGATGCTGACCCGCGACCTCGCCCTGGAAATCGGCGGGATGATCGGCCTCTCGCTCGGCGAGTACAGCGCCCTGATGGCCAGCGGCGCCCTCAGCCTTGCCGACGGCTTCGCCCTCCTGGCCGCCCGCGGCCGCTTCATGCAGGCCGTAGCCGACCGGACCCCGTCGGCAATGGCGGCCCTGCTCAAGCCGGACCAGGCGGCGGTGGAGGAAATCTGCCGACAAATCAGCGCCGGGGGCGAAACGGTGGCGATCGCCAACTACAACACCCCCAAGCAGGTGGTGATCGGCGGCACGGTGGCCGGGGTTGACCAGGCGGTGGCGGCAATCACCACGGCCGCGGTGGCCAAGCGGGCGATCCCGCTCAAGGTCAGCGGCGCCTTTCACACCGCCCTCTTCGCCCCGGTTCAGGAGCAACTGGCCACCGCCCTTGCGCCGGTGGCGGTCAAGGAACCGCAAGTGCCGGTGATGTCCAACACCACCACCAGTCCCTTTGCGGCCGCCAGCCTCAAGGCCACCCTGGCCAAGCAGGTGGCGGTGCCGACCCACTTTGGCGCCGGCCTGAGCAAGCTGGCGGCGGCCACCGCCACCAGCCAGACCCTCGAGCTGGGGCCGGGCAAGACCCTGACCGGCTTTGCCAAGGCCTGCCTTTCGGGGGTGGCCACGAGTCACATCAGCAACCGCGCCGAGTACGAGGCGTTCGTAGAGGAGGTTACCAATGGAATTAAAGGATAAGGTGGTCCTGGTCACCGGGAGTACCCGCGGAATCGGCCTGGCAATTGCCGAAAACTTCCTGGCCGCCGGGGCCAAGGTGATTCTAAACGGCCGCGGCGAGGCCCTGCCGGAGACGGTTACGCTTGATGGCGACTACGCCTACGTGAGCGGCGACCTCGGCACGGTGGCCGGCGCCAAGCAGTTGGCCAAGGACGCCCTGGCCGTCTACGGTCAAGTCGACATCCTGGTTAACAACGCCGGGATCAACCAGGACAAGCTCTTTGTCGGCATGAAGGACGAGGCGATCGACCAGGTGCTGGCGGTTGACCTCCGCGGGCCGATTGCCCTCACCCAGGCCCTCTTCAAGCAGATGCTCAAGGCCCGGGCCGGGGTGATCATCAACCTGGCCAGCGTGGTCGGCCTCCACGGCAACGCCGGCCAGGCCAACTACGCCGCCGCCAAGGCCGGCCTGGTGGGCTTCACCAAGACGATTGCCAGGGAAGGGGCCCTCCGTGGTGTCCGCGCCAACGCGATTGCGCCCGGGATGATCGAAAGCGCGATGACCGCCGCCCTAAGCGAGCGGGTGCAGGCGCAAATCAAGGACGAGATCCCGCTCAACCGCCTCGGTCAGCCGGCAGAGGTTGCCCAGGCGGCCCGCTTCCTGGTGGAAAATGATTACGTAACCGGGCAGACGATCGTGGTCGACGGCGGGATGACGATCTAGGGTCGCCGACTATTTCAAGTTGCACCCAGTGAATTACCGCGGGCCTTCCCGTGGGGCAAAGGAGAAAGTGAAAATGACAAGAGTTGTGATTACCGGGTTGGGAGCCGTTGCCCCGAACGGGAACGGCCAGGAAACCTTCATCAAAAACACCCTGGCCGGCAAGGGGGGCATCAAGCCGATCACCAAGTTCGACAGCACCGCCACCGGGATCAGCGTTGCCGGGGAAATCGACGACTTCGATCCGGCCGCCGTCGTCGGCAAGAAGGCCGCCAAGCGGATGGACCTCTATTCCCAATACGCCATCCAGGCCGCCGTCGAGGCGATGGAAATGGCCGGGGTGAGCGAAGAAAACACCCGTCCCGCGGACCTCGGGGTGATCTACGGGTCCGGGATCGGCGGCCTGACTACCATCCAGGAGCAGATCATCAAGATGCACGACCGCGGGCCGAAGCGGGTTTCGCCGCTCTTCGTGCCGATGGCGATTGCCAACATGGCCGCCGGCAACCTGGCGATCCGCTTCAACGCCCACAACATCAGCACCTCGATCGTGACCGCCTGCGCCAGCGCCACCAACTCAATCGGTGAGGCCTTCCGCCAGATCAAGGAGGGTCGCGCCCAGGTGATGATCACCGGCGGGGCCGAGGCCTCGGTCAACGAAATCGGCATCAGCGGCTTTGCGGCCCTGACCGCCCTCTCGACCACCGCCGACCCGGCCAAGGCATCGCGGCCCTTTGACCGCGATCGCAACGGTTTCGTCCTCGGTGAGGGGGCCGGCACCCTGATCCTCGAGTCGCTAGAACACGCCCAGGAGCGGGGGGCGACGATCCTCGGCGAGGTGGTTGGCTACGGGGCCACCACCGACGCCTACCACATCACCTCGCCGGACCCGGCCGGGACCGAGGCCGCCCGCGCAATGCAGCAGGCGATTGACGAGGCCGGGATTAGCGCCGAAGAGGTTGATTACGTCAACGCCCACGGGACGGCCACGGTGGCCAACGACGCCGGCGAGGCCAAGGCAATCCGCCAGGTCTTCGGCGACCACGAGGTCCTGGTTAGCTCGACCAAGGGGATGACCGGTCACCTGCTCGGCGCCGCCGGGGCGGTGGAGGCGGTGGCGACCGTTGCCGCCCTCAAGGAAGGGATCCTGCCGCCAAACGTCGGCTGCGAAGTGCAGGATCCGGATTGCCCGGTCACCCTGGTTACCACGGAAAATCAGCGCCACGCCAGCCGCTACGCCCTCAGCAATTCCTTTGGCTTCGGCGGCCACAACGCGGTGCTGGCCTTCAAGCGTTGGGAGGATGCGGAATGAAACTAGCAGAGATTCAAAAGTTGATGCAGGCCTTCGAGGACTCCGAGGCCCGCGAGTTTGACCTGACCGACGGTGACTTCCACCTCTACCTGAGTAAGAATAAGCACCCGAAGGCCTCGGCCCCAATGCCGGTGCCGCCCGCCCCAGTAGCGCCGGTCGACCAGCCGGCCCCAGCCAAGGCCGATCAGGCGGCGCCTAGCCCGGCCCCGGCGGCCGAGCAGATCAAGGCCCCGCTGGTTGGGACGGTCTACCTGCAACCAAAGCCGGGGGCCAAGCCCTACGTGGCGGTTGGCGACCAGGTCAAGGAAGGCGACGTGGTTTGCGTGATCGAGGCCATGAAGATGATGACCGAGGTTAAGAGCAAGCTGACCGGGACGATCAAGCGGGTGCTGGTCGAAGACGAGCAGTTGGTCGAGGTTGACCAGCCGTTGTTTGAGGTGGAGTAGGGGAGAGGCCTCCGCTCCGGAAAATTGCGGGCCGTGACGATAGCGGGGCCTCCGGGGAGTAGCTTCCGGGAGACTGGAACGGGGTGGGCGCAACTTTGAGCCCGTTCCGGTCTCAAAGCTTGGCCTTGTTCTAAGCGATAAATCGCTAAGAACAATTTCACCCCTGAGCTCCCGGGTCTACTCCCCTCCGGCGGTGGTACCATTGCTACTTTTTGTCGTTGAATGGAGGATGGCTACGTTTTACCGGGAATTCCCCAGCGAGCAATTGGCGAATGGCGAACCGTTTTAGTCCCGTTCTGGGTCTTCAAGCTTGGCCCGCATTTTCGCTCCGGCCCGGCGGCGGTACCATTGCTACTTTTCGCCGTTGAATGGAGAAAGGCTTCGTTTTACTGGGAATTTCCCGGCGAAGGGCAGCTGTCGCTCCACAAAAAATTACGGGCCGCAACGATGCTTCGTCGGGAGTAGACCTGTTGCTGCCGAACCCCGATTGCGGCCAAAGCGGAGGGAAAGGGTGGGTCAAGATGGTGAGATTTCACTTGGCTATTTATCGCCTAGTGAAAGGCCGAGCTTTGAGACCCAGAGGGGCTCAAAGTTGTGCCCACCATCGTCACGATCCCACCCTTTCCCGGAGCGCCCCTACCCAAAAAGGAGAGAAAGAGAATGTTAACTGATTTAGATAGCAACCAAATTCAGGCAATCTTGCCCCACCGCTACCCGATGCTCCTGATCGACCACGTGGATAAGGTTGAACCGGGGAAGATGGCGATTGCCCGCCGCAACGTGACGATCAACGAAGAGGTCTTCAACGGCCACTTCCCCAACAACCCGGTCCTTCCAGGGGCGCTGATCGTCGAATCGCTGGCCCAAACCGGGGCGGTGGCCCTCTTGACCCAGGAAGAGTTCGCCGGCAAGACGGCCTACTTTGGCGGGATCAAGAGCGCCGAGTTCCGCAAGGTGGTTCGCCCCGGCGACCAGCTGGTCCTGAAAGTCGAATTGGAAAAGGTAAAGGGGTCGATCGGCGTCGGCAAGGGCGTGGCCACCGTGGACGGCAAGCGCGCCTGCACCGCCGAGTTGACCTTCATGATTGGGTAGGTGACGAGAATGTTTAAGAAGGTCTTAGTGGCCAACCGGGGCGAGATCGCGGTGCGGATCATTCGCACCCTCAAGGAAATGGGAATCAAGGCGGTCGCAATCTACTCGGCCGCCGACCGTGACAGCCTCCACGTCCAACTGGCCGACGAGGCGGTCTGCGTTGGCGGCCCGCGGGCCAAGGATTCCTACTTGAACATGCAAAACATCCTGGCGGCGGCGGTTGGCACCGGGGCCGAGGCCATCCACCCCGGCTGCGGCTTCCTCTCGGAAAACGCCGACTTCGCCCGCCTCTGCGCGGCCTGCGGGGTGACCTTCATCGGGCCGGCCCCGGAAACGATCGACCTAATGGGCAACAAGGAACACGCCCGCGAGCAGATGAAGCAGGCCGGCGTGCCGGTCATCCCCGGTAGCGACGGCTACGTCAACACGGTGGCCACCGCCCGGGAAGTGGCCGACCAACTCGGCTACCCGGTCCTTTTGAAGGCCGCGGCCGGCGGTGGCGGCAAGGGGATCCGCAAGATTGCCGAACCGGCCCAGCTGGCCGAGGTCTTCACCCAGGCCCAGCAGGAGGCCCGTGCCTCCTTTGGCGACGACCGGATGTATTTAGAAAAGATCATGACCAATGTCAAGCACATCGAGGTCCAGGTCTTCCGCGACGCCGCCGGCCACGTCCTCACCTTCCCGGAGCGCGACTGCTCCTTGCAGCGCAACAAGCAAAAGGTGATCGAGGAGAGCCCCTGCCAGCTGGTGACCCCCGCCCAACGCAAGGAACTGGGCGAGATCGCCACCAAGGCGGTGAACGCCCTCAACTACGTCAACACCGGGACGCTCGAGTTCTTGATGGATCAGGACCACCACTTCTACTTCATGGAAATGAATACCCGGATCCAGGTTGAACACACGGTGACCGAGATGGTGACCGGCCTCGACCTGGTTAAGCTCCAGGTGCTGGTGGCCGCCGGAGCGGACCTGCCGCTGACCCAGGCGGACCTTAAGGTGACCGGTCACGCGATCGAGTGCCGGATCTGCGCTGAGGACCCGGCCAGGGGCTTCTTGCCGAGCACCGGCAAGGTCAAGGCCCTCTACCTGCCGGCCGGCAACCTCGGAATGCGGATCGACTCGGCCCTCTACCCGGGGGCAACCGTTTCGCCCTACTACGATTCGATGATCGCCAAGGTGGTGGCCCACGCCAGCACCCGGGCGGCCACGATCGCCAAGCTGACCCGCCTCTTAAACGAGCTGGTCATCAGCGGGGTGACGACCAACCAGGCCTTCCACCTGGCCCTCTTGCGCGACCCGGGCTTCTTGGCCGGGACGGCAAGCACCAACTACTTGGAAACGAGCTTTCTCCCCACCTGGCAGGCAGTAAGCAGAAAGGAGGCCGCCGATGAAGCTGTATGAAAAGGCCAACACCCTCTCGGACCACCGGGTCAAGGTTGACCCCCGTGCCGACGACCGGGTGCCGGACGGCCTCTACCGCCGCTGCCCGATCTGCCAGGCGGTCTCCAGCGCCCAGCAGCTGAGCGTCTACCAGGCCTGCCCAGCCTGCGGCTTCGGTCTGCGGATCAGCGCCAAGGACCGGCTGAAGTGGCTGGTCGACGACTTCGCTGCTTATGACACTGACCTTACGTCCAGCGACCCGCTCGCCTTCCCCGGCTACTCAGAGAAGTTGGCGGCCGCCCAGGAGCGGACCGGCCTCAACGACTCGGTCCTCACCGGCCAGGCGCGGATTGACCAGACTCGCTTTCACCTGGCGATCATGGACCCGACCTTCATCATGGGGTCGCTGGGAACGATCACCGGTGAAAAGCTGACCCGGCTGATCGAGGACGCCACCGCTACCCGCCAGCCGGTGGTGATCTACACCGCATCCGGCGGCGCCCGGATGCAGGAGGGGATCCACTCGCTGATGCAGATGCAAAAGGTGGCCACCGCCCTGGCCAAGCACCACGCGGCCGGTTTGCTCTCGGTGGTGGTCCTCACCGACCCAACCACTGGCGGGGTGACGGCCAGCTTCGCGATGGAGGCCGACATCACCCTGGCCGAACCGCACGCTTTGGTTGGCTTTGCCGGCCGGCGGGTGATTGAGCAGACCACCCACGAGCAGATCGCCCACGACCTCCAGCAGGCCGAAAACGTGCTGCGCCACGGCTTCATCGACCAGATCGTCCCCCGCGACCAGCAGCGGGCCACCCTGGTCAAGCTACTTGAGATCGGAGGTTGTGCGGATGACGAGTGAGAAAATGACGGCGGCCGCGGTGGTGGCCGCGGCCCGCAGCGAGGAAAAGGTCAGCGGCCTGGAACTGATCGCCGGCCTGATCGATGACTTCTTTGAGCTCCACGGCGACCGCCTCGGCAGCGACGACCCGGCGATCGTCGGCGGGATCGGCCGCTTCCACGGCCAACCGGTGACGGTGATCACCACCAACCGCGGGACGACCCCGGAGGAAAAGCTGGCGACCCACTTCGGTTGCCCCAGCCCGGGCGGCTACCGCAAGGCCCTGCGGCTGATGGAGCAGGCGGCCCACTTCAAGCGGCCGGTGCTCTGCTTCGTCAACACCCCGGGGGCCTACCCGGGCCAGGCGGCCGAGGAAGGCGGCCAGGGGGCGGCGATCGCCCAGAACCTGCTTAAAGTCAGCCAGCTGGCGGTGCCGATCATCACCGTCATCTACGGCGAGGGCGGTAGCGGCGGGGCGCTGGCCCTCTCCTGTGGCGACGAGGTGTGGATGCTGGAGCACAGCACCTACTCGATCCTCTCGCCGGAGGGCTTCGCCTCGATCCTCTGGAAGGACAGCAAGCGGGCGAATGAGGCGGCCGAATTGATGCAGCTGACCCCGGCCGTCCTGGAGGACCAGGGGATGATCGAGGGGATCATCGCCGAGCCCGCCGACCACCAGGAAGTGATCCGGGCCGTTGACCGGGTGTTGGTTGCCCGGCTGAATGAATTGCAGCAGTTGGCCCCGGCCGAGTTAGTTGCCAAGCGGGCCCAACGGTATCGAAAGTATTGAAGGGGAAAAGATGGGAAACTTACTTGCAGGAAAGAAAATTTTGGTGATGGGGGTGGCCAACCAGCGCTCAATTGCCTGGGGCTGCGCCAAGGAAATGACTGCCCAGGGGGCCGAGGTGATCTACACCTACCAAAACGAGCGGCTGAAGAAGAGCGTCGCTAAGCTGGTCCAGGACGACAACCGGCTAATCGAGTGCGACGTCGCCAGTGACGACAGCATCGCCCAGGCCTTTGCGACGATCAAGGAACGCTTCGGCCAGCTCGACGGCCTGGTGCACGCGATCGCCTACGCCAAGCGCGAGGAGCTGGGCGGCTCGATCACCAACGTCACCCGGGAAGGCTACGCCCTGGCCCAGGACGTCTCAGCCTACTCGCTACTGGCGGTGGCCAAGGAGGCCGAAAAGCAGGAACTGCTGAAGAAGCCGGCCAGCATCGTGACCTTGACCTACTTCGGTTCCACCCGGGCAATCCCGAACTACAACGTGATGGGGGTAGCCAAGGCGGCCCTCGAGGCCAACGTCCGCTACCTGGCCCGCGACCTCGGCGCCGCCGGGATCCGGGTCAACGCCATCTCGGCCGGGGCGATGAAGACCCTGGCGGTCACCGGGATCAAGGGCCACGGCGACCTGCTGAAGCTGTCGCAGTCGCTGACCGCCGACGGCAAGAGCGTCACCCTGGAAGAAATCGGGGGGACCTGCGCCTTTCTGATGAGCGACCTCTCGACCGGGGTCGTCGGCGACGTGCTCTACGTCGACAAGGGCGTCCACCTAAACTAAAAAACGGCCTGCCGAATTGGGTAGGCCATTTTTTTACCAGGCTGGTAACCCGCCAATTTGATTGGGGGTTACGAAAGGAGAGAAAGATGCAACAAACCGCAATCCGCACCGTCACCTGGCCGGCAGTGATGGTTGCCCTACTGATCGTCCTCGGCCTCTTTCCGGGGATCCCGCTGGCGGTCCTGCCGGTGCCGATCGTCTTGCAAAACTTTGCCGTCATGCTGGTCGGTGAACTGCTCGGCCCCAAGCAGGGGACCCTGGCGGTGGGGGGCTTCTTGCTCCTCGCCGCCCTCGGCCTGCCGGTCCTCTCCGGCGGCAGCGGCGGGGTGGGGGCCTTCCTTGGCCCCAGTGGCGGCGCCCTCTTCGACTGGGCGCTGACCCCGCTGGCGGTCGGTGGCCTCCTGAAGGTCGACTGGCTTTGCCAACGGGCCTGGCGGGAGTGGTTGGTCCTGGTGGTCGTCGGCGTACTGGGCATCAACCTGGCCGAGGTGGCCTGGCTGACGTTCGGCTACCACTTCGCCTTTACCAAGGCCCTCCTGGCCGAGAGCCTCTTTTTGCCGGGGGACCTAATAAAGGCAACTTTGAGCGTGACCGTTGCCCGCCGCCTGCGGGCGATTTTCGGGAAGGGCTGGTGATGACGGTGGCAACTACCCGCGACGAAGTCCTAACCATCCTGCTGACCAAGCCCACCCAGCCGGTTGCCGGCAGCTTACTCGCCCAGCGGCTGGGCGTCAGCCGGGAGAGCATCTGGAAGGCGGTCCAGGCCCTGCGCAAGGCCGGCCACCCGATCGTTGGCGGTCCCCGCGGCTACTGCTACCAGGGAGCGCCACGGCTGGCGGCTCCGGTGATCAGTCGGGCCTGCCAAACCTTTGCCGGGCAGGTGACCGTGCTGGCGACCACCCCCTCGACCCAGGACCTGGCCCGGGCGGCGCTCAATCGCCTCCCGCTAACGCCCCAGGCCTGGCTGGCCGAGGAGCAAACGGCGGCGTACGGCCGGCGGGGGCGGGCCTTCTATTCCCCCCAGCAGACCGGCCTCTACTTTTCCCTGGTCCTGCCACTGGCGGCCCCGCTTCGCCACCCGGGCCTGCTGACGACCGGGGTGGCGGCCGCCGTCAGCCAGGTCCTGGGGCGCTTTTACCCGACCGCGAATTTCCAACTGAAGTGGGTCAACGACGTCTACTGCCGGGGCAAGAAGGTCGCCGGGATCCTGACCGAGGCGGCAATCGACCTGGAAACCCAGGCCCCGCAGGCGGTGGCAATTGGCTGCGGGATCAACCTGACGACCGCCGACTTCCCGGGGGCGTTGGCGACCAAGGCCGGCGGGCTCGGCCGGGCGGTTGACCGCAACCGGCTGGCGGCGGCCCTCTTGGACGCGATCACCGCCCGGGCGGCCGACTATCAGACCGGCGCCTTTCTGCCGGCCTACCGCGCGCGGTCGCTGGTGCTTGGCCGCCCGGTGATCCTCCGCACCGCCCACGGGGAGGTTTGCGGCCAAGCGGTGGCCATCGACGACCAGGGCGGCCTGGTCGTCCGCACCGCCGCCGGGGGTGAGCGGACCTTCGTTTCCGGCGAGGTGGTGAAGGTCAACCTAGCCGACCAGAATTAAATAGTAGGAAACGGGAGCCGCCCGTGCAATTGCACCGGGCAGCTCCCGTTTGTTGCCTTAGTCCGGGTCCTTCAGCGACTTGCCGCTCTGCACTTCGCGGAAGGGGGTGAAGAGGGCTTCGATTTGCTGGAATTCGGCCGCCGTCAGTTCCACCTCCAGGGCATTGACGTTGGCTTCCACCTGCTCGGCCCGCTTGGCCCCCGGGATCACGGCGGTGATCAGCGGGTTGGCCAGGTACCAGGCCAGCACTACTTGGGCAACCGTCGCCTGGTGGGCGGCCGCGATCGGCTTCAGTTGGGCGACCGCCGCCTGGATTTGGCTGAAGCGCGGCTCCTTGAAGTCGGCGATCTGGCTACGGATGTCACTGGCCGGGAAGGTCGGTAGCTGGTCGTACTTGCCGGTCAAGAGACCTGAGGCCAGCGGGAAGTAAGGCACGAAGGAAATTTGCTTGTCCTTGAGGTAATCGAGCATCCCCTCGGTCAGGTGGTCCTGGTGGAGGAGGCTGAACTCGTCCTCGACCACGTCAACGTAACCGTCGGCGTTGGCCTCCTTGATCTGGGCCAGGCTGAAGTTGGAAATGCCGATCGCCCGCAGCTTGCCCTCCTCGCGCAACCGCTGCAGCTCACCGATCGCCTCGGCCTTGGGTGTGTCGTGGTCGGGGAAGTGGATGTAGTAGATGTCGAGGTAGTCGAGGCCGAGCCGCTGGAGGCTATTTTCGACCTGCTGGCGGAGGAAGGCCGGGTCGTTATTAGACTTCCGCGGAAATTAAAATCCTAGTTTTCAAATTTCACCTTTGGTATGATCTTGTCAAAAAAGGTGATT
>CALVGV010000035.1 GCA_944327195.1 uncultured Limosilactobacillus sp.
AATCGGGCACCTCGTTAAGTCGCTCTCACACTAGTTCCTGCATATATAAGGCAACCTATGAAAACTTGACAGATACGGGGGCCCGCGGTTGATTGACTTTTGGTTATTGGCTCGTTATAATACGGGAAACTTAATCGCTTGGCATTTAATGCTGCCCCGTGAGGCGCAAATGACCACCCAAATTTGGCATCCCCGCCGGGGGCGCCCTCTTTTGCAAAGTCCTTGCCCGCCCGGGGTGAGGACTTTTTGTGGTTAAATGCCGGAATTTGGGAGGAAGCAATGACAGAACAACAATCAAGTGAGATCACCCCGATTCCCCGGGCGGCCCGTCACACCACCTACTGGGACATGTTTGCCACCTGGGTCGGGGCCAACGCCAACAACGGGACCTGGTTCGTCGGCGGGGTGCTGGCGGCCTGCGGCTTTGCCGTCGCAATGAAGGTGCTGGTCCTCTCCTCGGCCCTCTCCTACGTCTTCTTGAGCCTGGTCGGCTACATCGGCTACCACACTGGGGTCTCGACGATGACTTTGGCGCGGGCCTCCTTTGGCGAGCGGGGAAGCTATTTGCCGTCCCTGGTCAACATCACCCAGTTCATCGGTTGGACGGCCGTCAACACCTTCATCGCCGCCCAGTCGGTCTCCCTGCTCTTCCACGAGCTCTTGGGCTGGCCCGCCTGGGGGAAGGCCGGTGGGGCCTGGGGGCTGATCTGCGGGATCTTGATCATGAGCGTCCTCCACATCATCAGCGTTGCCTCCGGGTCGCGGTCGATCCAGCTGATTGAGCGGATCGGGATCATCCTGGTGCTGATCTTCGTCATCTGGGAGTCGGTTGCCGTCTTCAAGACCGTTTCCTTCACCCAGATCGTCCACTGGCAGGTGCCGGTCAAGCAGCAGATGGCCACCGGGGCGGCGATCGACTACGTGGCGGCCTTCAACCTCGCCTGGGTCACCGCCGGGGCCGACTTCACCCGCTTCACCGCCGACCGCAACAACGCGATCGTCTCCCCCTTCTGCGGGGCGATGGTCGGCGTGGTGTGGTTTGCCTTCATCGGCCTGATCTCGACGATCGGGATCGCGATCACCAGCGGGATTTACGACGCCAACAACTCCGACCCGTCAACGATCGCCTCCAAGCTCGGCCTCGGCGTGATCGCCCTCTTGGTAATCATCCTGACCTCGATGACCGCCAACGCCGTCAACCTGCTGGGAGCGGGCTCGGCCCTTGCCAACATCTTCCCCAAGCTCTCGCTCAAGCACGCCCTCTGGGTGGTGGTTGCCCTGGCCACCCTGGTGACCTTCATCCCGATGTTTGTCGGCAGTTTCCTGGCCACCTTTGAGACCTTCCTTGACTACGTGGCAATGGTGCTCGGGCCGACGATCGCCATCATCTGCACCGACTTCTACCTCCTTGCCCACCGCCACTACCGGGTGAGCGAGTTTGGCAAGGTCAACGGCGCCTACTGGTACCGCGGCGGGGTCAACCCGGCGGCGATCATCACCTTCATTGCCGGGGTGGTCATCTTCTTGGCCGGTCACCAGTTGCCAATCTTTGTGAACACCATTGGAATGACCTTTATTGATATGCTGCTTTCGGCCGCCCTCTACGCGGGGCTGAGCCGGCTCTTGGAAAGGAAGTAAACCATGCTCATCAAAAACGTTCACGTAAATAACCAGGCCGCCCTCACCGACGTCTTGATCACCGACGGGAAGTTTGCCCAAATCGGCCCCGACCTGACCGCTCCGGCCGGCGAGGAGGTCATCGACGGCCAGGGCAAGCTCCTCTTGCCCCCCTTCGTTGACTCCCACGTCCACCTCGATTCGACCCTGACCGCCGGCGAGCCGGAGTGGAACGAAACCGGCACCCTCTTCGACGGCATCCGGATCTGGAGCGAGCGCAAGCAGGACCTGACCAAGGAAGACGTCAAGCGACGGGCCAAGCAAACGATCCTGAACATGGTTGGCCACGGGATCCAGTTCGTCCGCAGCCACGTCGACGTCACTGACCCGCACCTGATCGCCACCCAGGCCCTGCTGGAACTGCGCGAGGAACTCAAAGACGTCGTTGAGCTCCAACTGGTGGCCTTCCCCCAGGAAGGGATTTTGAGCTTCCCCCACGGCAAGGAGCTGATGGAGCAGGCGGTCAAGGAGGGGGTCGACGTGGTCGGCGGCATCCCCCACTTCGAGTTTTCGACCGAGTACGGCTGGCAGTCGGTCCACTTCCTGATGGCCCTGGCCGACAAGTACGACCGGCTGGTGGACGTCCACTGCGACGAGATTGACGACCCGGCCTCTCGTAACCTGGAAGTGCTGGCCACCGAGGCCCTGGAGCGGGAAATGGGCAGCCGGGTGACCGCCAGCCACACCACGGCGATGGGTTCCTACAACGACGCCTACACCTACAAGCTCTTCCGCCTGCTAAAGATGAGCGGAATCAACTTCGTCGCCAACCCGCTGGTCAACGTCCACCTCGGTGGCCGCTTCGACACCTACCCGAAGCGGCGCGGGGTCACCCGGATCAAGGAACTAACTGCCGCCGGGATCAACGTTTCCTTCGGCGAGGACGACGTCAAGGACCCGTGGAACCCGCTCGGCGACGGCAACATGCTCGACGCGGTGACGATGGGCGTCTACATCGCCCACCTAATGGGCTACGGCCAGTTGCAGGATTCCTACAAGTTCGTCACCACCAACGCCGCCCGGACCCTCCACGTGACCGACCACTACGGGATCGAGGTCGGCAAGCCGGGCAACTGCATCCTCCTCAACGAGAAGGACTTCTACAACGCCCTCAACCGCCACGTTGAGGTTCTCTACAACATCCGCGGCGGCAAGGTCCTGGCCAAGACTACGCCGGCGGAGACGACCGTCTTTGCCGACTAGTTGCGAGAAAATGAAAAAAGCCATTCAGCGCGCGCTGAATGGCTTTTTTGCTTGGCCAGGATCCTAGAGGACCCAGGTTTGCAGGGCGTACTTCACCAGTTCGGCGAAGTCGCTCATCGTGTAGTTAGTCCCGAAGTAGGCGGTGGCGCGGTTGTGCCAGTAGCCGTCCGGGTCAACGTGGTCGGTCCCGCCGAGGAAGGTGGAAACCATGTGGTGAGTGTAGACCGAACTTTCGGCGCCGGTGGAGATGACCGGGCGCATCTGGTACTTGGCGAGGTTGTAGGCCGTGTAGTAGGCGGCGTTGGCCAGCTGGCGGGCGAAGTTGGCCGCCCCGTAGACCTCGACCTGTTCGAACTGGACGGCGCGGCCGTTTGCCGGGTAGGCGGCCCCCCAGGCCTCGCGGGTGGTTGGCGAGATTTTAACGATCGCGTTGCCGTCGATGAAGGCGTGGACGAAGGCGTTGTTGTAGGTTTGCGCCTCGTAGTTGACCTCCCCCTGGAGGCTGTCGTTCGGGTTGGCGGTTTCGTGGACTACCACCAGGTTTGGCTTGCCGTCACTGGTGCCGGTGTAGGCCCCGGTGACCTGTGGGATCACGTAGTGCTGCTGGATCGTGGCGTGGCCGAGCCGGTTGTTGACGATGTAGGCGTTGACCCGGTTGGCGAAGACCTGGCCGGAGGAGAAGTTAACCTTAGCGCCGTTGTCCTTGTCGAAGTAGGCCGGCTTGCCGTTGACGGTTTGCCAGCCGTACTGCATGTGGCCGGCGGCGTCGTAGTAGACCACCCGCCCGTCCGGCAGGGTGGTCAGGCCGGTGTGCATCGCCCCGGAATTGCGGTCGAAGTAGTACCAGTAGTTGCCGAGGCGGCGCTCGCCGTGGACCATCTGGGCGGTCGTTGGCTCGTAGTAGACGGTCCGGCCGTCGGTCAGGTGCTGGAAGCCGGTCTTGACCGTGCCGTCGCTGGCAGCCAGGTACCAGTTGCCGTTGATCAGGTTCTCGCCGGCCGCCAGCTTGAGCTTGCCGCTGGCGTCGACCTGGAAGGCCTTGCCGTTGATGGTCACGGTGCGGTTCTTGACCAGCTTGCCGGTGGCGTCGAAGTAGGCCAGCGTGCCGCTGGTCGGGTTGTAGGAAACCGTGCCGGTAACCGTCCGCAGGTAGGCGCCGTTGTTTTGGTCGAAGATCACCAGCTGGTCGCTAAGCAGGTTGGCCCCGTGGAGCATCCCCTTGCCCTGGCCGGTGGCGGTGAGGTCGTAGTAGACCAGCCGGCCGTCCGGCAACTTGGTCCACTTGGTGGCCATCTTCCCGGTGTTCGGGTCGAAGTAGTACCACTTGCCGCCAAGGTACTGCTCGCCGTACTGCATCTGGCCGGCGCCGTTGTAGTAGACGGTCCGCCCGTCCTTGAGTTGGGTGAAGCCGGTTGCCATCTTGCCGTCGGCCCCGAAGTAATACCAGTGGCCGGCAAGGTAGCGCTCGGCATTTTGGACCTGGGCCGGTTCAAAGTAGTAGCGGGTGCCGTTGATCGTCTTGAAGCCGGTGTAGGTAGCCCCGGTGTTGTGGTCGAAGTAGTAGCGGCGGCCGTTGCTGAGGGTTTGCAGGTCGTGGAGCATCCCCTTGCCGGAAACGGAATTGTGCCCCTTTTGGACGTCGTAGTAGACCAGCCGGCCGTCCGGCAACTTGGTGAAGCCAGTGTGGACGTCGCCGTTGTTTTGGTCGAAGAAGTACCACTTGCCGCCGAGGTACTGCTCGCCGTATTGCATCTGGCCGGCGGCGTTATAGTAAACGACCCGGCCGTCCTTCAGCGAGGTGAAGCTGGTGGCCATCTTGCCGTCGCTTGCGAAGTAGTACCAGTGACCGTTCAGGTAGCGCTCGGCGCCTTGGACCCGGGTCGGTTCAAAGTAGTAGCGGGCACCGTTGACGGTCGCAAAGCCGGTCGTGGCCGCCCCGTTGTTGCGGTCGAAATTGTAGGTTTGCCCGGTTGGCAGGGTTTGGACCCCGTAGACCATTCCGCGGCCGGAAACGGCGTTGTGGCCCTTTTGGACGTCGTAGTAGACGAGGCGACCATCCGGGAGCCTGGTCAGGCCGGTGTGGACGTCGCCGGTGTTCGGGTCGAGGTAGTACCACTTGTTTTGCAGGTGGAGTTCGCCGTACTGCATCTGGTGGCTGGCCGGGTCGTAGTAGTCCTCACGGTTGCCGTTGAGCACCTGCCAGCCGGTCAGGTCGGTCCCGTTGGCGGCCTTGAGGTACCAGTGGCCGTTTTGGTAGACCTCGCGGCTGCCGGCCGCCTGGCTGAGCGGGGCGGTGATGGTGGCGGTGGCCACCTTGGTTTGCGGTTGGGCGGTTGGGGCCGCCGATTGCGGGCGGGCGCTTGCCGGGGATGCTGCCTGGTCACTGGCGGCACTTTCACTGGTTTGGTTGGCGACCGGGGTGGCGCTGACCGGAGCCGCGGTGCTGGTTACCGCCTGGCTGGCCTGACTGCTTTGGCTGCTGGCGCTAGTCACGCTGGATGCCGGGGCGCTGGTGACGGCCGCGCTGCTGCTGGCCTGGCCGGGGGTCACCGCCTGGACCGGGGCCGGGGTGGCCGCATGGGCCGTTGTCGTCGCCCCGAAGGTCAGGCCGAGAACGGTCACCGCTGCCAGGAGCCACTGCTTCTTTGCCTTGTACAACTTGAATCGTTTCTGTTGCTCAATCATCGTCAATTCCTCGCAAATTATTCAATAATAATTCAAATTCCGAAGTGATTATAGCGCGCGAACCGTAGAGGCGCAAGCGCTTGCGCAAAATTTGGGCGAAGAAAAAGGAAGCTGGGAAGAAACGCGTTTCTTCCCAGCCTCCTTAGTAAGCATTGAGCAAAGAAAAGCCTAGCCCTTCTTGACCGGGACCGGGGCCTGCTGCCGCTTCATCTCGGTCAGGAGCCGGGTGGCCAGGATCCGCTGGTAGGCGGTTTCGGCCGCCAGGCGGAGCAGCTCGTCGTTGGCCGGGTCGACCGCCGCCGGGGCGGCCGTGGTTTGGTTGAGCAGGGCGTTGAAGTGGTCAACGAAGCGGTTGTAGGTGGCCTGCGGGTAGTCGTTGATCGTCAGCTGGTCGAGCGCCTCCTTGATGGCAACTAGCGGGTAGATGCTCTTTAGAAGAACGATTACTGTCACCGCGGCCAGCTGGTAGCGGGAGTACTTCTTCTTGACTGGGGCCATGATGACCCCCTTCTTAACGTAGTTATTGATCATCGACTTGGTGATCGGGCTGACGCCAAAGTTGGCGCAGCGGTCGTTGATTACCGCCACGAACTGGTCGATGTAGAGGTCGAGTTCGGGTAGCTCCTCCCAGTGGCGGAGTGGGCTGGAGGCCAGCCGGGTCCGCCAGGCGTTGTAACGTTCAAGATCCATTTTGGGTCCCCCTTCCTGAGTTCGTTCCCATTATACCGGATTCTGGTTTCAAAAAGCGAAGAACTTGGTTTTTAAAACTAGCAGCCGCTGAGGCCGACCGACTGGTTGAGGTAGGAATCGGTGGTCAGGGCCCGGTAAAAGAGGGTGGCCAGGGCCGCCTTGCCGACTTGGGTGCCGGTCATCGGCTGGCCTTCATTAATCACTTGGCTGGTAACGTTTTCATCGACCCAGGGGAGGGTTCGGACCACGGTATACGGGTATTCGAGTTCGTCGACCATCTTGACCGCGTAGGCCGCGTCCATGACAAATTGATAATTAGATTCGCCGTAAATGCTAATCAGTTGATCAATATTAGTGTCGTCGGCGGTGCCGGCTGGCGAAAGGAGGACGATCCGCGTCGGAACCGCGGTCGAGCGGTCAACGCAGGCCACCAGGGCGGTCACCCCGAGGTCGGGGGCGGTAAAGTCCGGCAGCCAGCCCAGCACCGCCCCGGTGGGCAGCTGGGCGGGAAAAGTAGTTTGCCGGTTTACGTGGCCCAACCGCGCAATCGTTTCGCCAAGGTCACTATGATTTTGATCAATCAGTAAAATCTGGGAATTCATTTTTCGGTCCTCTTAAAAAAATCGTGAAGTTATTTAAAATTTTCATTAAAGGGCGTAAAATAGGTTATCAAAGAATAACTCTACCGAGGTAATCATCTAATGACTGAATTAAATATCTTATACATTTCGATCGAGGGCAATACCCGCTCCTTTTTGAACCGGATGACCTCTTACTCTGAGCAACAACACACCTTTAACGCGGCCAACCCGGTCATCAAGCCGCGCGAAATTACCGAGCAAACCATGCCCAAGCACGAGGATCAGCCCTTCGTCGTCTTCGTGCCGACCTACCTGGACGGCGGGAACGGCTTTGACTCCGGCTTTACCGAAACCCTGACCACCCCGCTGGGGGAATACATCGCCCAAAACGACAACGCCGCCCTCTGCATGGGGATCGTCGGCTCGGGGAACAAGAACTTCAACGAGCAGTACTGCCTGACCGCCCGCGAGTACGCCGCCAAGTTCGACGCGCCTTTCCTGACCGACTACGAGCTGCGCGGGACCGACCGGGACATCCAGCGGGTCTACGAGGTGCTCAAGAAGCGGCTGGCCGAATACCAGGCCGCCCAGGCAAAGTAGCCGGCACCGCCGACTACTTTGCGAAGATTAACCAAGTAAAAAAGCGCTCTGCAGAGGAGGACGACCGTGGCCCGGGCCATCGGTCGCCCCGGCCTGCCCGGAGCGCTTTTGTATTTTGCGAGTCGGTTTAGTCGCCGGCGATCAACCAGGTGATACCGTAGCGGTCGACCACCTGGCCGAGCTGGCCGCTGAACTGGTGGGGGCCAAAGGGAATCGTCACCCGCAGGTCCTCGGCGGCTGCCAGGCGGTCAAAGAAGGCCTTGGCCGCCCCCTCGTCGCCGTCGAAGTCGAGCAAAATCGAGACCAGGGCTGAGGCCTGGGGAGCGGTCATTAAGGCGTCGGCACAGAGAACCTTCTGGCCGGCGATGGTGAGTTCTCCCTGGGCGGTGGTGGTTGCCAGGTCGTCGATCTCGAGGCCGAGACTGGTGGCCTGGGCCTCACTCAGGGGGTGGCGGCTGATAATTTCAGCCCCGAAGGTCGCCACGTAGTAATCCATGGCTTCCTTGGCATTTTCAAACGTTAAGTACGGGATTATTTTTGCCGTCATCATTTTCCTCCGCTTTTCGATCCCACCTATTGTATTATTTTGCGCCACCGGCGTCAATTTTTCCCGGCGGCGGACGGACGAAAAAACCGAAAATTATCGTAAAATGTTTTAAGGTAAAACGTTACATGTGTTAAAATTAATCCGGATTAACCGGGAGTGGCGGCCATTGCCGCGCCGCGCTCCGGACACAAGCTAAGAAATTACGCCCCGCCTCCCCGTGGCGGCGCCAATCACCACTTCAGAAAGGACTGACACCATGACCAATCAAAAACGCGCCGGCTTCCTCGTGGTCGGCATCTTCCTGCTCGGGGCCTGCATGCGAGCGCCCTTCACCTCGGTGCCCTCGATCGTCAACGAGATCGCGGCCAGCTTCCACGTCCCGACCACCAGTCTCGGGATCCTGACCACGATTCCCCTCCTCTGCTTCGCGGCGATTTCCTCGCTGGTCCCGGCGGTCAGCCGCAAGCTCGGCAACGAGCTGGCCCTGGCGATCGCCCTCGCCCTCCTGGCGGCCGGGTCGGCCCTACGGATTCTTTCCTTCGGCGCCCTGATGGCCGGGACGGTCCTGATCGGGGTGGCCACCACCTTCATCAACGTCCTGATGCCGGCCCTGATCACCGAGAAGCGGCCCCAGCAAATTGGGCCGCTGACCAGCCTCTACAACGTTTCGCTGACGATGTTTAGCGCGATCGGGGCCTACCTGATTACCCCAATCGCCCACCGCACCAGCTGGCAGTTCGGCATCCTCTGCCTGACCTTTTTGGTCCTCTTGACCCTCGTCCTCTGGTTGCCTAACCTCCGGGACCGCCAACCAGTGGCCGCCGCGGAGGATGCGGCCGAAGCCTCGCCCAAGGTGTGGAAGAACCCGCGCGCCTGGCTCTTGACCCTCTACTTTGGCCTTTCTTCCTTTGTCTTCTACACCACCGTCGCCTGGTTGCCCTCGATCGCGATGACCAGCGGCCTCTCCGCGACCAAGGCCAGCCTGGTGGCCGGGTTATTCCAGCTTTTCTCGATGCCGACCGCCTTCGTGGTTCCGATGCTGGCCACCAAGGTCAAGAAGCGGGGCGGGATCGTGCTGGTCGCCGGCGGGCTGACCATCCTCGGTTACCTCGGCCTGCTCCTGCCGCTGAATAGCCTGGCCTACTACACCCTCCTCGCCCTCTTCCTCGGCCTGGGAACGGCCTCGACCTTTGCCCTGATCATGACCCTCTTTGGTCTCAAGGGCGCCAGCCAGGCCGAAACCCGTGCCCTGGGCGGGATGGCCCAGTCGATTGGTTACCTGCTCGCCGCGGTCGGCCCGTGGTTGACCGGGAACCTCAAGGCGCTGACCAACAACTGGCAACTGGCCCTCTGGGTCAACATCCTGGTTGGCGTTGCCTTCGTGATCTTCGGCCTCCTCAGCGAACGGCACGACAAGCTGAGCGAAAATTAATTTCGACCTAGACCAATTTTGCTAAACCGTTAACAATCAACCACTTTACCCCGGCTAATCGTGGCATTCCATTTGCTTTTTCGCCCTAAACCACCCCTCTTTTTCGTGCAGATCTTGCCAAGAAAGTATATAATTGCTAACGTTAGAGCGAATTTATGCACATTCTAGAGGAGTGAACACATTGGCTACGGAAAACATTGCTTTGATCACCTTATTCGGGGCGGCCGGGGACCTTGCCCACCGCAAACTCTACCCGTCCCTGTTCAAGTTGTACCAAAAGGGTTACCTCGCTGACCACTTTGCCCTCCTGGGGACCTCCCGGCGGGAAAAGTCCGACGAAGAATTCCAATCCCTGGTGGCCGACTCCATCAAGGACATCAAGGAAACCAAGGACGGTGAAGCGGCAGCCTTCGTAAAGCACTTCTTCTACCAAGCCCACGACGTTACCAAGCCGGAACACTACGACGTCTTGAAGAAGCGCCTGGCCGAATTGGACAAGCAGTTCGACACGAAGGGTAACCGCCTCTTCTACATGTCAGTGGCCCCACAATTCTTCGGCACGATTGCCATGAACATCAAGAAGCAAGGCCTCCTGACCGACGCCGGCTACAACCGCCTGATCATGGAAAAGCCGTTCGGGCGCGACTTTGCTTCGGCCAAGCAACTGAACGACGAACTGTCGCAAACCTTCGAAGAAAACCAAATCTTCCGGATCGACCACTACCTGGGCAAGGAAATGGTGCAAAACATCCAGGCCCTTCGCTTTGGGAACACGATCATCGAATCGCTGTGGAACAACCGCTACATCGACAACATCCAGGTGACCCTGAGCGAAAAGCTGGGCGTTGAAGAACGGGCCGGCTACTACGACAACTCTGGGGCCCTGCGGGACATGGTGCAAAACCACATCATGCAAGTGGTTGCCCAACTGGCGATGGAACAACCGGTTTCCTTCACCGACAGCGACATCCGGGTTGAAAAGATCAAGGCCCTCCGCTCCCTGCGGGTTTACACCCCGTCCGAAGCCGCCGCTAACTTCGTCCGGGGCCAATACGATGCCGGCAACGGCACCCCGGCCTACCGCGAAGCCGATGGGGTACCGGCCGACTCTTCGACCGAAACCTTCGTGGCTGCCAAGCTGATGTTTGACAACTATCGTTGGTCCGGGGTTCCGTTCTATGTGCGGACCGGGAAGAAGCTGGCCGACAAGTTCACCCGGATCGACGTTGTCTTCCGCAAGCCACTGATCGACATCTTCGCCAACCCGCGGATGACCTCCGATCAATCGCTCAAGAGCAACGTCCTGACGATCTACGTTGAACCGGAATCCGGCTTTGCCCTCCGCGTTAACGCCAAGAGCACTGGCCAGGGCTTCAAGACCGAACCGGTGGACCTCAAGTTCCTCCAATCGGCCGCCGAAAAGCAAGAAGCACCTGAACCGTACGAACGGCTCTTCCACGACGCCCTGGAAGGCAACCACACCAACTTTGCTTCCTGGGCCGAAATCGCCTACGCTTGGAAGTTCGTTGACGTGGTTCGCAAGCTGTGGGACATCGAAGAACCACAATTCCCGAACTACGCTCCGGGTTCAATGGGCCCGGCCGCTTCCGACGAACTGCTCGCCCGCGACGGTCGTTCCTGGATCTACAAGCTGAACAAGTAATTTGAAGAGAAGTCGGCGCCGGCCGGCTTCTTTTTTATTAGTCCGGCGGGCAAGGAAACCCTTTCTGCCAATTAAATGGTAGCGATTTCAACGATTTTCGTCTTGCTCAACGATTAGCAAAAATCCTTTTGTTTTGCCCCGGATCTGGTATAATGGGGCTTGTAAATACGTTTTATCTAGATTAAGGAGTGTGACAACACAATGTCAGATCAAAAGGCACAAATTGGTGTGATCGGTCTCGCTGTCATGGGTAAGAACCTTGCCCTGAACATCGAAAGTCGCGGTTTCACCGTTGGCGTTTACAACCGTCACCGTGAACGGACTGACGAAATGATGCGCGATCACAGCGAAAAGAAGCTGGTTCCAAGTTACACCTTGGAAGACTTCGTAAACTCCCTGGAAAAGCCGCGCCGGATCCTGATGATGGTCAAGGCCGGGAAGGGGACTGACGCCGTTATCGACGCCCTCCTTCCGCTGCTCGACAAGGGTGACGTTTTGATCGATGGTGGGAACACTAACTTCCACGACACCATGGCCCGCAACGCCAAGCTGGACAAGTCCGGGATCAACTTCATCGGCATGGGGGTTTCCGGTGGGGAACTTGGTGCCCTCCAAGGTCCTTCCCTGATGCCAGGTGGCCAAAAGGAAGCCTACGACTTGGTTGCCCCAATCCTTACTCAAATCGCTGCTAAGGCCCAAGACGGCAAGCCATGTGTTTCCTACATCGGGCCAAACGGTGCCGGCCACTACGTAAAGATGGTCCACAACGGGATCGAATACGGGGACGAAGAGCTGATCGACGAAAGCTACAACGTGATGCGCAACGTTCTCGGCCTTTCGGTTGACGAAATGGCGGACATCTTCGCTGAATGGAACAAGGGCGAACTGGACTCCTACCTGGTTGAAATCACCGCCGACATCCTCACTCGCAAGGATGACCTTGGGGCCGACAAGTCCAAGCCGATCGTGGACATGATCCTCGACCGCGGGGCCAACAAGGGGACCGGGAAGTGGTCTTCCGAAACTGCCCTCGACGGTGGCGCTCCACAATCCGTAATCACCGAAGCCGTTTACGCTCGTTACATCTCGATGATGAAGCAAGAACGGGTTGCCGCAAGCAAGGCCCTTCCGGAAGACGTTGAAAAGGTTAACCTGACCGACGCCGAAAAGAAGGAATACATCGAAAAGATTCGCCAAGCCCTCTACTTCGGGAAGGTTATGTCCTACGCCCAAGGGTTCGAACAAATGCGGATCGACTCCGAACGCTACGACTGGAACCTGCAATACGGTGAACTGGCTCAGATCTGGCGGGAAGGCTGCATCATCCGGGCTCAATTCCTGCAAAAGATTACCGACGCCTTTGAAAAGAACCCAGAACTGAAGAACCTGCTTCTGGACGACTACTTCAAGGACATCGCTGCCAAGTACCAAAAGGCCATCCGGGAAGTCGTTGCCCTGTCGATCAAGGCCGGGATTCCGGTTCCTGCCTTCGCAGCCGCAATCAGCTACTACGACTCCTACCGGGCCGAAGTGCTGCCAGCTAACCTGCTGCAAGCACAACGAGACTACTTCGGGGCCCACACTTACGAACGGACCGACCGGGAAGGGAACTACCACTACTCCTGGTACGAAGAACAATAATTTGGTCCCCAACCAAATTGAAAAAGCCATTCAGCAAGCCGCTGAATGGCTTTTTTGGTTGGCTCCCTAGCCGCAGGCGGACCGGGTGCCGAGCGCCCGGTCCGGGCCCTTGGCCTCCTTGGCGACGGCGGCGAGCTTGGGGGCCACCAGCCGGCCCGGGTTACCGACCACGGTCCGCCCCGCTGGCACGTCGTGGAGGACGACCGCGTTGGCGCCGACCTTGGCCCCCGCCCCGACCGTGATTGGCCCCAGCAGCTGGGCGTGGGCGCCGATGAAGGCGTGGCGGCCCACCTTCGGGTGCCGGGGGCCCGGCCCCGGCTGGGCGGCGCTGCTGCCGAGGGTCACCCCGTGGAGGATGGTCACGTCGTCTTCCACGACCGCCGTTGCGCCGATTACCACCCCGGCCCCGTGGTCGATGAAGATCCGCCGGCCCAGGCGGGCGGCCGGGTGGATGTCGACCCGGGTGAAGAAGCGGCCGAGGCTGGCAATCAGGGCCGCCAGCAGGTAGCGGTGGTGGCGGTGGAGCCAGTGGCTGACCCGGTACCAGCCGAGGGCGTGGAAGCCGGGATAAAAGAGGAGCACCTCCCAGGCGGAATGGGCGGCCGGGTCCCGCTCGGCGATGGCCGTAGCGGCGGCCCAGACCCTGCCCCTAATCATAGATGCCCTCGCTCAGGTAGCGGTCGCTGCCGTCGGGGAAGATGGTGACGATCGTTGATTTGGCCGGTAGCTCCGCGGCCACCTCGAGGCTGGCAACCAGGGCGGCCCCGCTGGAACTGCCGATCAGAAGGCCCAGTTCGCGGGCGGCCCGTTTGACGGCGGCAAAGGCGGCCTCGTCGCTGATCGTCTTGGTGTCGTCGATCCGGACCTGGTCAAAGAAGGGCGGGATCGCCTCGACGCCGATCCCCTCGGTCCGGTGGGGGTGGGCCGGCCCGCCGTTTAAGATCGAGCCGGCCGGTTCGACGGCCACCGTGTGAACCGCCGGTTCGGCCGCCTGGAGGGCCTGGGCGGTTCCGGCAAAGGTGCCCCCGGTGCCGGCGCCGGCCACAAAGGCGGTCAGCGGCTGCGGGCCCAGGTCGGCCAGGATCTCGGGGCCGAGGGTGCGCTGGTAGGCCGCCGGGTTAAGCGGGTTGGCGAACTGGTTGGGCACGTAGGCGTGCGGGATGGTCGCCGCCAGTTCCTTGGCCCGCTTGGTGGCCGCCGTCATTCCGCCGGCGGTCGGGGTGTTGATCACCTCGGCGCCGAGTGCCCGCATCAGGGTCTGCTTTTCCTGGCTGAACTTTTCCGGGACCACCAGCTTGACCGGCAGTTGGTAGCGCTGGGCGGCCAGGGCGATTCCGATCCCGGTGTTGCCGGCGGTCGGTTCGATGATCGTCGTTTGGCCGGGAACGATCTTGCCGGCGGCGATCCCGCCCTCAATCAGCATTTGACCGAGGCGGTCCTTGATGCTGCCGCCCGGGTTGAGGAACTCGAGCTTGGCCAGAATCTGGCTGTGGTTGGGCGTGGGCAGGTCGAGGGCGAGCAGGGGGGTGTGGCCGATCAATTCGGCAACGGAATGGTAAATCATCTGGAATCCTTTCTGGAAAAATGGTTGCAAAAAGGCGCCAATCCCGGCAATGGAATTGGCGCCTTATGCATTTTCCCGTTCAAATGGTGGCGAAGAACCTAGTTGAAGCCATGCCAAAAGGTGGGTCGCATAAGACGCGATCCGCGACAACATTGGTTAGCCTTGATTTGGCGCATGGTCAACTTCAGTCCTCCCTTCTTACTTGTGGCTAGTCTAGCGACGGCTAGCAGAATTGTCAAGCTATTCTTCCGGCTTGGCCTGCAGGTCGGTGCGGACAACCAGGACGTCGATGGCGGCGTTCCGCTTAACGAAGGAGGTCACCGAACCAACCATCGCCCGTTGCAGCCGGGACATCCCGCTGGCCCCCATCATGATCAGGTCGTTGCTGTGGTCCCGTGGGAAGTCGAAGGAGATAACCGTCTTCGGGTTGCCCAGCCGGATGTGAATGTCGAGGTTGTCGAAGCCATCGGCCTTGGCCTTGTCGAGCAGGCTGACCAGGTATTCCTTGGCCTTGTCGACTAGCTGGTAAGCGATGCTCCCGTCGGACATGCCGGCGAAGTTGTAGGACATCGCCCGGGTGTCAATCACGTTCAGCAAGTCGATGTGGGCGCCGTTGCGGTTGGCCACCGCGATTGCCTTGCGAAGGGCCATTTCCGCTTGTTCGGAGCCATCAACCGGCACGAGGATGTTTTCGTATTCTTGATCCATAATCTTCACTCCATTCACTCAACTCTTGTTTCTATTTTAACATACTGAACGAAAAAGGGTGAAAATGGTTTCGACTTTCGGGGTCGTTGACTTTCGGCCGCGAAGTGGTCTACAATCGTCCTAGTTTCTGTAACTGAGCACCGGTTGTCCTAGGGCATAAAGGAGAAATTAATGGACCAAATCGACCGCAAGATCATTAACATGCTCGAGCAAAACGCGCGGGCGTCCTTGAAAGAACTATCTGCCGCTTGCTACATCTCGTCCCCGGCAATTGCGGCCCGGATCGCCAAGCTTGAAAAGGCGGGGATCATCACGGGTTACCACGCGAGCGTTGACTTTGAGAAGCTCAACTACCACGTGAAGGCCTTCATCCAGGTTCAGCTTGAGCCGAGCCAAAAGAGCGAGTTCTACCCCTTCGTTCAGCGGGTGCCAAACGTTGTCGAGTGCAACTGCATCACCGGGACCTACTCCGAACTACTGGAAGTGGTCTTCGAGTCGACGGCGGCCCTCGACGAGTTCATCAACGACATCCAGCGCCGCTTCGGCAAGACGATCACCCAGATTGTCTTCTCGACCAGCGTTGACCACCGCGGGGTCTCCTTCCACGACCTGCCGGAAGTCGAGGAGTAGCCTACTAGCCGAAGAGAGGGGGGAGACCGCATGCCGACGGTTGCCAACTATAAAGCCGAACTGACCCGCCTGCGGGCCGCGAACCAGCGCTTGCGGGCAGAACGCGCCCAATTCGCCCTGAGCGCGGCCGATATCGCGCGACTCCCCTTCGCCGCCCGTTTCCGCGCCATTCAGGAGGTTCTGGCCGAGCATCCGCGGGAGCCGCAGTCCCGGCGGGCCCCGCTCGATAACCAGCTGAAGGAGATCATCAGGGAGGGCTTTGCGGCGGCAAACGGCCACTGCGGCTACCGGCGGATGACGGACTACGTCAACCAGCAGACCGGCCAGCACTACAACCGCAAGCGAATCTACCGCCTGATGCAAGAGCTGGGGCTGAAGGCGCAGAAGGGAAACTTCAGGGAAGCACGGGACAGTTAATTCAAAAGGGACTGGAAAGCACGCCCGCTTTCCAGTCCCTTTTGGTTTATTCGCTTAGTTGGTGCAGGACCCCGCGCATGATGGCGAAGCAGATCAGGCTGACGATGAGCTCGCTGACCGGCATCGCCGCGAAGACCCCGTGAACGCCGCCGATGAAGGCGAGGAGGACGATCATCGGCAAAAGGATCAGGTAGCCGCGGAGCAGGGAGAGCTTGAAGGAGGTGCCGCCCCGGTTGATCGCCGTCAGGAAGATGATCGTCAGGATGTTGACCGCGGTGAAGACGGCGCTAGTGAAGTAGATCGGCAGGCCGCTCAGGGCGTAGGACAGCAGGGCGGCCTGGTGCTCGGTGTTGAAGAGGTCGATGATTGGCCGCTTGAAGACGATCAGAATCGCCGTCAGGGCCAGGGCCAGGCCGGCGGTCACCATCAGGCCGTAGCGGTAGGCGATGATCACCTTCTGGCGGGCGTGCTTGCCGAACTCGCGGCTAGCAATCGGCTGAACCCCGAGGGCGACCCCGTTGGCCGCCGCCAGGGTCATGATCCCGATGTTGGCCACCACCCCGTAGGCGGCGACGGCGTAGTTGCCGGCCAGCTTGAGGAGGGTCCAGTTGAAGAGGTAGATGCTGACCCCGCTACTCATTTCGTTCATGAAGGGGGCGATGCCGAGCCGGGCCGCCGTCTTGAGGGTAGTCAGCTTTGGCCAGGCCCAGTGCCATTCGAGCTGGCGCTTCTTGAACCGAATGTGGAAGCTGAGGACGAGCAGGCTGCACAGGGGCGAGAAGAAGACCGCCATCGCGGCCCCTTCCATGTGGAGGCCGAGCTTGAAGATCAAAAGCCAGTCGATCAAAATCACGCAGGCGGTTTCGGTCAAAGTGGCGATCATCGTCAGGCTCGGGTTGCCGTCGTTGCGGACGAAGTTGATCGTGATGTAGTTGCACATGTAGAGGGGGGCGCTGAAGGCGATGAAGCCCACGTAGGTCCGCCCCAGGTCCATCGTTTGGGCGTTGGCCCCAAGTAGGTGAAGGAAGGGATCCAGGAAGACGCGCATCAGGATGATCTCGGCCACCCCGAGGAGGAAGGCGAAGATGATCAGCTGACTGTAGGTCGACTTGACCCGCTCGGGATGGCGGACCTTGTTGAGCGAGAAGTAGGTTGCTCCGCCAACGCCGAGCAGGAGGCCGGTGGCGTTGAAGAGGTTGAAGATCGGCAGGGCCAGGTTGAGGACGGTTAGCCCCAGCGAGCCGGCCGCAATCGCGATGAAGAGGGTGTCGACCAGGACGTAGGCCGATAAGCCAACATTGGCCATGATGTTGCGGATGATGTAGTGGTTTAGCTCTTTTTTGACCTCTTGGGCCTCGGTCATGACAATCCCTCCCCAAAAATTGTTGCATTTGCATTTATTATACGGGGAAGTTAGGGGACAAGCAAATTTCCCGGGAAATAAAAACCGGCTGGAAAGGGGGGACTTTCCAGCCGGTTTTAACGATTCGATTGGTGCCCTAGATGCGGCCTTCCTTCTTCAGCAGGGCCTCCACCTGGTCGAGCCGGTGGGCAAAGACCTTCAGGGCCCGCTGCAGGTAGCCGGCGTCGGTCACGTCGACCCCGGCCTGCTTGAGGATCGTGGTGGCCGGGGCCGAGCCGCCGGCGCGCAGGAAGGCCAGGTAGCGGTCGCGGGCACCCGGCTCGCCTTCCCAAACGGCGGCCGCCAGGCTGGTCGAGGCCGCCCAGGAGGTGGCGTACTGGTAGACGTAGTAGTTCATGTAGAAGTGGGGAACGTAGGCCCAGGACTGGGTCGGCGTCCCGGCAATCGCCACCTCCGGCCCGTAGTACTTCTTCAAGAGGGCGAGGTTGACCTGGTCGAGGAAGTCGGCGGTCAGGGTCTGGCCGGCCTGCTGGGCAGTGTAGGCGCGGTGCTCAAACTCGGCAAACTGAGTCTGGCGGAAGATGGTGCCGATGAAGCCGTCGATCGCCTGCTCGAGGACGTAGAGCTGGAGCTTGGGGTCGGGGTACTTCTCCAGCAACCAGGCGGTCAGGATGTTTTCGTTGAAGGTCGAGGCCACCTCGGCCAAGAAGATCGGCGCGTCGGCGTATTCCGACGGCTGGGCCTGCTGGCTGAACCAGGAGTGCATCGCGTGGCCGGACTCGTGGGCTAGGACGAAGGTCGAGTAGAGCTTGTCAGTCCAGTTCAAGAGGATGTAGGGGTTGGCCCGGTAGGCACTGATCTGGTAGCCGCCGGAGCGCTTCCCCTTGTTTTCGGCCACGTCAACCCAGCGGTGGGCAAACTCCTCCTTGAGGCCGGCCTGGTACTCGTCCCCGAGGACGCTGAGGGCGGCAAGGACCATTTCCTTCCCCTGGTCGTAGGTCGTCTTTAAGATGTCGCTGCCGGCCAGGGGGGTCGGGATGTCGTACTGGCTGAAGTCGTTGATCCCCAGCGCCCACTTCTTTAAGGCATACCAGCGGTGGGCCAGCGGCAGGGCGGCATTGACCGTCTCGACCAGGGTGTCGTAGACCTGCTCGTCGATCTGGTTGGCCCCGAGAGCGGCGGCGCGGGCCGACGGGTAGTGGCGCAGTTCGGCCAGGGCGTTTTGGCTCTCGATGAAGCTGTTCAAAGTGGCGGCAAAGGTGTGGCGGAGCCGGTGGTAGGGCTTCTGGTAGGCCAGGGCGGCCTCCTTGCGGACGGCCCGCGACTGCGATTCGGTGAACTGGCTGCGGTTGCCGTGGGTCAACTGAACCAGCTCGCCGGCCTCGTTGTGGACCTGGCCGAAGTCGAGGTCGGCGTCGTTCAGGGTGTTGTAGACCTCGCTGGCGCCGTCGAGGGCGTGGTTGAGCCGCGAAAGAAGCTGCTCCTGGTTACCGGCCAGGACGTGCTTGCGCTGGCGGGTGAGACTATCTAATTGGAACTTGAACTCGGCCAGGCCGGGTTCGCTGGCCTGCCAATTTGCCAGCTGATCCGGGTCGAGGGCGAGGATTTCGGGGTCGATGAAGGCCAGGGCGGTTTCGATCGTCGTTGCCGCCTGGGCGGCCTTGCCGAAGAGGGCGGTGGCCACCGCGTCGGTGGTGTCGCTGTCGCGGCGCAGGAAGGCGTAGACGTACTCCTGCTCCAGCTCCTCGTCGATTTCCTTGGCCGCGGTCAGGACCGCCAGCAGGCGATCAGCCGAGGTGATCGTCCCCGCCTGCTTGGCCAACTCACTGGCCTTGGCCTGGGTCTTTTCTAGGGCGGCCTCCATCGCCTGGTCGTTTTCAAAGAGGAGGGTCAGGTCCCAGGTCAATTCGGTTGGCACCTGACTGCGGGTTGGGAGTTGCTTATCCATTATTCTGTGGCACCTCGCTTGTAGCTATCTAGGTAGTGATCGTACTTTTCGTGGTCGAGCGCCCCCTCGGATTCCCCGATGACCAGGGTGGCAATCGAGTTACCGACGACGTTGACCACCGTCCGGCCCATGTCGACGAAACGGTCGATCCCGGCGATGAAGGTCAAGCCGGCCACCGGCACGCCGATCGTCGAAACGCTGGCCAAGAGGACCACG
>CALVGV010000036.1 GCA_944327195.1 uncultured Limosilactobacillus sp.
AGGGCCTGTTCGATTGCCGGCGTCATTGGGTCGTTCACCCCAAAACAGTCTTGAATCTTCTTCAAGCTGTGATAGCGGTCAATGAAGAACTCGCCCTTCGCTTGGCGGTTCGGCAGAAGGTCAAAGAAGCTCTCTGGTTCGTAGCCCGGCCCACCATCACTCGCCATGAAAACCGTCTGGCCAGCTAGGTCGTAGTGGGTAATTAGGTATTCCCGAACCCGTTCCTTCAGGGGCTCATGGGCAAAGGAAATGAAATCACGTTGGTTAAGATGGGACACCGATTGTTCTTTTCCCTTACCAACCACCCGTTTCTCGTAGATCCGATAGTGGTGAGCACTGTGCCAATAAGCGGGCTGCTTGCCCTTACGCTTGATTTTGATCATCGTGGCGTCGCCTTCAATCACCAGGTTCTTGGGAACCCGTCGTTCCGCCGGCTTCTGCTCATTGGCTTGGCTCTGGGCGGTAACTGCTTCGCCCAACTCGTGAACGGCCGTCATTACTGCGTTGACGCTCACGCCGCTCCCCAAAAGGAGATTGATCACGTCAGCCGTGTTCCGCATGGTGGTCACTTGGCAAACCTTCGCCATCATCATGCGCAGTCCCGGTGACACCCGCTTTCGCCGGACCAATTTAAGCCGTTCGTCCAAAGCGAAGTGGCCCCGGCCGCGACTATCACAGTAATAACGGCGCTTGAACGTCACTGGGCCAAAGGCAAAGTTGACGGTCCGTACTTGGCGATTAACCATTTTCCAGGTCGCCTTTTTCTCCTCCAGTAGCTGTTCATCGAGGGCTTCTAGGTAGCGGCCCATTAGAAGCCGAGCCACCTGCATCATCTCACGGAGAACTAGCTCCTCAGCCTCAAATAAACTCGAAGAATTGGCCAACCGAACCCAAATATCTGATACAATATCCATTGAGAAGACCTGCCTTTGTCTTTGTTTTTTTTCCTACTAGAAGGCTAAGGGTCTTCTCTTTTTTTGTCTAGAACTAAATTGGTCTAGGTGAGAGAACCATCCTCAGAAATGAATTATTCATCTCAACCTATGAAAACATTACACTACCCGCTTTCCGGACCGCAAAAGTTGCTCGCCGCTTCCTGTCTTATCAATAAATGACTTTTTTAACATGTTTGGATCAATAAAAAAGGGGATGTCCCCCCTCTCCTGGCACTGGTTAGTAAAAGGTGGACATCCCCTGCTGGGAGCATCAATTTAGCTTAGTCACGCTCAAAAAAAGTCTTGGTAGTCGACCACCGTCACCCCCTGCGCCGCGGCGACCCGCTTGAAGTCCGGCCCCGCTTGCTTGACAAAGAAGTAGGGATAGGTGGTGGCTACCGGCAACAGGCGCAGCCGCTCCTGGAAGACGGTTAGCATTGCCGGGGTCAACTGGTCGGCCGCCCGCCACTTGCATTCGCCAACGATTGCTGCTTGGTCATGATCGGCCGGGGCAACCAGGTCGAGCTCCTCCTGGCGGTGCTTGGCCGGGTTGGGTCCCCACCAACGACCGATTGCCCGTGGTTCCAGCGGGAGGTCCTCCTGGGCCCAGAGCCAGTCGGCACAGGCCCGTTCAAAGGTCGGCCCCAGAAAGCGTGGCAGGTCGGCCAGGATTTGCTTGGCCATCTGCTTGGTCCGTCCGCGGTTGATCCGCTCGGTCTGCCCGTTGATGAAGGTAAACCAGAAGCGGTACATCTCGTCCTTGAAACGGTAGCTGGTCCGCCGCTTGGGCCCGACCACCGGGACCTGTTTTTCGATGATCTCAAGGTCGATCAGGTTATCGAGGTAGTGATAGAGGGCCCCGGTTTGACTGCCGATTGCCTGGGCAATTTGGTTGGGACTGGTCTTGCCCTCGGCAATCGCCTCCAAGATGCCGTTGTAGGTTGCCGGCGTCCGCAGCTCCTGGGCAATCAGCATCGTTGGCTCCTGCAGGAGCGGAGCCAAAGGATCGAGGTAGAGGGCGGTCAGGTTCTCACCCAGCGATCGTTGGGGATCAACGAAGCTCAGGTACTGAGGAATCCCACCGGTCAGGGCCAGGTAGGCCAGCAAGTCCGGCTTGGGGACCGTCGGCAGGAACTGGGCAACTTCAAAGATGGTAAAGGGGTGGAGCTTGAGTTGCATCGTTCGCCGGCCGTAGAGCGGGCTCTTGGCTCCCAACACCTGGTGTTCCATGAAGGATATTGCCGACCCGCACAGGATCAGCATGATGTTGCGGTGGGCCTTGAATTGGTGGTCGATTGCCGCCTGCAGAAGCGAGCTGATTGCCGGATCGGTGGCGGCGACGTAGGGGTACTCGTCGATCACCACCACCAGCTTTTGGCTTTGCTGGTCGGCGACCTGCTGGATGCGGTCAAAGAGCTTGCCGAAGTCCGGGTAGATTGCCCCGGTGGGATCGCCACTAAACTCCGCCACCCGCTCGGCAAAGAAGCGGCGGTTATTTGTAGCGGTTGTCTCGACCCCCTGGTAATAGATGGCCGGCTTATCCTCAATGAAGCGGCTGATCAGGGCGGTCTTACCGATCCGCCGGCGGCCGGAGATGACCGCCAGTTCAAAGTTGGGGCTCTGGTAGAGGCGCTCTAACCCAGCCAGTTCACGTTCCCGGGCAACAAATGGGTGGTCCATGAGATGATCCCTCCTTTTTGCTATATCATAACATACTATATCACGATATAGTATGTTATGATATAGTCTTCGCTCGCTGACTACGCGGTACGCAGCAGCCATCCCCTAAAAGAAGCGTGTGGATTCTCCAGGCCTGATTAACAAATTCGGGGGAAATGCCTAATTTTAATAAAGCGATTCCACCACTACCATAAAGGTGGACTTAAAGGATAAGGAGTAATTATTATGATTCGCTTTAAAAAGGCCCTTACCGTCGCCTTAGCCGCGGGTGCCCTCGCCTTCGGGATCGGCGGGGCCAACGCCCACGCCGCAAGCACCCGCACCGTTACCGACATGACCGGCAAGAAGGTCAAAATTCCCAAGCACGTTAAACGGGTTGCCGACCTCTGGCACGCCAACAACCAGGTTGTCCTCCTCCTTGGTGGGCAAAAGAAGCTGGTTGCCACGACGCCGCTAATCAAACAACAGGCCTGGTTCAAGAAGGTTGACCCCTCCATCAGCAAGGTCACCGCTCCCTTCTCCGGGCAAGACATTCAGATCGAGTCTTTGGTTAAGACCAAGCCAGACGTGGTAATCGCCGCCGATCCGGCCCAGGTCAAGGAGGCCCGCCAGGCCAAGTTACCGACCGTCAACGCCATGTACCAGGACTTTGCGGGCCTAAAGAAGTCGGTCCGCCTGACCGCCAAGGTCCTCGGAGGTTCGGCGCCGGCGACCGCGGAGCGCTACATCAAGCTGTTGAACCACAACATCAAGCTGGTTAAGCGCAACCTCAAGGGCGTGAAAAACCGGCCGACCGTTCTTCACATCGTAAGTGCCAGCGACCTGACTAAGGTTGACGGGACCAAGACGATCGTCAACGAGTGGATCAAGCTGGCCGGCGGGAAGAACGCCGTTTCCAAGAGCGGTAACCAGATCACCGTCACTAGCGAGGAACTGGTCAAGGCTAACCCGGACGTGATTATCGTTGGCCAAACCACCACCAAGCAGGCCCGGGCCGCCCTCAAAAAGGACTCGGCCCTCAGCCAACTGACGGCGGTTAAGAAGAACCGGGTTTACGGGAACCCAACTGGGACCTTCCCGTGGGACCGCTACAGCGCCGAGGAGGCCCTCCAGGTACTCTGGGCCGCCAAGCTTCTGCACCCAAAGGCAATGAAGAGCGTAAACATGGTTAGCGAAACCAAGAAGTTCTACCGGACCTACTACCACTACAACCTAACTACCAAGCAGGCTAAGCAAATCTTGGCCGGCAAGTAAACCGCAATCACCAAGCGGACGGAAAGAAATTCGTTTCTTCCCGCCCGCTTTTTTGGAACCAAAAACACGCTGACGAGCAAGATAGTCGTCAGCGTGCCTACTAAATTATGGTGGTGGCTAGGCCCGCAGTTCCGGTGGCAAGACTAGCTTCCCCATCCCCTTTGCCTCAAGGGTGGTCAGGTAGCTAACTAGGGTGATGGCCGCCGTTGGGTCGACCATGTTGACCGCGTTTAGCCCCATCCCGGTCGGCACCGTCTCGCTCATTCCAACGATTTGGTTCTCCCCCTCAATCTGAACCTGCGAGCACGAGATTGCCCACTGGCCATTGACGTTCGGCGCAAAGATGAAGAAGAGGTTGTAGGCCGGGTTCAAGAAGGCCGGCAGAAACCAGGCCAGGTCGTCGAGTGGTTCCGGCGTCAGGCCACTGACGGTTGCGAAATCTTGCTTGGTCGCCTCACTCGGGGCCTGGTTAAGCATGAAAATGGCGTTGGCAAAGGCCGGGTTGCCTAGCAACATGTCGGCAGTGATTCTCATTGTTCCTCCTCCAGGAAGGTCCGCCGGTAGAAGGCGTACTTCTGCTTGATGTCCTGAATTGGCTGGTCCAAGACGTGCTCCTTGCCCTGCTCGTCAAGCTGAAAGCCCTCTTTGACGGCCTGGTTGAAGGCCAGCCGGACCCGCGGGGCCTTGGCAAAGAGCGGCCGCAAATCGGTTGACTGAATTGATAACCGCGGGCAAACGGCCGGCACCAGTTCTTGCTCCACCTGGGCATAGATGTCGGCTAGCACCTCGGAATAGCGCTGATCAACGTACTTCAGCTCCAAGGCCTCGAGGCGGTCGTAGTAGTCCGCCTGCGACAAGCCCCGTTGGTTGGCGAGGGCGTGTTGCTCATCGTACTGGTGGGTCAGGTAGGCGTCCCAGTCCCGAAAGGCGTAGGTCGTCAGCCGAAGCACCAGCTGGCGGCCCTCCTTGGTAACGTTTTGCGGGGCAAAGGGACCGGCGGGATCAATCAGGTAGGGGGCAACCAATTGCTGGGCGACTAGGTAATAGAAGGTCCCCGGGACCAGTTCCTTATCCTGGTTGGTGGCAAAGAGCGGCCCCTCCCCCGCTAGGGACGGCAAGCGCCGCAGTTGCTTGCGGGACTGGGTGAGGCCGTAAATGGTATTTTCCGCCGTCTCGGAGAGGGGCAGGTTTCGACTCAGCTCCTGCATGATCCGGGTATAGAGGCGGAGCAAGTTGGCCAGTTCCGCCCGCTGATTTTCGTAAACCCCGGCCTGGCGGAGATACTTGCGGCTCTCCCGTTCCAGTTGCTCCTCCAGGCTTACGGTGAGTCGTTCCACCGCCACCGGCAGGGCCGGTTCCGGCACCCCTTCTCTGGCCACTTGGCGAACCGCCGCCCGGAGAAGGGGCCGCATTTCCACGAAGTCCGGGTAGTCAAAAATAAGGTCCGCTTTGCTTGCCGTTTCTAATTTTGGAAAACCAAACTGCTCAACCACGATTGTCACCTCATCATCATTTCTTATGTAGGCAAGGCCGGGCCAAGGCCCAGCTTTGCATTAATTCCTAGTTTACCTGGTAGCGCCGCCGGTAAATGATATAACGCCGCTTGAGGTAGGCCGCCGGCAGGGTCAGCGCGTGAACCAGGCGGGTATACGGGAAGTAACCGAAGACCAGAAAGCCGGAGAAGACGTGAATCTTGTAGATCAGCGGCACCTGGGCCATCAGCTGCCATTGCGGGTGGAGGGTAAAGAGGCTCCGCACCCACGGCGAGATCGTAACCCGGTAGTCAAAGTCGATGAAGGCCCCGGTAATCGTGCAGGCCATCCCCAGGCAAATCACGATCAGGAGCAACCAGTCAACCAGGTTGTCGTTGAGTGAGCTCGTCTTGCGGACCCGCGAGTACTTCATTCGCCGGTAGGTTAAAATTGCCATCCCCACCAGGGCCAGGGTCCCGGCCGGAATCCCCATCAGGAGGGAACCAAACAGGTGGTACATGTGATCGGTGATCCCGAAGTAGGCCGTCCAGCTCTTTGGCACTAGCATCCCTAGGATGTGGCCAAAGAAGGCCAGGATGATCCCCACGTGGAAGGTAATGCTCCCGACGATCAGCAGGCGTTTTTCAAAAATCTCGCTCGACTTGGCGGTAATCGTGCCGCCGTACTTGTGAATCCGGACCATCGTCCCCACGAAGAAGGAAAGCAACATTGCGTAGGGATAGACGACCCAGAAGAAAATTGACCAACCATTATGCATTTACAACCGCCTCCTTTGCGATGCACGCCTTGAAGAGTTCCCGAATCACCGCCACCAGCTGAATGTAAGGATCGTCGCGGTCGACACTTGCCCGCCGGAGCAAGCCGTAGGTCCCATCCTCAATCACGCCGAGGGCCAGGCGCAGGTCCGCCTGCCGCTGGTCGTCAACGAAGTCCGCGTAGGCGAAGAATTCGAGCATCAGCGGCAGGTAATCGGCCAGTTCGCTGCTGGCCTCGCTGATCCCAAACATCTCGTACAGCATCTTGAGCTTGGCGAGGACGGTCCCCCGCTCCCGCGAATCACTCATCTTGTAGTAGGTCATATAGAGGGTGTAGCGCCGGTTCAGCTCGAAGAGGTCGGCAAAGTGGCCCTCCCGCTCGAGTTGGCTGCCGCGCGCCAGCTGGTCAAAGCAGGCCAGCGCCCGTTCCCGCAGTCCTTCCGGCAAGTCGGGGATGGTTGCCAGGGTTTGGCGGTTGGCCGCGCTGAAGGTTTCTTCCTGGGGGTAGTCAATCAGCCGCGACAAAACCACCCAGGCCGGCGCGAGGACGTTCAATTGTTGGTAGTTAATCACGCCAAATCCCCCCATAGAAGCTTTCCGCGTAAATCTGGTTCGTCGACTCGCCGGCCTCGGCCTTCTTGAAGATGCTCGAGTGTTGCGGGGCCAGGGCACAACCGTCACACTCGTCGTAGCCCAGCCCCCCTTGTTCGGCCTGGGCGTCGGCCAACTCGGCCCGGTTACTTTGCGGGATCACGAAGCGGTCCTCGTAGCGGGCGATCGCCAGCAGGCGGTAGAGGGACTTTGCCCGTGCCGCCGTCAGGTCAACCCTGGCCAACTTGTCCTCATCAAAGGCACTTCCGCTGGACTGGGCCCGCATGAAGAGCCGCATCATTGCCAACTTGTAGAGGGCCTGCTTGATTACCGGCACGTTGCCCCCGGTCAGCAGGTTGGCCAGGTATTCCACCGGCACCCGCATCTGGTCGATCCCCGGGAAGATCATTTCCGGGTTCTTGATCGAGTCGCGGCCTTCGAAGTAGGACATCACCGGCGACAGCGGCGGAATGTACCAAACCATCGGCATCGTCCGGTATTCCGGGTGCAGCGGGAAGGCGATCTTTTCTTCGACCGCCAGCCGGTAGATCGGTGACTTCTGGGCGGCTTCCAGCATTTCCTCGCTGATGCCGTCGGCCAGGGCCTGGTCAATCACTTCCGGATCATTGGGGTCCAAGAAGAGGTCGAGCTGGGCCTGGTAGAGTTGCTCCTCGTCCGGGGTTTCGGCCGCTTCAGCCACCCGGTCGGCGTCGTAGAGGAGAACGCCGATGTAGCGAATCCGGCCAACGCAGGTTTCGGCACAGACGGTCGGCATCCCCTCCTCGATCCGCGGGTAACAGAAGGTACACTTCTCGGCCTTGTGGGTCTTCCAGTTGAAGTAGACCTTCTTGTAGGGACAACCGGACATGCAGAAGCGCCAGCCCCGGCACCGTTCCTGGTCGACCAGCACGATCCCGTCCTCGTCGCGCTTGTACATTGCCCCGGACGGGCAGGAGGCGACGCAGGCCGCGTTCAGGCAGTGCTCACACAGGCGCGGCAGGTAGACCATGAAGGCCTGCTCGAAGTTCTTCTTGATGTCGCTTTCGATCTTTTGCATGTTGGGGTCCTGCTTGACGTACTCAGTCGACCCCGCCAGGTCATCGTCCCAGTTTGGCCCGGTCGTTAGCTCCATCCGCTCCCCGGTGATTTGTGACACCGGGCGGGCAACCGGTTGGTGTTCCCGCTCCTTGCCAAAGAGGGTCTTGTAGTCGTAGGTCCAGGGCTCGTAGTAGTTATCGAGCTCCGGCATGTCGTCGTTGTAAAAGATCTTGCCGAGGGCCACCTTGTTGAGCTTGCTGCCGGCCTTCAGTTGGAGCTTTCCCTTCTTGTTGAGGGTCCAGCCGCCGTGGTACTGTTCCTCGTCTTCCCACCGCTTTGGGTAGCCGACCCCCGGCTTGGTTTCAACGTTGTTAAACCACATGTACTCGGCCCCCGGACGGTTGGTCCAGGTGTTCTTGCAGGTCACCGAGCAGGTGTGGCAACCAATGCACTTGTCGAGATTGAGGACCATCCCGATTTGGGCTTTAATCTTCATTCCAGTTCACCTTCTCTAACTTCCGAACGTTTGCGTACAGGTCCCGTTGGTTCCCGGTTGGGCCGTAGTAGTTCCACCCGTAACTCAGCTGACCATAGCCGCCGACCATGTGGGTTGGCTTGACGTGGATCTGGGTTGGGGCGTTGTGCGAACCTCCGCGGTTACCGGTGATCGTCGAGAGCGGCTCGTAGATTTCGTTATCCTGGGCGTGGTACATGTACAGCGACCCCTCCGGCATCCGGTGGGAGACCACCGCCCGGGCGGTAACCACCCCGTTGCGGTTGTAAACTTCAACCCAGTCGTTGTCCTTGACGGCGATCTTCTCGGCGTCCTGCGGGCTCATCCAGACCGTCGGCCCGCCCCGGAAGAGGGTCAGCATCTCCAGGTTGTCGTAGTACATCGTGTGGATGTTCCACTTGCCGTGCGGCGTCATGTAGCGGAGGGTAACCTCCTTGTCGGCTGGGGCCACGTCGGTATCGGCCGGGGCCATCACCTGCGGAGCCAGGGACGGCTTGTAGGTCGCCAGCCCCTCCCCGAAGTCCAAGAAGATTTCGTGGTCGAGGTAAAACTGCTGCCGCCCGGTCAAAGTTGCCCACGGTTGCTTGCGCTCGACGTTGAGTGAGAAGGCCGAGTAGCGGTCACCGTTGTGCTTGGCCGAGGTCCCGATTGGGGTCGGGAAGGCCTCGGCCGGCTGGGCGGTGATCTTGGCAAAGGTCATCTTGTCCTCGGCGTGGCCGCGGCCAATGTCGGTCAGGTCAATTCCGCTCGCCGCCGACCGCTTTTGCCAACCCAGGTCGGCCAGGCGCCCGTTGGAGGCCGTTGACAGGCGAAGGATTGCTTCCGCCGTCTTCTTGTCCTCGTCGAGCAGGGGACAGCCGGCACCGACCCCACTGGTGGCAACGCCGAGTTCGTCCTTGAGCGCTTCGTATTCCGGGGTGACGTCATAGCCGTAGTTCTTCGGCATGTTTGGCCCCAGGGTGGTGAATTTCTCGTACACCTTGGTGTAGTCGCGCTTGACCAGCTTCAGGTTGGCCATCGTCTTCCCTGGAACCGGGTCGCACTCGCCCTTGAGCCAATCCTTGACTTCACCGCCCGGCTGCCCCAGTTCGCCCGGGGTGCCGTGACCCAGTGGTTGGGTCTTGAGGTCGTAAACCGGGTCCGGCTGGTACTTGGCCGCCATCTGACTAAAGGTCTTGGCCAGCTGCTTGAAGTGCTGCCAGTCGCTCTTTGACTCCCACATCGGACTGACCGCCTTGTTGAAGGGGTGGATGAAGGGGTGCATATCGGTCGAGGAGAGGTCTTCCTTCTCGTACCAGGTGGCCGCCGGCAGGACGACGTCGGAGTACATCCCGGTCGAAACCATCCGGAAGTCGATGTCCACCACTAGGTCGAGCTTGCCGACGGTATCCTTGTCGTGCCAGACCATGTTTTCCGGCTTGATCCGCCGGTTTGGTTGGGCCAAGAGGCCGTTTTCGGTCCCCAGAAGGTGCTTCATGAAGTACTCGGCCCCCTTGCCGGACGAGGCGAAGAGGTTGGAGCGCCAGAGGAAGAAGGCCTTCGGTTGGTTCTGCTTGGCGTCCGGGTCGCTGGCCGCAAAGTGCAGGCTTCCCTGCTTTAATTCCTCGACCACCCGCTTGCTGATCGCTGCCTGATCAGTCGTGCCGTAGTCCTTGGCAAAGGAGAGCGAGCTGCGGTCAAACTGCGGGTAGGAAGGCAACCAACCGAGCCGGATTGCCATTTGGGTGTAGTCGGCGTTGTGCAGGTAGCGGTGCTTGGCGTGGTAGACCGGCGAGTACTGGGCCTGGTTGTCGATCTCCTCGTAGCGCCACTGGTCGGTGGCGAAGTAGTACCAGGAGGTCCCCTGTTGCTGGCGGGCGCCGCCCGGTTCCCAGTCGTTGGCCACCGTAATATTCAGCCACCCCTCTTGCGGACGGAGCTTTTCTTGGCCGACATAGTGGGCCCAGCCACCCCCCTGGACGCCAACGCAACCGCAGAGCATCAGCATGTTGATGATTGCCCGATAGTTCATGTCGGCGTTGAACCAGTGGTTGACCCCACCGCCCATGATGACCATGCACTTGCCACCGGTCTTCTCGGCGGTTTGGGCAAACTCACGGGCAATCTGGGTTACCAGGCTGGCCTTGACCCCGGTCCGACTTTCCTGCCAGGCGGGGGTGAAGGCGGAGGTAGCGTCGTTTTCGTCGTTGGCGGCGAGCACGTCGTCTGCCACCCGCTTGATCCCGTACTGGGCCATCAGGAGGTCGAAGATGGTGGCAACCTGGTGGCTGCTCCCGTCGGCAAAGGTAACCGTCTTGACCGGCAGGTGGCGGCTAACCACCGCGTTGCCCTCGTTGCTGAAGGTTGGGAAGTCAACCACCACCTGGGCGCTGTCGGCGGTCAAGACCGACAGGGCCGGGTCGATCGGCTTGCCATCGAGGTCCTTTAGTTCCAAGTTAAAGTGTTGGTCGTGGGCGTACTTGTGGCCAAGGGTCCCGGCCGGGCTAACCAGGCGGTTGGTTTTTTGGTCGAGAACCAGCGGCTTCCATTCGCCGTAGTCGTCCCCAGCCTGGAGGTCGCTTTGCCGCAGGTAGTGGCCCGAGGTCAAGTGACCATTTCCGGCCGCGCTCGGCACCAGTTCGACCAAGAATGGCAGGTCGGTGAACTGCTTGACGTAGTTGGTGAAGGCCGGCACCTGGCGCTTGTGGTAAAAGTCGTTGAGGATCACGTAGGTCATCCCCTGGGCAACTGCCGAGTCGCTCCCCGGTTCCGGGGCCAGCCAGTCGTCAGCGAACTTGACGTTTTCCGCGTAATCCGGGCTGACGGCGACCACCTTGGTCCCCTTGTAGCGGGCCTCGGTCATGAAGTGAGCATCCGGCGTCCGGGTGAGCGGGATGTTGGACCCCCACATGATGATGTAGTCCGAGTTGTACCAGTCGGCCGCTTCCGGCACGTCGGTTTGTTCCCCCCAAACCTGCGGCGATGCCGGTGGCAAGTCGGCGTACCAGTCGTAGAAGCTGAGGCACTCGCCCCCGAGAAGCGACAGGAAGCGCACCCCGGCGCCGAAGGAAACCATCGACATCGCCGGGATCGGGGTGAAACCAGCCAAGCGGTCTGGGCCGTAGGTCTTGATCGTGTACAGCAGGCAGGCCGAGATCAGTTCGTAGGCCTCCTTGCTGTGGACGCGGACCATTCCTCCGTGACCACGGGCGGCCTTGTATTCCTTAGCCTTGGCCGGGTCCTCAACGATGCTGGCCCAGGCCTCTACCGGGTTGGCGTGTTCCTTCTTGGCCGCCACCCACATCTTCCAGAGCCGTCCCCGCACGTAGGGGTACTTGATCCGGACCGGGCTGTATTCGTACCAGGAGAAGCTGGCCCCCCGCGGGCATCCCCGCGGCTCGTAACCGGGGATGTTGGCCCCGCAGCTCGGGTAGTCGGTTGCCTGGTGTTCCCAGGTAATCACCCCCTGCTTAACGTACACGTTCCAACTACACGAACCGGTACAGTTGACCCCGTGGGTGGTCCGAACCACCTTGTCGTGGGCCCACCGCTGGCGATATAACTTCTCCCAGCGCCGGTTGTTTTCTTCGAGTTGGGTAAAGGTGCCGTTAAACTTCTCTACTTTTTTGAAAAACCGAGATTTTAGCACAATTTCTACCTCCCTCAATCATTGAGCAAGCTAAGCGGAACGGGCCCACTGCGCAAAGTAAGCCTTTTCCCTAATACCAAGACTATCACCATGCTTGCTATACTACGACTAGGGAAAATCCTATATTTTCACATCCGGAGATGACGAAATGAACCGCTATGATCGCCAAGAACGCGTTCGCCAGGTCGGCCCCGCCGGACAGGCCAAGCTCGCCGACGCCCACGTAACCATCGTCGGCCTCGGCGCCTTGGGAAGTCATGCCGCCGCCCTCTTGACCCGGGCCGGGATCGGAGAGCTGACCCTGATCGACCCGGACCAGGTGAGCGAAACCAACCTCCAGCGCCAAGCCCTTTACACGACCGCCGACGCCGCGGCCGCCCGCCTGAAGGTGGTGGCGGCCGGCGCCCACCTCAAGGAAATCAACCCGGCAGTGGACCTCCACCTCCTGCCGGCCTCCCTTGAAGCGGACCTGATTCCAGCAGATTGTGACCTGATTCTCGATTGCCTCGACAACTACGCCACCCGCGCCCAGCTGAATCAGGCCGCGAGAAAGGCCAACCGGCCCTACCTCTTTGCCAGCTGTGCCGGCACCTTCGGCACGGTGATGCCGATCAAGCCCGACGGCCACCACCCCTGCCTCAACTGTCTCTACCCCAACCTGGCCGAGCTAACCAAGACCGACTGCGACCTCCTCGGGGTGATCACCCCGCTGGTCCCGCTCGTCGCCGGCCTGCAGGTATCACTGGCGATGAAGCTGCTGATTGACCCGGCGGCGGTGTCCTTTGACCGGGTCTGGACAATCGACGCCTGGCAGCCGACCTTTCAGTCCTTCAAGGTACCGCGGGATCCGGCTTGCCCCGTCTGCCAGGACCCGGCCGCAACTCCCGCAACCCCGGAAGCACGGGTGACCGCCCTCTGCGGGAGCCAAACCTACAAGTACCACCTAACCGCCCCAGACCTGGCCCAAATTAGTTACCGGCTCACCGGGAGCGGGCTGGCGGTTGAAGAAAGCCCAATCTTTCTTCGCTTTAGTTGGCACGACCACCAGGTCAGCCTCTTTAAAAACGGTCAGCTCCTCCTTTACGGGGCGGCCAACCAGGCTGTGGCCGAAAAATTAATCGGTGAGCTCCTAGCCCGCCTGAACCAATAGAAAGGACGCTTGCAAATGAAGTTTTCGATCCTAACGGTCAGCGATTCCCGCACCCGGGAAAGCGACACCAGCGGGCGGCTCTTGAAGGAGCGGCTCGAGAAAGCCGGTGGCGCCTGTCTGGACTGGCGGGTGGTTCCCGACGACCGGGTGCAAATCCAGGCCGCCTACCTGCAAATGGAACTAGGGAAGCCCGACCTGATCATCACCAGCGGGGGAACCGGGCTGGCCCAACGCGACGTCACCATTCCCGCAATCACCCCTCTTCTGGCCGTGACCGCCCCGGGCTTTGGCGAGGCCTTTCGCCAGCTCTCCTTCGCCGAGATCGGTCCCCGGGCGCTGGCCTCCCAGGCCCTGTGCGGCTTCAACTATTCCGACCAACTAACCTACTGCCTGCCCGGCTCGAAGAACGCGGTCGAGACCGCCCTCACCAAGCTGATTTTGCCGGACTTTGCCCATCTCTTGTTTGAACGCAGTAACCAACGAAAGGAAGTTCACCACCATGTTAACTAGACGTACCCCGATCAGCATTGCCGAAGCCCAGGCCCGGATCGCCAAGGTTCCACTGACCACCAAGACCGAGCTGGTTCCGGTCGAAGAGGCCAACCACCGCATCCTGGCCGCCCCGGCCCGGGCGGCCTACGACTACCCCCACTTCCGCCGCTCCGGGGTGGACGGGTATGCCATCTGTGCCGCCGACGACGGCGCCTTTCCCAAGACCCTAACCGTGGTCGGCGAAGTGGCCGCCGGGGACACCTGGGGTAAGCCGCTGACTGCCGGGCAGACCGTACGAATCATGACCGGGGCCGCCGTTCCGGCAGCGGCCACCACCGTGATCATGATCGAAAAGACCCGGTCCAACCCTACTGCGGGAACGGTTGAAATCATGGCGGGCGAAAAGCACTCCAACATTACCGAGGTGGGAACCGACTTCAAGCAGGGCGAGGTCGTCCTCGAAAAGGACCAGGAGATCAATCCCGGGGGGATCGCGGCCCTGATCGCCTTTGGCATCCGCGAGGTCGAGGTCTACCAGCGGCCGCGGATCGCGATCATGGCAACCGGGAGCGAACTGCTGGCCAGCGACCAGCCGATTGCCGCGGGAAAGATCTACAACAGCAACGGGCCGATGCTGAAGCGCTTGGTCGAAGAGACCGGCGGCGAGGTTGACTACCTCGGCCAGTTTCCGGACGAGCCTGCCCAGTTGAAGCAGGTGCTTGCCGAGGCGATCGCCAGTCACGAAATCGTGATCACCGACGGCGGGGTCTCGGTGGGCGACTATGACTTCATCGGTGATGCCGCCCGCAAGGCCGACCAGCTCCTCTTCAACAAGGTCAAGCAGCGGCCGGGGAGCGTCACCACCGCCTTTGTCCAGGATGATACCCTGGTGTTGGCCCTCTCCGGGAACCCGGGGGCCTGCTTCGTTGGCTACTACCTCTACGTGGAACCACTGATCCGCCGCTACCAACACCAGCAAAGCCGGATCAAGACCGTTTCCGGAATCCTGGCCGCTCCCTACACCAAGACCAACGGCTTCGACCGGGTGTTGCGCTGCACCTACCAGTTCAGCGATGGTCAGTTCAAGATCTACCCCAACGGGACCGACCGGTCGGGATCGCTGGCCAACCTGCAAACGACGACCTGCTTCTGCGTCATCCCCCACAGCACGAGCCCAATTCAGGTCGGTGCGGAGGTGGTCACGTGGCTATTACCCTTCAAATAGTTGGCCACAAGAAGACCGGCAAGACCCTGGTCATGACCAAGCTGGTCGCCGCCCTTAGTGCTGAGGGGTTGCCGGTGGTGGCGATCAAGCACGACGCCCACCAGGCCCAGATGGACGTTCCGGGAACCGATAGTGACCGGTTGGCCAAGGCTGGGGCCAGGCTGACGATCCTCAACGCCCCGGCGGGGAGCTTCCTGCACTACCGCCAGCCGCAGTCCCTGGAACGCCAGGTGGCTGCCCTGCCGCCGCAGACAATCTGCCTGATCGAAGGCCACAAGGGGGCCGCCTACCCGAAGCTAGTCCTGCTGGCGGCCGATGAATCCCCCAGCGACTGGGCCAGCCAGGCGGCAATCGTGGCCTTTGCCAGTCTCAGCCCGCGGCCGGACGTCTCGCTGGTTGGTAGCGAGGCGATCGTAACCTGGCTAAAAAAATACTTGCGCACTACTTATTACCGGGAGGAAAATAAGATGGCAACTGATTCATTAACCCACTTCAACGCCCAGCACCGGGCCAAGATGGTCGACGTGACCGAAAAGGCGACTACTAACCGCCGGGCGCGGGCAACCGGCCAGATCAAGGTGCAACCGGCCACCCTCAGCCGAATCAAGGAGGGCAAGGTCAAGAAGGGGGACGTGCTCGCCGTGGCCCAGGTGGCCGGGATCATGGCCGCCAAGAAGACCAGCGAGCTGATCCCGATGTGCCACCTGATCCCGCTGACCGGGGTCGACCTGGCCTTTACCGATAACGACCAGGACACGATCACCGTGACCAGCACGGTTAAGACCAAGCACGTCACCGGGGTCGAGATCGAGGCCCTGACCGCCGTGCAAATCACCCTGCTGACGATCTACGACATGTGCAAGGCGATGGACCGGGGGATGGTGATTTCTAACGTCCACCTACTCGAAAAGGAGGGCGGCAAGAGTGGCCACTTCGTCTTTGAGGGCTAAGCCAGTCGGCCTGGTGCTGGCGGGGGGTCATTCACGCCGCTACGGGAGTGATAAGGCCCTGGCAGTGGTGGCCGATAACCAGCCTAACGTGGTGTTAGCCACCCGGCGGCTCTTGCCCTACTGCCAGCGGGTCCTGGTGAGCGCCAATCCGGCCAACCGGACGGCGATTGCGGCCCTACTCGCCCCCCTGCCGCGAACGACCGTGCTCACCGACGCCCCCGCCTTTGCCGACCAGGGCCCGCTCAGTGGCCTCTACGCCGCCAGCACGGTGCTGGCCGGGCCCACCGCGGTCGTCGTCACCGCCGTCGACTACCCCCGCCTGCCCGAGCCGGCCCTGGCGACCCTGGTTGCCCACCCCACAAGTTTTCTCCAGGATCCCCAGCGGGCCCACTACACCCTAGCCCACCTGGTTTTGGATCAGGAACAGTTGGCCCACTGGCTTGCCAACCATCCCCGCCACCGGCTGCAGGACTTCTTGCACTCACTAGGTTGCCAACCGATCCCGGTTGCCACCCCGCTCGTTAACTTAAACCATCAAGGAGGTACCCAATGAAACCCCAAGCAGAAATGCGGGCCGCCGACTTCCAAAAGCTGCTCGCCCTGGCCCTTGGTGACCTGACCGTTCGCCGCACGATCCTCGAAAACAAGGAAGCCCAGGTCAACCAGGAGCTGAGCTCGCTCGAAAAAGACGCCGAGCTCGAACGGCTCGACCAGGAAATCACCGCCATCCAGGCCGACTTTGATCACTACCACCAGTTCGTCGACCCGGCATTCACCTTTGATGCCGCCGAATACTACCGCGGCCTCTCCTAGGTCCTTACCTGGAAACGCTTTTCCTTTGCTTCTCGCTGACTTATAATGAAAGGTAAAATGATGAGTTTAGAACAACCCTCCGCAAGTGAAAACTACCAGGCCCTCGTTGACCGGCTATACGAACAGTCCGACTACGACTTCGTTGGCATTGCCATCCGGGCGCGCCAGAGTCCCCACCAAACCTGGTGGGAATACGTTGCCGGAAACACCAACCAACGCTACCGGCGGATTGTTCTCCGAAACGGGATCGGGATTGCTGGCTACGTTTTGCAAAGTGGCCTCCCCTTCTTGAACAACGCCACCCTCGAACTAGACTTTCGTGACCAAATGTACTGCCCGATTGCTCGGGTGGAAAAGCTAACCAACGTCGTCGCCATTCCCCTCACCTGCCCGCCCTTGCAAGCGGTCCACGGGGTCCTCTTGGCCGGCTACCGCGACCGGCGGTGCTTGGTAAGCGAAGCGGATGTCCAACGGCTGTCCCAATCCCTCAACTAACCGGATTGGAGATGGTCTTTTTTGTTGGAAACAAAGGCTCTACACTATTCAGTACTGATGGAGATTTTCCACCAGTGCTGTTTTTGTTTATGATGAAAAGAAAAAAGAC
>CALVGV010000037.1 GCA_944327195.1 uncultured Limosilactobacillus sp.
AACACCTTACGAGGTATTCATGAAGTATGTCACTGATGAGCAACTACTTTTTTTCTAACTTAAATTGACATTTCGAGTGTATTAAGTAGGGGGGAAAATTGCAACCGAAAGCCAGGATTTTGAAAGGAGGACCAGATGACCCGACGACAACGACCGAGCGAAGCCGCCCGGTGGGAACAGGCCAAAAAGAATTGGGAGACGGCCACGATGACCGACCGCTACCTCTTCAACCGGGTGATGAAGGATGAGGACATTCTCCTGCCCACCCTCAAGATGTTGCTTCCGCGAGCCAAGATCAGCGCCATCCAGCGGGTCGATGCCGAGGTGAACATCGAGCACGCCCAGGACAGCCGGGGCTACCGGCTCGATATCTTCGCCACCGACGACCAGGAGCGCGAGTACGACATTGAGATGCAGGTGGTTAACCACCACAACCTAATGCAACGGTCGCTGGCGTACAGCGCGGCGATCGTTGAGGAACAGCTTGAACGGGGGGATCCCTACCGGAAACTGCGGCCGATCCACGTCATCTTTTTGACCAAGTTCGACCCCTTCGGCCACCGGGACCAGTACGACCAGTGCGAGCCCCGCTTTCTCAAGCACTTGACTCAGCCCCTACAGCCGCCGCTCTTGACCTTCACCTACCTCAACGTGGCGGCCGACCAGGAACAAACCCCGCCGGCGCTGCGGCGCCTGTGCCGCTTCATCAACAGCGGAACGGTTGATTCGGCCGATCCTTTTATCTTAAAATTGAAGCAACGACAGACCGAAGCGAAGAAAAATGCGAAATGGAGGAAGATCGCCATGCGAATTAACTTTGAGCAACAAGACCGCGAGTGGGAGCATGAACAGTGGCTACAAGAGATGAAAGAGTATGATCAGCAAATTCAAAGGCTTAAAGAATTAAAACAACAGTAAATTCAAAGGTTTAAAGAATTAGAGCAACAGCAATTACAATTAGCAACAAGCATAATCAAGTATTTCGCAATCGAAGGTGACGACCACGCAACGATCATCGCCAAGCTGACCCAACGCTACGATCTCTCACCCGACCAGGCAGAGGAATACTACCGAAAGGCGATGGCCCCGGCGGAGTGAAAAGCCACCCGCTCGCAATTTTGTGACCCTCAACGGGGAGACCTCCAGTGCCCCCAACCGCCCTTTGACCATCACCCCGCCCAACTGCTAAAATAGGGTGGCGATAGCGGTTCCCGCCGGGGAGAAGGGGGCCGCGCGTACGATTCACGACTTTGGGGGAAGAAAAATGTGGTTGATCTTAATTCCGATCGCGGTGGAGCTCTTGATCGTCTTCGCGGCGATTTACTATTCGGCGAAGTTGCTCCTGATTGCCGGCGGCCTCTTTGCCGTTTGGTGGCTGGTTTACGCCTTGGGGACGGAGCTGACCAACCTGATCGATAACGTGACCGGGGGCAAGTCGCCGGGGGCGGACACGACCCCGGCCGATCCCGCGCCGGAAGCGGAGGATCTGGAAGAGGATCCCGATCAGCCGGAAGATACCGAGGAGGAACTAAGCCCAGCGATCGCGGCCCCGCAGCGGGTGCGCTACCAGGAGGGCGACCAGCTGATCTGGGACGAGGACCTGGTGGAAGACGAAGTGGGCAACCGTCACCTGCGCTACTTTGATCCGGCGGGCGAGCTCTGGGACGAAAACCTCGACGATCCCGACCGGCCGCCGAAAATCATTGGTACCAAGGGCACGGAGCTGGGTGCCTACTACCATGACAAGCAGGGGAACCGCCACTAGTGCCACTACAACCGTCAAGGGGTCCTGCGCGACGAAGTGGTGGACCGCTAAGGCAAAGAAAAAAGGTCATGCCGATTTTGGCATGGCCTTTTTTGCGGGTTGAGGTTAGTGATTGGCCAACTTGGTGGTTAGCCAGGAGGTGAGCAGGGCCTCGGTGGCCATGCACAGGCACATCAGCAGCAGGCAGGCGCCCTCTTCCTTGGCCAGGCTGCCATTGGGGTTGGCGAAGAGATCGTAGCAGCTGATGATTGTCAGGATGATCAGGGCCAAGAAGGCCAGCGCGGAGAGGGTGAGGTTGATGATGCTGACGGCTTGCAGTAGGCGGTAGTCTTCGGGGGTCCAGTGGGCCCGCACCGTTTCCGCCTCGAACTGACGGTGGATCCGCTTGCTCCAAAGCTGGATGACCCAAAACAGCACCCAAGTAATCAGTAGTACGCCGTATCCCATTTTTTTGCCTCTGTCCTTCTTACTATTACCATTGTATTCTTGACGGGGAAATGCTTTCAATGCCTTTTTGCGCGGCCGGGGGAATGACCTTGGTCGTTTTTGATTTTATGAAGCCGCTTGCGCAACCAAGCTGCTATACTAAAACAAGAAAAAGGAGGAGTACTAATGACAAAGCAAATTCACGTGGTGGGGGCCGCCCTCATCAATGACCAGGGTCAGGTCTTGGCGGCCAAGCGGGCGGCCGACCGGGTCCTCGGCACCCTCTGGGAATTCCCCGGCGGCAAGATTGAAGCCGGCGAATCGCCGCAGGCCGCGCTGACCCGCGAACTGCAAGAGGAGTTTCACGACCAAATCACCGTCGGCCCGGCGGTGGGGGAAACGGTGCGCCACGCCTACGACTTCGGGGTAGTGAACCTGACCGTTTACTACGCCCGGCTGGAAAGCCAGAACCTGGCCCACGTGGCCCACAGCAACTTCCGCTGGTGCACTGCGGAAGAACTGGGCCAACTCCAGTGGGCGGCGGCCGACGAGCCCTTTGCCAAGCAACTGGCGCAAACAAAGCTCGCTGAGGTGACTTTCTAATGGCAAACGTTGATTACCGCGACTTATTGCAGGCGATGCGCGATGACCAGGGGAACCTGGTGGGGGAAATGGGCCAGGCCGTGCTCGGCGGCTACCTCGACCGCGACCAGTTTTCGGCCCCGGAGCGCTTCGCCCCGCGCCTGTTGACCAACCAGTACGGCAACCAGATTTACGACCAGTTGAAGGCTGAGTTGGCGGAGTGCCAGTCCTACACCTTTGCGGTAGCCTTCATTACCGACGCGATGCTGTCGAATTTGAAGCCGATCTTTCGCCGCCTGGCCAACCGGGGCGTTCAGGGACGGCTACTGACCTCAACCTACCTCAGCTTCAACAGCCCCAAGGTGTTTGAGGAACTGCTGAAGATTCCCGGCCTCGAGGTCCGCCTGGCCGACGTGAACGGTTTCCACCAGAAGGGCTACATCTTCCAAAAGGACGGTTACCAGACAATCATCATCGGGAGCGCCAACCTGACCACCTCGGCGCTGATGAAGAACCAGAACTACGAGTGGAGCCTCCAGATCAGTTCGCTGGATAACGGTGACATCGTCCGCCAGGTGCAGGACAACATCGAGCAGGAATGGGCGAAGGCCCAGCTCTTGCAGAAGTCCTGGATCAGCCGCTACCAGGAAAACTACCAGCGAACGCGGCCGGCCTACCAGGAGCTGACCAAGCCCGACCACTCGCTGAACCCGAAGAAGGACGAAATCGTTCCGAATAAGATGCAAGAAGACGCCCTCGGGCAGATCCAGGCCCTCCGCGACCAGGGCTCCGACCGCGGGCTGGTGGTTTCGGCAACCGGGACCGGGAAGACCTACCTGGCGGCCTTTGATGTCAAGCGTGCCCGGCCGAAACGAATGCTCTTTTTGGCCCACCGCGAGCAGATCCTCGAAAAGTCGTGTGCCAGCTTTCAAAAGGTAATTGGCGGCCCGGACGATGACTTCGGGATCCTGTCCGGCAACCACCAGGACGTGAACGCCAAGTACCTCTTCGCCACCGTTCAGACCATGGCCAAGGAGGCCAACCGGACCCGCTTTGCGCGCGACGCCTTTGATTACATCCTGATTGACGAGGTCCACCACGCCGGGGCGGAAACCTACCAGCGGATCATCGACTACTTCACGCCCAAGTTCTTCCTCGGGATGACGGCGACCCCGGAACGGAGCGACGACTTCAACATCTTCGCCCTCTTCAACTACCAACTTGCCTACGAAATCCGCCTCCAAGATGCCCTGGAAGAGAGGATGCTGTGCCCATTCCACTACGTTGGCGTCCACGACTTCGAGTTCGATTCGGCCAGCGACAACCAGCTGGTCGACGACTACAATCAGGCGGTGGCAAGCAACAAGGACGTCAAGCGCTATAGCCAGCAGGTGCTCGAACTCCTGTCGAGTCACGATCGGGTGAAGTACGTCCTCCAGGCGGCCGACTACTACGGCTACTCCGGTGATCAACTTCACGGATTGGTGTTCTGCGCCAACGTGGGCGAGGCCGAGGCGATTGCGACCGAATTCACCCGCCAGGGCCACTTAGCGACGGCCCTCAGCGGCAAGGATTCGGTGGAGCGGCGCAACCAGGTAGTGACCCAGCTGGAAGAGGGTGAAATTGACTACATCGTGACCGTGGACATCTTCAACGAGGGGATCGATATTCCCTGCGTCAACCAGGTGATCTTCCTGCGCAACACCAACTCACGGATCATCTACGTCCAGCAGTTGGGCCGGGGCTTGCGCAAGGCTCCGGGCAAGGACTACGTCGAGATCATCGACTTCATCGGCAATTACCAAAACAACTACATGATCCCGATCGCCCTAACCGGGGACAACTCCTTCTCCAAGGACCAGGCCCGTAACACCGTCAACATGGAACCAACCATCGGCCTGTCGACGATCGCCTTTGATGAGGTGGCTCAGGAGAAGATCTTTGCCTCCTTGCGGACGGCTAAACTAGACAGTGTAAAGCAACTGCGCGGGATTTACCAGAACGTTAAGCAACAGGTAGGACGCGTACCGTTGCTGAAAGACTTCTACCGGACGGATTCGATCGATCCGGTGATCATTGCCAACAAGGAAAAGAACTATGGTCGTTTCCTACAAAAGCGGCGGGAAGAAGTTAAGCTGAGTGATCAGGAAGATAAGTGGTTAAGTTTTCTTGATTGTGAATTGCTGAGTGGAAAACGAGTCGCTGAGCTAGCCCTGTTACACCTACTTCTTGACCAGCAAGCGGTAACCGGGCAACAACTTATTCACTTCATTAAGGAGCACGGGGGGCAGGCTGATCCGGAAACACTGGCGTCAATGCGGCGGATTCTTCGGTTGATCTTTTATACTGACGAAATTGATCCAAAAAGGGATAGTTATGGTGGTATCCCATTGATTGAATGGGAAGAAGGAAAGAATCAATACCGATTAGCACCTGCTGTTCGCCATTCGCTAATGGAAGAAAAAGACTTTGCCCACCTCTGGCAAGATGCGATTGAAACCGGCCTCTTACGGGGGGCGCGTTACCGCGGTGGTAATCCTTTCAAAATTGGTGAAAAATATACTCGTAAAGAAGCACTTCGCTTAGCTAATTTTAGTCAGAACCAATCACCTCAAACCGTAGGTGGTTATCGGGATGAAGGAAAAGTTTTTGTGATGTTTGTGACTAATGAAAAGGCTGATGACATCAAGGAATCAATTGCTTATAACGACTATATGATTGATGACCGTCATATGCACTACTACACGAAGACCAAGCGTCGTCTTAGCAGTCCGGACGTTCAGCGTATCATGGATGGTAAGCACATCCTTCACATGTTTGTAAAGCAAAACGATGCGGACGATGGCAAGACCTTCTACTATTTGGGAACCAGCTATTACGTAGAAGGAACGGCACGCCAAGAGAAGCAAACAAACGGTAACTCAATTGTTTCAATGCGTTTGGCTTTTGATAAAGCCATCCCGCATGATCTCTACCGCTTGTTCACTAAAAACTAATAACCAATCCGAATCGCCCCTCACCAGCAAGTCGCCGGTGAGGGGCGATTAACCTTAGTCATTCAGTTCCTTCAGGGTGCAACCAGCCTTGAGCGTCACCGGCAGGACGGTCGTCGAGGGGGTGAAGGTGCCCTTAATCCGCTTTTCCAGGGTCTCGACGGCGTAGGTGGCCATTTTTTCGATCGGTTGGACGATCGTTGCCAGGTCTGGCACCAGCTCCTGGGTGGCCTGGGCGCCGTCGTAGCCGATGATCTGCAGGTCATCCGGCACCCGGCGGCCCAGCCGGCGGGCCACGCTCAGCAAGCGGGCGGCGTCGAGGTCGTTGCTGGCGAAGATGCCGTCAATCTCCGGGTGTTCCTCCAGTAGCTTGCTGAAGATCGCCAACTTCTCCTGCGGCGAGTCGTTGAAGCTGCTGGTGCAGGTCATCGGCGTCAGCCCGTAGCTGGCCATCGTGTCCTGGTAGGCGCGTTCCCGCTTGTTATCGTGCCAGTTGGAGGGGTTGGTGCTGTAGGTGTGAACGATGTGGCGGCAGCCGCGTTGGTAGAGGGCCTCGACCGCCAGCTGGCCGCCGGCGTAGTTGTCCGAGGAAACCACCGGGATGTCCGGCCGCAGGTAGCGGTCAATCGCCACGATCGGCAGGTTGGCGTGCTGGTATTCCTCGATATCGCTGTTGTGGGTGGCGATGATCAGCCCGTCCACCTGGTGGCCCATCAGCTGACGCAGGTAGCGCTGCTCCTTTTCCGGGTTGTTCAGGGCGTCGGCGATCAGCACCTTGTAGCCGGCCAGAAAGAGGGCGTGCTCGAGGTAGACGGTCAGCTCACCGAAGAAGGGGTTGGCCACGCTCGGCACCAGGATGCCGATTAGCTTGGTCTGCTGGGTGTGGAGCTGCTGGGCAATCACGTTGGGGTGGTAGTTGAGCTCGCTCATTGCCGCCTCGACCTTGTCGATCGTCTTCTGGCTCAGCGAGCCACGGCGGTTGATCACCCGCGAAACGGTCGTCTTCGACACCCCCGCCTTGGCGGCCACGTCTTCCAGTCTCAGCTTCTTCAATTGCCTTCCCACCTTTTTTTCATAATTAATCTCATTATAGCATGCCCGCCGGCCCCGGCGACGGGGAAATCGGGGACGCCAGGGAATCTAGGGGGGTTACCAGAAAAAAGTTGCGCCAGCCCCTTGCCAAATCCGGCGGGGGAATGCTATACTTTAAAAGTTGAAACGGAGAGTTGGCAGAGTGGTAATGCACCGGACTCGAAATCCGGCGAACCCATGTTGAATGGGCGCGCAGGTTCAAATCCTGTACTCTCCTTACTTAAACCGCAATCCTAGATAGGGTTGCGGTTTTTCTTTTGCCCTGGGCGGGGAATTTTACAAGCCCCGCCAAACCCGGTAGAATTAAAGGGTTAACTTTTGCACAAACGGAGGGGTTATTTTGAAGATTGGAATTGACCGGATCACCTTTGCCACCACCGACCGCTACCTCGACCTACGCGAGCTGGCGGCCGCACGCGGGGTGGATCCCAACAAGTACCTGATCGGGATTGGCCAGAGCGAGCAGGCGGTCATTCCGCCAACCCAGGACGCCGTCACCCTGGCGGCCCAGGCGGCGGCCAAGCTGCCGGCGGCCGACCTTGCCCGGGTCACCACCCTGATCGTGGCCACCGAGTCGGGGGTCGACAATTCCAAGGCCAGCGCCATCTACGTCAAGCAGCTCCTCGGCCTCAGCGACTTCGTGCGGACGATCGAGCTGAAGGAGGCCTGCTATTCGGCCACCGCCGGCCTCCAGTTCGCCCGCGGCCAGGTGGCCCTCAACCCCAGCGAAAAGGTGCTGGTGATCGCCAGCGACATCGCCCGCTACGGCCTGGGCACCGGCGGCGAGGTTACCCAGGGGGGCGGCGCGGTCGCCATGCTGGTCAGCGCCAACCCGCGGGTGCTCGAAATCGGCAATCACAGCGTGGCCCTCTCCAAGGACCTGATGGACTTCTGGCGCCCGCTCGGCCACAGCGAGGCCCTGGTCGACGGCAAGTACTCGACCCAGGTCTACATCGACTTCTTCCAGCAGTGCTGGCAGCAGTTCCGCCTGCAAACCGGCGCCAGCCTGGCCGACTTCTCGGCCCTCCTCTTCCACCTGCCCTTCACCAAGATGGGCAAGAAGGCCTTGGCCAGTGAACTGGGCGAGCGCGACGACGCCGACGCGCAGCGCCTCTGGGCCGCCTTAGCTGCCAGCCAGGTTTACGGCCGCCGGGTCGGCAACCTCTACACCGGCTCCCTTTACCTCGGCCTCCTTTCCTACCTCAACCACGGGGCGGCCGCGGCCGGCGATCAGCTCGGCCTCTTCAGCTACGGCTCCGGGGCCGAGGGCGAGTTCTTCACCGGCCGACTGGTGGCGGGCTTTGCCGATTACGTTGACCACCCCGACGCCGCCCTCGACCAGCGGCAGGCGGTTTCGGTGGCCGAGTACGAGCGCCTCTTCAATGCTCAGCTGGGGATGGACAGTGCCGACGTGGCCTTCGACCTCGACGCTGATCCAGCGCCCTTCGTCCTCGCCGGCCGCAAGGACCAGAAGCGGCAGTACCAACGCAATAATCACTAGTAATGGATACACAAACGGGACCGGAATTTTCCGGCCCCGTTTTTTTGCTGCAAAAAAGGCCCCGCTGCCGGGACCTTGGATTTAGTTAGTGGGCGGCGCGTTCCCGCCGGGTAAAGAAGGCCAGCGCGGCCGGCAGGATCACGAAGCCGACCACCAGGCCACTGATCGCGTACCAGTTCACCTGGCCGTTGAGGGTGAATTCACCCTGCCAGTCGTAGAGGGCCAGCAAGAGAATCGTAACCACCATCGCTAGCGCCGGGATCAAAACGTCGGTCAGCCAGTTGCGAGTGGCGTCGAGTACCGGCTCGGCCGTCTTGTGGTAGTAGAACATGATCACCGCCACCGGGATGATGGCGAATTCGAAGAAGCGGACCATCGCGCTCAGCAGGATGATGCTGGTCACGCTGTAGTTGAAGGCCATCGGGATCAGGATCGCCAGCACGACGGTGATTGCGTAGGCGGTCACCGGCAGGTCGCGGCGGTTACGGGCGGCCAGCCACTGCGGCACCTGACCTTCCTTGGCCATCGCCTCCAGGATCCGCGGGGTGTTGAAGGAGGCGGCCACGTTGATCCCAAACATCGAAACCAGCGCCCCGATCAGGATCAGCCCCCGCAAGAGCGGGTTGTTAAAGATCGCCACCAGGGCCACCACCTGCTTGGTGGTCACCAAAGCGGCCGGGTTGACCATCATCGCGATCGCGATCGTGCCGATGTAGACCAGGGCAATCAGGAGGATCGCCAGCGGGATCGCCCGCGGCAGGTTGCGTTCCGGCTCCTGCATGTCGGCCGAACCGGAGGCGACGCTTTCGAAGCCGGTGAAGGCGTAGAAGGCGGTCGCCATCGCCATCACGAAGCTGGCGGTGGTCACCGGCGGGATCAGGGCCGACCCGTTGGCCGCCTTGAGGCTGGCGATTTCGCTGAAGTGGTTTTGCCCGGAGTGGGCGAGGACGACGGCCCCGGCCACGATCAGCAGCACCAAGGCGCCGACCTTGCCGACGGTGGCCAGGTTGTTGATCCAGGCAAAGAGCCGCTCACCGCCGAGGTTGATCAGGGTGATGATCGCCATCAAAATCACGAAGCCGAGGCTAACGGTGGCAAAGCTCGGGGCGGTGTTGCCGAAGATCGCCAGGGTCGACTTGACGACCGAGACGGCCATCACCCCCCAGGCCACGGCGGCCGAGAAGTAGCGCACGACCCCCATGTAAAAGCCGAAGCGCGGCCCGAAGGCGGCCTTGGCGTAGGCGTAGGCCGAACCGGCCTTGGTGACGTACTTGGCGGCCACGGCGAAGGTGATCGCCAAGGCGGCGGCCAGCAGGGCGGCGCCGAGGTAGGCCAGCGGCGCCTTTTCGCCGACCATCGTTACCACCGCCCCCGGGGTCAGGAAGATCCCCGAGCCGATGATCGAATTGATCGCCAAAAGGACGATCGACCAGAAACCGAGTTTTTGCTTTGTCATTGGGCTGCCTCCTTGATTAGGTGGGTGAAGAGTTGGTTCATTTGCAGGGCGCGGGTGGCCATTTCCTCCGGGTGCCATTGCACGGCCAGCAAGCGGTCGGCCGGGGCCTCCAGGGCCTCGATCACCCCGTCGGCGGCGGTGGCGGTGGCCACCAAGCCCTTGCCGACTTCCTTGACCACCTGGTGGTGCATCGAGTTGACCCGCAGCTCTGCGGTGCCGAAGATGTGCGCCAGCTGGCTGCCGCTTGTCAGGGTTACCTGGTGGACCGGCTCGTAGGGGTGGCGGTAGTGGAGGTGCTTTAGGGTCGGCTGGGCCAGCTCGCTCAGGTCCTGGTAGAGGGTGCCCCCGTAGGCGACGTTGACTAGCTGGAGACCGCGGCAGATCGCCAGCACCGGCTTCTTGGCCGCCCTGGCCGCCTCCAGGAGGGCCAGCTCGAAGCGGTCGCGGGTCGGCCAGGTTTCGCCCAGCTTCTGGTGGGGTTCCTGGTGATAGAAGGCCGGGTCGACGTCCTGGCCGCCGGAAAAGACCAGCCCGTCGAGGCGGGCCACCAGGCCGGCGGCGGTTTCCGGGGCGTAGTTGACCGGGATGATCACCGGTAGGCCGCCGTTGCGCTTGACGGCGGTCACGTAGGCCTCGTTGACGTAGCTGCGGTGGTTGCCCGGCGTCGGGCCGGCGTCGTCGAGGACCCCGCCGGTGATGCCGATTAGTGGTTGGATGGACATAGGCAATTCTTCCTCTCTTCTGGCTTAGAAAACGAAAAAGGCGCCATTCGCGGTGAATGGCGCCAAGCGGCTGGTGAACGATGATTTGCAAACAGCCTCTAATTTAGGAGTTCCCAAACCACCACGCCCGCTTGACGGCCGTGGGAACATTCACCCATTTGTTGGTTGGTCATGAATGCCATTGGGAAACTCCTTTCGCTTTCGTTGCCTATAAGGATACGCCGCTCGCCGGCAAAGGTCAATTCCCAAATTAAAGAAAAATGAGAATTACTCCCAGAGGCGGAGCAACTGGCCGACCGCGGCGCGGATCTTTTCCACTAATTGTTCGGCGCTGTCTTGCTTGCCGGCCCGCACCCACTCGGCCAGCACCGGCGGCATGATCGCCGTCAGCAGGTCGGCGGTGAAGGGGAGTTGTTCGGCGGCGGGCACCTGCAGGGTGGTGGCCACCAGGGCGGCGTGCTGGAGGTGCTGCTGGTAGAGGCGGTTTTCCAGGTGGTTGTTGACGATCATCTCCAGCAGGTCGGCGTTGGCGATCCACTGGTCGATGAAGAAGGAGCAGACCGCCTTGGGGCTGGCGAATTCCTCGGCCGCCATCCGCTCCTCGATCAGGGTGAAGATCTGGTCGCAGCGGTAGTCGAGGATGTCGGCCGGGGCGTCGAAGAGGCGGTAGAAGGTCGCCCGCGAGACCCCGCTGGCCCGGTGGAGGTCGCTGATCGTGATTGCCGATAGCGGCTTTTCCTTTAGGCAGGCCACCAGGCCGTCCTGGAGGAGGGCGGCCGACTTGTAGGCCCGCTTGTCGTTGGGAATGTGATACATCTTTGGTCCTCCCTGTCTTAGATCTTGTGAGAATCTTGTTTCGTATCTTTGGCTATAGTACATTATTCTCACAAAACAAATCAACGGGGAGCTGAGAAAAATGTTGAAGAAGATTTGCGAGCACTGGCTGCGCTGGTTCTACGTCTGGGGGCTGGTCCTGTTGGCCGGGCTGATGATCTGGGGACCGCAGCTGGCGCCGGCCACCCGGCTGGTCTACCTGGTGGCGATGCTCTTGCCGCTGCACGCCTGCGAGGAGTGGGAGCTGCCGGGCGGCTTTCACTACCAGTACAATTTGATCTACGGGGAAAAGGACCACCGCTACAACGCCTACCCGATGAACCGGCTGAGCGACATGGTGACGATCCTGGTGGCCGAGGCGATCTACCTGGTCTGCCTGCCCTTCAGCCAGCACGCCTTCGTCTTGTTGGCGATCTGTGGCTTCTGCCTGCTGGAGGTGGTTGGCATCAAGATGCTGGCCCGCTTCAGGGCAAGGGGCAAGAAGACGATCTACAACCCCGGCCTGGCCTCGTCCTACCTCGGCTTCGGTACCATCGCCGGGCTGCTGATCCACTACCTCAGCCGGCAGGCGCTGCCCCTTGGCGACTGGGGGCTGGCATTGGTATTGCTGGCCGCCTTTGCCCTGGTGGAAATCATTTGGCCGGAGCGGACCTTCCGGGACCTCAAGACCCCCTACGCCTACCAATCGCCGCGCTACTTCGCCCGCTTCCTCTAGGGGCCCGCTAAATTTGGACACCAAAAAACGGGGCCGGAAATTTCCGGTCCCGTTTTGACTACTTGCTCGACGAGGACGAACTCGTTGAGTAGAGCTTGTTGACGGCGTTGATGTCGCGTTGCTGAATGGTGTAGTTCGACCCGGCCGGCTGCATGACCGAGATGGCGTTGGAGTGGCTGAGGCCGATCGCGTGGCCGAGTTCGTGCTCGGCGGTGTTGACGATCCGCTGCTTGGAGTAGCCGTACTCGGCGTTGAGCAAGTAGGCGCTGTTGAGGTAGACGTGGCCGCTCATGAAGTAGCCGGTGGTGGTGTTGATCGACATGTCGGTCAGCCCGGCCGCCTGGTTGTCCTTGCTCATCGTGGTGGCGATGATGTTGGCGGCCTTCTTATTGGAAACAATGGTGAAGGTGAAGGCGCCGGTGGCGTTCCAGTTGGCGATCGCTTCCTGCATCGCCTCGTTTAGGGTTTGGTTTTTGATGTTGATGTAGATGGTGGCCGAGTTCTTGGTCCAGCGCCCGGACGAGGTGTTGGAGTCACTGCTGGTGGCGGTGCTGGTTTGCTGGGACTGGCTGGACTCGCCGGTGATCGTGCTCTTGATGTTGGCGATCGTGTTCTGGGTCGCGGCGGCGACGATGTTGACCTTGGTTTGGAAGGTTGGCACGTTTTCGTAGCCCCACATCCCACCGAGCAAGACGGCGAGGTAGAAGAGGAGCGAGAAGAGGTGTTTGAAGAAGCGCATGGCGTTCACATCCTTTATCGCGGTTGGGGTGTTTTTGCCGACCCCTTATCCTAAATATGGTACACTGATTGAAGATGGATTACGAATATTTTTACTCGAACGGAGGTTATCCCATGCGCAAGCCGTTTATCGCCGCCAACTGGAAGATGCACAAGACCGTTGATGACGCCCTCAAGTTTGTCGAGGCGGTTTCCGGCCGCCTGCCGGACCCGGCGGTGGTCACCTGCGGGATTGCCGCCCACTTTTTGGCCCTCTACCCGATGGTTCAGGCGGCCAAGGACCTCAACCTCGGCGTGATCGCCCAGAATGCCTACGGCGAATTCTCCGGCCCCTACACCGGCGAGGTCAGCCCGCGGGCGCTGGCGGCGGCCGGGGTCCAGTACGTGATGTGCGGCCACATCGAGCGGCGGACCCTCTTCCACGAGGATAACCAGCTGGTGGCCAAGAAGGTCGCCGCCGCCCTCCAGTGCGGGATAACGCCGATCATCTGCACCGACGAAACGATGATCCAGCAGGAGTTCAACGGCGAGGTCCACTACGTCTTCGCCCAGCTGATGGACGTCTTGAGCGAGATCTCCTTTGACCAGGTCAAGAACGTGATCATTTCCTACGAACCGAGCTGGGCGGTCGGCGTCGGCCAGCACGCCAACCCAACTTTGGCCGAGGAGGGCTGCCGCTTGATCCGCCGCAGCATCGCCGACACCTACTCCTACGAGGTGGCCGACAAGATCCGCATCCTCTACGGCGGTAGCGTCAACCCGGAAAACATCGAGCTGATCATGGGCAAGCGCGACATCGACGGCGTCCTGATCGGCCGGGCCAGCCTCGACGCCGACAACTTCCTGACGATGGTCAACCGGGTGGCCGCCCTCTACGCCCCGGCGGCGGAAGCCAAAAAGTAATTCTTCAAGAAATTTTAACTAAATGGTGGTATTCTAGGTAACGATTTGATGAAAGGAGGCCGCCACGGTGAAAATTTTGATTCCGCTCAGTACCCGGGCGTCAACCATCAAGATGGCCCCGGTTGTCCAGCGGCTCAAGGCGGCCCCGGACCTCTTTCAACCGGTGATCGTCGTCACCTCGATGCAGTACCAGCAGCTCCACGCGGTGCTCGATTACTTCAACCTCAGCTCCGACTTCGACCTGGCGATCCCCAACGGCGACGAGCGGAGCCGGCTCGACCGCCTCAGCCGCCTGGCCCACAACCTGCAGACGGTGATCAGCGCCGCCCAGCCGGACCTGATCCTGGTCCACGGCGACTCGCTGACCACCCTGGCCGCCAGCCTGGCCGGCTTCTACTGCAAGCTGCCGGTCGTCCACGCCGAGGCCGGCCTGCGGACCTACGACAAGCGCGAGCCCTACCCGGACGAAATGCAGCGCCAGCTGACCGACAACCTGGCCGATTGCTACTTCGCCCCGACCCCGGCCGCCCGCGATAACCTCCTCTACGAGCACCACCAGCCCGAGGAGGTGGTGGTGACCGGCAACACGATCGTCGACGTGGTCAAAAACGAGTACCAGGAAGACTACCAAAGCCCCCTGCTCGACCAACTGCCGCGCGGCCGCCGGCTTTTGATGCTGACGATCGGCCGGGTGGAAAACACCGGCCTGCCGATGGAGCGGGTCTTGCGGACGATGCGCGACGTGGTCGAAACCAATCCCGACGTCGAGCTGGTCTGCCCGCTGGCGGTCGACTCGCGGGGCTACCCCTTGGCCGAACGCCTGCTGGCCGGCCACGAGCGGATCCACTTGATGCCGCTGATGAACCTCGGCGACTTCATCAACACCGCCGCCCGTTCCTACCTGATCTTGACCGACTCGGCCGGGACGGTCGAGGAGGCCTCGGTCTTCCACCGGCCGGTCCTTCTCTTGCGGCAAAACACCGAGCGCCAGGAGGCCCTCTTCGCCCAGACCGCTAGGGTGGTCGGCACCGACCCGACCAGCATCCAGCAGGCGGTCTTCGAGCTCTTGACCGACAAGCGCTCCTACAAGGAGATGCTCAACGACGACGGCGAGCTCTTCGGCGACGGCCACGCCGCCGAGCGGATCGTCACCGAGCTGGCCAAGCGCTTCATCAACAATTAGACCCGAAATCCCAGAAGACAAAACAATCGCCGCCCAACCGGAAGCTAGCCGGGGGGCGGCGATTGTTATTAGACCTCCGCGGAAATAGATAGCCTATTTCTAGCAGTTCTCGAAATTATAAATCCCACAGATCAAACTAAAGCGAA
>CALVGV010000038.1 GCA_944327195.1 uncultured Limosilactobacillus sp.
CAAAAAGCTAGCCCAAGCAGCCAAGCCGCTTGAACTAGCTAAAATGATCTATCAGTACCGATTGACAAAGAGCCTATTTAAAAGCTCTCAAACGATCCAACGCTTCGCTTCGTTGGTGGTCGTTTGGGAGCTTTCAGTGGTGGTTTAATTTGCTAACTTGGGCCAATTGCTAATTGTTGTTCGGGTTGATTTCCCGCGGGGAACGGGGTTCGACCGTTAATGTAGTCTGACCGCGAAAGGTCACGAAACCGGGCTTGGCCCCGCTCGGCTTGTGAAGGGCCTTGATCGGCAGGTAGTCAACTTGCACGTGACTTGAGTCCCGCCCCTTGGAGAAGTAGGCGGCCAACTGGGCGGCCTCCTGGATGGTGGCCTCACTCGGCGCCTGGTCGCGGATCACCACGTGCGAGCCCGGCAGGTCCTTAACGTGGAACCACAGCTCGTTCTTGTTGGCCAGGTGGAAGCTCAGCCGGTCGTTTTGGCGGTTGTTCTTGCCGATCATGATCAGGGTGCCGTCACTTGCCTGGTATTCGCTTGGCTTGGCGGCCGGGAGCTTACGCTGCTTCTTGCCGCGCTTCTTACGCTTGAGGTAGCCCTGGTCGATCAACTCCTGGCGAATTTCCTGAACGTCCTTGGGGGCGGCGATTTCGATCTGGCTGACGATCCCGGTCAAGTAGTCGAGCTCTGCCTGGGTCAGGCGCAACTGTTCCTGGTCGTAGGCCACCGAGGCCTTGAGCTTGTTGTAGCGGGTAAAGTAGCGCTGGGCGTTGCGCGAGGGCGAGAGGTCGGGCGCTAGCTCGATTTTCAGCGGCCGGTTTTCGTCGTAGAAGTTGGCTAGGGTGACGCTGGTCTTGCCCGGGGTCACCTGGTTGAGGTAGGTGGTCAGCAGTTCGCCACGGATGCGAAAGTCGTCGGCCTTGGCGGCGGCGGCCAGTTCCTGGTTAAGCTTCTTGACCTTGCGCTCGTCCTTTTTGATTTCGGTCTTGACCACCTTCAGCACCTGACCGGCCAGCTCGCGGGTGCGGTCGTGCTCGGCCTTGGCCGCGTAGTAGTGGTCCAGGAGGGCCGAAAGGGAAGGAAAGGCGGTGGCCGGGGCATCGAGCGGGGCCAGGGCCCAGAAGTCCTGCCGCTTGCCGAGGGTCACCAGGTGGGCCGCCGGGTGGTCGAAGGCGGCCAGAAATTCACCGTAGGCCTGCGGCAGGTTGTCACTGGCCAGTAGGCGGTCGGCTAACTCGCGGGCGGTGGCCGGGGCAAGCCCCTGGTAGGTTTGCTGGAGGGCCTTGGCCAGGTCGGCGCCTGCCGGGTTCTCCTTAACCAACTGGGGGTACTTCTGGTTGGGCAGGTAGGGGTTGGTCCGCTCCTGCTTAGGCGGCATCCGCCAGCTGGCCCCGGGCAGGAGGGTCCGCAAGCGGTTCTGGTCCGGGGTGACGTGCTTGAGGCTGTCGATCACCTTGCCGGTGGTGGAGTTGACCAAGGTGGCGTTGGAGTGGCGGGCCATGATCTCAACATAGAGGACCAGGTTTTGGGCGTCGCCGAGCTCGTCGCGGGTGGCGAAGGTGAACTTGGCAATCCGGTCGTTGTCGACCTGCTCGATTGTTTCCAGGATAGCCCCCTCGAGGTACTTGCGCATCGTCATCGTGAAGTTACTTGGCGTGGCCGGGTTCTGGTAGGGGATCGTGGTCAACTGAAAGCGGGGGTAGGCCGGGTTAGCCGAGATTAGCAACTGGTGGTTCTTGCGCTGGGCGCGGATCACCAGGATCATTTCGTTGGGGTAGGGTTGGTTGACCCGCATTACCCGCCCGGTGGTCAACCGGGGGGCCAACTCGGCCACCATTGCGTGGGTGAAAAAGCCGTCAAAGGCCATTGAATCTCCTCCTTAAATAGTAAGTAAAGTTGTTGCCGCAGGGGCTAGGACTGTTTTTTCTTGTTCAGGGCGGCCTTTTTTTCCGTCTCAGTTGGGGCGGTTTCCGGCTGGGGTTCGGCCTCGGGCTGGGCGGTGGGAAGCTCGGCTAGGCTGAAGTGGTCTCCCCAGCGCTTGGAGTGGTCGGAGAGGATGAAGCCGCCCCACTTGTCGTCGTCTTCTTCGTGGTAGTGCTTGGCGAAGTAGTCCTGGGCGACCCGTTCGGCCTCTTCTTCGGAGTAAAACTTCATTGTTAATCCTCCAGGTGGTACTGGTCCTTGACCTGGTTGATCCGGGTGGCCGTCATCAGGCACATTAGCATCGCGAACAGCCAGATCACCACGGCGGTGAAGAAGGGGATCAGGTTGTGGGTGAAGTAGGTCACCGCCAGCCCGGGAATCGCCAGGACGGCGGCGGCCCGCCGGATGTAGAGGTTGCGCACGTAGCGCTCGATCAGCTGACGGCCGAGTTGGTAGACCTTGGGTTCTGTTTCCTGCAGGGGGGTGAGCTCTTCCTCAAACCGGGGGAGCTGCTTGGCAATTTGGAAATGGGAAAAGAATGATTGGGCCACGGTGGCCGCCTCCTTATTCGAGTATCTTATTTATATTACCGCAGTTTCGCTGCCTCGTAAACTTGTTCGGCCGGCTCAGCTTTCTTTGTCAAAAATTATCCAAAAAATCACAAAAATTTTAAAAACACTAGTAATTAATTGCCGGTTTCGGTATAATAAATTTCGTAAAAACTTGGTGGTTCTGGGGGGAACCACCATCGGGAGGATAATTGCAGATGAAAAAGAAATCACTTGCCCTTGCCCTCGTGGCCGCCAGCCTACTCTTGGCCGGGTGTGCCAAGCGGGTGGCCGGGATCAAGACCTACTCGGCCCCGGTTACCGCCACCGCCGCCGCCAGTGGCGACCAGGGAGCGCGGCTCAAGCTCTCCGGCACCAGCGATGCTCCGGACGGCACGAAACTGGTGTTGGTCAAGGAGAACGGCAAACGGGTGGCCACGACCGCGAGCGTGGCCGGGACGACGGCAGCAACCGTCAAGAACGGCAAGTACACCGCCTTCGTTGACCCACAGGCCCTCAAGGAAAAGGCAGAGAAGGGGGACAAGCTCAGCTACCACCTGGTGGCAATGAGCGCCACGCCAAGCAAGAAGGCGGTCAAGCAGGTGGCCAAGGAAACCAGTAAGCAAACCAGCAAGCTGACCTTCAACCCCAAGACGACCTATGTCGAGGGCCAGATCAAGGACACTCTCGGCGACGTGACCGTCAAGCAAAAGAGCAAGGGGGTCTTCTTGATTACCCCGACCGGCAGCCTCAAGCAACAGGTGGTTGCCGGCCTGACCAAGGACAGCAGCAAGTGGGATCAGCTTACCAACCAGTTGGCCAAGCTCAACCAGGAAATTAGCCACCACTACCGCAGGGTCAGCCTTGTCCTGGTCAACCCGGTTAATTCCAAGCGTTACCTCTACGTCAACGTTGACGGCAAGGAGAAGTACAAGGCAACCCCGAAGACAACGGGGACCACGAGCGATTCTACCAAAACTTCCACGAGTGCCGACACGGCCACGACCAGTGACGACGACCTGGCCGAACTCAATGATTACGGCGACGACTACGACGTGATCGAGGAGTACTGGATTGAGGTCTGGGTTGAGTACGTGGAGGACTACTACTACGACGACTCCGCTGACTATGACGATTCGGGAGACGATGCTGACGACTACGCCGATTACGACGATAGCGAGGATGATACCGACTACGACGACTACGCAAGCGACGAGGATGATTCGGACTACGATGACTCCGCTTACGATGATTCCGGGGACGACACCACGGCCGACGACGAGGAAACCTACGATGAGCCGGCCGACGACGCCGATGCCGATTACTAGCAAGCAGGAGCAGCGCCTTTCATGAGGGCTGCTTTTTTCTTACCCCAATTTTCCCTGGCTCTTCAGGGTCAGGCGCTTGCGCTGGTAGTAGTTCAGCGCCGCCGGGTCGAGGCGGAGCTTGGCCTGAAGTTGCTGGGCACTGAGGGTTGGATTGTGGTCGATGGTGCAAAAGACGAAGGCCTGAAAGAGGAAGCGGGGCCCGAGGCGGAAACCGAGGTAGTCCTCGTCGGGCTTGAGGAACTTGTGGAGGCCGGCGTTACTCAACCGCGGGTTGTCGTGGTTGACCCGCAGCTTCAAGAAGGGGTCCGCGCAGGCCTGGCGGGCGGCCAGCGGGGCGTGAAAGGCAGCAAACTGGCGCAGAAAGGCGGCCTCGGCCGGGCTGGCCGGGGTCAGGGTCGCAAAGGTGGTGGCAAAGCCCGGGGCCAGGAACTCACTGACCTGAAAGCCGCGGCTGGTCAAAAAGAGGGTCAGCCGGGTGTAGAGGTGGAGGTGGTCGTCGGCTAGGATTTGGTCCAGCCGGGCCAGCCAGTCCAGCCGCACCGGCTGCTCAACCTGGGGCAGGGCCCCGTGAAGGGGGAGGGTTGGGTAGGTGGTGATTAGCTGGTGCAAGAGGAGGTAGCGAAAGTACCGGTTCAAATAGGAAAGGAGCTTATTGTAAGTGGCCAGGGTGATTCCGCCGGTTTGCTGGCGGTAGTCGAAGTAGGCCCGCAGGTCGGCCTCGGTGACGGCGGCCACCCGCGGTTCGTCGCCCAGCCGGTCGGCCAGGAAGGCGAAGAAGCGGGTCAGGTTGTCGTGGTAGCCGCGGATGGTCGTCGGCGCCAGGCCGCGGCGCTTGAGGTCGGCCTCGAAGGCGGTTTGGTAGGGGTAGTCCATTGGTGAATTCTCCCTTTTGGTGATTAACAATGATTTACTTTAACTTTATCACAAAAACAAACCCCACAAAACAGAAAATCCAGCAATCCGGCCAAAGTTTGGTAGAATAGAACAGATACGAAACAGTAAAGAGGGATCGAAATGCGAATAAATCAATTGCCACCACTTTTTGAGCCAGCCCGGCCCATCCTCGCCACCATCGAGCGGGCCGGCTTCGAGGCCTACTTTGTCGGCGGCTGCGTGCGGGACCTGATCTTGGGGGACCCGATTCACGACATCGACATCGCCACCAGTGCCTACCCGGAGGAAATCAAGCGCCTCTTCAAGCGGACGGTTGATACCGGGATCGAGCACGGGACGGTGATGATCCTTGACCACGGCCAGGGCTACGAAACGACCACCTTCCGCACTGAATCCGGCTACCAGGACTACCGGCGGCCGGACTCGGTCACCTTCGTTCGTTCGCTGGCCGACGACCTCAAGCGCCGTGACTTCACGATCAATGCCCTGGCGATGAAGGAAGACGGCGAGGTGGTCGACCTCTTTGACGGCCTCGGCGACCTCGACCGCAGGCTGATCAAGGCGGTCGGCGATGCCAACGAGCGCTTCTTGGAGGACGCCCTGCGGATGATGCGGGCGGTCCGCTTCGCCAGCAAGCTCGACTTCACGATCGATCCGGTCACCCTGGCCGGAATCAAGACCCACGCCCCGCTCTTGGAAAAAATTGCCGTTGAGCGGGTCCAGGTGGAATTTGAAAAGCTACTCTGCGGCCAAAACCCGGCCCGCGGCCTGAGGGGGATGCTGGAAACCGGCCTCTACCGTCACTGCCCGGGCCTTAGCGACCAGCAAGCGGCCCTGGAAAAGCTGGCAACCCTGGATTGGCCAATTGCCAGCCCGGCCGCGGCCTGGACCAGCCTGGTCTTCACCCTGGGCCTGGATCGGAAGGCCGCCGGGGCCTTCCTGAAGCAATGGAAGCTCTCCAACCAGCTGATCAAGGAGGTTCAGGCCGCCAACCGCATGGTGGCCGCGATTGCCGCGGGCCAGGTTGACAACCAACTGCTCTTTGAGACCGGTAAAGCGGCCCTGGCAACCGCCCTCGAGGCGGCCCGGGTTTGCCGCCTGTCCTTTGATTCGGCTGGCATCCAAAAGCGGTACGCGGAGCTGGCAATTACCGATGCCCACCAGCTGGCGATCAACGGGGGCCTGCTGGTCAAGGAGGGGATCGTCACCCCGGGGCCGGCAATGGGCAAGGTCTTAAAGCGGCTCCTACTTGCCGTGGTTGCCGGTGAGGTTGCCAACGACCAGACGGCCCTCCTTGGGGCGGCCCGGGCAATTGTAAGGGAGGAAGAAGATAAGTGAGAACATTTCAAGCCGAGGGACTAACCAGTACCTACGGGGAAAAGACCCTCTTCAAAGACATTTCGCTGATGATCAACGAGAACGACCGGATCGGCCTGATCGGCACCAACGGGAGCGGTAAGACCAGCCTGCTCAACGTCTTGGCCGGCCTGACCAGCGCCGAGGCCGGGGAGATAACCAAGCCCAACGACTACACGATTGGCTACCTCAAGCAACAGCCGGACCTGCCGGAAGACAAGCGGATCGTCGACGCCGTGCTGGCCGGCGACCAGCCGATGTTTGCCACCATCCGGGCCTACGAAGGGGCCCTGGCGGCCTACAGTGCCCACCCGGACGACCCGGCGGCCGCCGACCGCTTCACCAAACTTCAGGGCCAAATGGATGCCCAGGATCTCTGGGAGGCCGACAGCCAGATCAAGACGATCCTGACCAAGTTGATGATTGACGACTGGAACCAGCGGATCGGTCAGCTTTCCGGGGGGCAAAAGAAGCGGGTTGGGCTGGCCCAGATCCTGATCCAGCACCCCGACCTGCTGATGCTCGATGAACCGACCAACCACCTCGACTTCTCCTCGATTGTCTGGTTGCAGGACTACCTGGCCAGCTACCGCGGCGCCGTTCTGGTCGTCACCCACGACCGCTACTTCCTCGATAACGTCACCAACCACATCTGGGAACTGTCCTTTGGCCGCCTCTTCCACTACGACGGCAACTACCAGGACTTCGTGCAGCAAAAGGCGGCCCGGGTGGAACTGGAGGGGGAACTGGAGCAAAAGCGCCAGGCCCTCTACAAGCACGAGCTGGATTGGATGCGCCACGGGGCCAAGGCCCGTAGCACCAAGCAAAAGGGGCGGATCAACCGCTTCAACGAACTCAAGGATTCGCTTGGCAAGCGCCAGGTCGACGTCGACCAGGACGTCACGATTAGCCTTGGCTCGACCCGGCTGGGCAAGGACGTCTTCGAACTCAAGGACGCCAACCTGCGCTTTGGCGACCGGACGATTCTGAATGACTTCGACTGGCTGATCCAGGCCGGCGACCGGATCGGGATCAGCGGCCAAAACGGGGCCGGCAAGTCGAGCCTGCTCAACGTCTTAGCCGGCCGCCAGCCGCTTGATTCGGGAATCATCAAGGTCGGCGAAACGGTTAAGATTGGCTACTACACCCAGCAGACCGAGGGGATCGACCAGGACAAGCGGGTGATCAACTACCTGAGCGAGGTGGCCGAAACGGTGACCGACCAAAACGGTGAAAAGGTCAGCGTGGCCAACCTGCTTGAGCAGTTCCTCTTCCCGCGCTTCATGCACGGCACCCTGATCCGCAAGCTCTCCGGCGGGGAGCAACGGCGCCTCTACTTGCTGAAGATTCTGATGCAGGCTCCGAACGTGCTCCTACTCGACGAACCGACCAACGACCTCGACATCGCCACCCTGACCGTCCTGGAAAACTACCTCGACCAGTTCGCCGGAACGGTGATCACCGTTTCCCACGACCGCTACTTCCTCGACCGGGTGGCCGACCAGCTACTGATCTTCAAGGGCCAGGGGCAAATCGACCGCTACACCGGCCGCTTCACCGACTACCTGGCGGCCGAGGAGGCCTCGGCCAGCCAACCCGCCCCGGTCAAGAAGGCCGCCAAGCCGGCCCCGAAGCCGGCGGCGGAAAAGAAAGAAAAGACCAAGCTGACCTACGCCGAGCAGCTGGAGTGGGACAAGATCGACGACGAGCTCGAGGCCCTCGACCAGCAGCGCCAGCAGATCGAAAACGAAATGAACGAGAGCGCGGCCAACTACGAAAAACTGGCCAAGCTACAAAAGCAACTCAACGAGGTTAGTGCCAAGTACGACGAAAAGACCGCCCGCTGGGAATACCTCAGTAACTACGTTGACGACTAGGAGGAAAGAAAATGACGATCAATCCAAACGAGGACCAATACCTAAAGCTCGCCCGCTACGTCCTGGAGCATGGCCACCAGAAGGGCGACCGCACCGGCACCGGGACTTTGTCGACCTTCGGCTACCAGATGCGCTTTGACCTCCAGCAGGGCTTCCCGATCCTGACCAGCAAGAAGGTTGCCTTTGGCCTGGTTAAGAGTGAGCTACTCTGGTTTTTGCGGGGCGACACCAACATCCGCTTCCTGCTGGAGCACAAGAACCACATCTGGGACGAGTGGGCCTTCAAGAAGTGGGTGGAAAGCCCGGAATACCAGGGTCCGGACATGACCGACTTCGGCCACCGCTGGCTGACTGACGCCGCCTTCAAGGACCAGTACCTGGAACAAAAGCGTCTCTTTTGCCAGCGGATTCTCGAAGACGACGATTTTGCCGCCAAGTACGGCAACCTTGGCAACGTTTACGGCAGCCAGTGGCGTCACTGGCAGACCCGCCAGGGGGAAACGATCGACCAGATCAAGAACGTGATTGAGGCCATCAAGACGACGCCGAACTCGCGGCGGCTGATCGTTTCGGCCTGGAACCCCGAGGACGTGCCGTCGATGGCCCTGCCGCCGTGCCACACCCTCTTCCAGTTCTACGTCAACGACGGCAAGCTGTCCTGCCAGCTCTACCAGCGGAGTGCCGACATCTTCCTCGGCGTGCCCTTCAACATTGCCTCCTATACCCTCTTGACCCACCTGATTGCCAAGGAATGCGGCCTGGAAGTCGGCGAGTTCGTTCACACCCTGGGCGACGCCCACATCTACCTCAACCACGTTGACCAGGTCAAGGAACAGCTGGCCCGGCCGGTCCACAAGGCCCCGCAACTGGTCTTGCCAGAAGAAGGCAAGCCGCTGGAAGAGTACCAACCGCAAGACATCACGCTCGCCAACTACGAGCACGAGGCGGCGATCAAGGCCCCGGTGGCCGTTTAAGGAGGAAGGCATGAAGATCAACTTTATCTGGGCCGAGGACGAGGCCGGCTGGATCGGCAAGCAGGGGGGGATGCCCTGGCACCTCTCGGCCGACCTGAAAAACTTCAAGCGGCTGACCAGCGGCCACCCGGTGATCATGGGGGCAACTACCTTTCACTCCCTCAATGACCGGCCGTTGCCCAAGCGAACCAACCTGGTCTTGACCCACCAGCACCTGGCTCCCCAGGAGGGACTGGTGACCTTTACTTCAGTTGCGGAGCTTGATCAGTGGCTGCGTTCGGCCGGGGTGGACGAGGCCTTCGTGATCGGTGGCGCCCGGGTCTACGCCCAGTTCCTGGATCGGGCCACGACCCTCTACCGGACGGTGGTCGCTGGCGACCACGCCGGCGACACCAAGATGCCGCCGATTGACTACGCGGCCTTTACCTGCAGCAAAAAAACGGCCCCCCTCCAGGAGGGGACCGTTTCCTATCGCTTTGAGGTTTGGCAGCGCAACTAGACGTACAGTAGGATCGTGAAGTAGACGCAGGCCGACCCGGCAATCACGAAGAAGTGCCAAATGAAGTGGGCCGCCGGCAGCTTGAAGAGGTAGACGCCGGCCCCGAGGGTGTAGATGATCCCCCCGGTCAGTAGGAGGTAAAAGCCCGGCCGGCTAAGGGTGTGCCAGAGGATCGGAAAACAGGCAACGCACAGCCAGCCCATCAGGACATAGATCAGGGTTGACCAGGCGCTCTTCTTCCTGAGCCAGATGCTCTTGTAAACCACCCCGCAAACCGCCAGGAACCACTCAATTCCAAAGAGGGTCCAGCCCTGCCAGCCGCCGATTGCCACCAGGCACACCGGGGTGTAGGAGGCGGCGATCAAGAGGTAGATCATCGCGTGGTCAAAGACGCGGAAGACGTGGCTGGCGCGGGTGAAGATCAGCGAGTGAAAAAGGGTGGAGGAAAGGAAAAAGAGCACGAGGACGCTGGCGTAGATCGTTTCGGTGACGATCCGCAGGGCGCCCCCCAGGTGGGCAGCGTGGACGATCATCACCACCAGGCCGGCAATTGCCAGGGCGGCCGCGACCCCGTGGGAGATGGCGTTGCCGATTTCGAGTGGGAGCGATAGTTTGGGCGTGGTTTGCTTTGTTGACATATGGTGACCCCTTAAAATTGGATGAAATGATCGGTTAGATTTGATATACTTGATCCAACGTGGTTCCTAATGAACCCTGCTGATGGTTTTGATAATTCAACACCTAGTTTTCAAAACCAAGTTCATTATACCAAAATCTGAGGAAGTGTGGTATCTTCGATGGCAAAAATCAAAATTGCTTGTGATTCCTCGGCCGGCCTGACCGAGGAAGAGATTCAACAGTACGGCATTACGATCATTCCGCTCTCGGTAATGATCGACGACACGGTCTACGTGGAGCGGGAAACGATTACCAACGACCAGTTCCCGGAAATGATGCGCCAGGCCAAGTCGCTCCCCAAAACCTCGCAACCGCCGATTGGCAAGTTTGTCGATGCCTTTGACGAGCTGGGGGCCGACGGCAGCGAGGTTCTGTGCGTCACGATGATGGCCTCGATTTCGGGGACGGTCCACGCCGCCGAACAAGCCGCCCAAATGACCAAGACCAAGGTAACGGTGGTCGATTGCCAAACCACCGACCGGGCGATGGCCTTCCAAATCGTCGAGGCCGCCAAGGTGATCGAGGCCGGCGGAACGGTTGAAGAATCGGTTGCCAAGATGGCCCAGGTCCGCGATCACACCAAGCTCTACTTGGCGATCGATAACCTTGACAACCTGGTCGCTGGCGGGCGGATCAACAAGTTTGCCGGCACCCTGTCGAGCCTCTTGAACATCAAGCTGATGCTCCAGGTTTACGGCGGTCAGATCCACGTGGCCATGAAGGGTCGCGGAATCAAGGCAATCCACAAGGAATGGGGCAAGATTCTTGACCAGATGAAGGGGACCAAGGTCAAGGCGATTGGGATTTCCCACGTCCAGGCCGATAAGGAAGTGGCCCGGCTGAAGGAACAGCTGACCAGCCTCTTCCCGAACATCCAGATCGTGGTCCGGGAAACGGTGCCGATCATCGCCACCCACACCGGCCTGGGGGCCTGCTGCTTGCTCTACTACACCGAGGACTAAGAAGACCAAACGGGGTTGGGGAACTGACCCCGTTTTCTTTGTGCAATCATTTGGGGAACACTATGATAGAATAGTGATTATCGTGAACAGAAAACGGAGGAGAGAAACGTGAAGAAGTTTCGTTGGGTCCTGCTTGCCCTGGTGGTAATCGCCCTCGGCGGCGGCTGGTGGTTCTTTAACTCCCACCGCGGCTCGTCAAGCCAGCAGGTAACCGCCCCAACCCCCAAGTCCACCATCCACCTGGTGGCAATCGGCGATTCGCTGACCTACGGGGTGGGGGACCAGAAGAATAACGGGGGCTACGTCGGCCAGATCAAGAAGCGGCTAGAAAAGCACCTCAACAACACGGTCAAGACCAGTAACTACGGGGTCAGCGGCGACCGCTCCGACCAGATCCTCAAGCGAATCAAGAAGCAAAAGCAGATTCGCACCGACCTCAAGCAGGCCGACGTGATCGTGATGACGGTCGGGGGCAACGACCTCTTGCAGACCCTGGAAAAGGAACTGCTGACCAACTCCAACACCGCCCTGACCAAGGACATCGACAAGGCCGGGCAGACCTACGAAGGGAAGCTGAAGCAGCTCTTCTCGGCCGTCCGCAAGGAAAACGCCAGCGCCCCGATCTTCGTCTTTAGCATCTATGATCCGGTCTACACCTACTTCCCGAAGGTCAAGGCGATCAACAACTCGATCACCAAGTGGAACAAGCTAACCAAGGCAACCCTGGCAGGCTACGGGCCGGCCTACTTCGTGGATATCAACCACCTGCTCTCGTACGGCCAGTACACCACCGCGGCCAGCCGGAAGAAGCTGGCCACCCAGTCGGCGGCCGCCAACAGCGAGTCGATCAGCCAATCCGAGGTGATCAAGATCATGGACGGCAAGGGGAAGAACCTAAACAAGTACATCTCAACTGATGACAACTTCCACCCCAACCATGCCGGCTACCGGCTGATGACCAACGCCCTTTACAAGGCAATGCTTAACCACGACAGCTTTATGTATCAAGGAGGAAACTAACGTGTTCTTGAAAAATAAGTGGCGGACGGCCTTCTTCGCTCTCGTTGCCCTGCTGGTGATTTGCTTTGGCGTGCTCTTTGCCAAGGCGACCGCCCCGGTATCCACCCCGGCCGAAACGACGGCCAGCTCGACCACCGACCCGACCCTCGAGGTGACGATGAACCGCAAGCAGGTCAACGCCCTCTCGGCCAACTACCTCAACCGCTTTTTGAAGGATAGCAAGGTTAAGTACCGCTTCGTCGTGGGCAAGCAGTACGCCACCGTGATCGGTACCACCCGCTTCTTGGGGGCCAAGATCCAATTTGCGATGAACTTTGTCCCGGAAAAGACCGCCAAGGGGAACATCCTCCTGCGGGCCAAGGGGCTGGCAGTTGGCCGGCTGAACTTGCCGCTCCACTTCGTTCTTTCCTACGTCAAGAAGAACTACGACCTGCCCAACTGGGTTTCGATCAACCAGAAGAAGCAGACGATCCTGCTGGACCTCAACAAGTACAGCAAGAAGCAGTCGGTTCGCTACTCGGCCGAAAAGCTGGACATGACCAACGGCCGCTTTACCTTCAAGATTACGATTCCAAAGGGGGACAAGTAATGTACCGCGAGAGCTTCTACCACTTTTTGATGACCCAACGCAACCCGGACGGGACGAGCGCGGTCGAGCAGTTTGCCAACAATGCCTTCTTTGACTCGGCCTTTCCCAAGCAGTCGCAGGACTTCGAGGAGATTTCCCGCTACCTGGAGGAAAACGCTAGCTACCTGCCCTCAATGACGATCTTTGATAACGCCTGGCAACTGTACTTGGAGCAGATGCAGGGCTAGCTCAGCAGAAAGGAATGATTCCATGGCAACAATTCAATGGTTCCCCGGCCACATGGCCAAGGCCTTGCGGCAGATCAAGGAACAACTGCCGCTCGTCGACATCATCTTTGAACTGGTTGACGCCCGCGTGCCCTACTCGTCGCAAAATCCGGAGGTTCACCGCCTGGCCGGCGATAAGCCCCGCCTTTTGATCATGACCAAGACCGACCTGGCCGATCCGGCGGTGGTCAAGGAGTGGATTGACTTCTTTGCCGCCCGCGACCAGGTGGTCCTGGCGCTGGATTCGCGCGAACGCCAGGTGCCCAAGAAGGTACTGGCGGCAGCCAAGCAGGTCTTGAAGGACAAGCTGGCGGCCGAGGCGGCCAAGGGGATGAAGAAGCGGGCGATCCGCGCGATCTGCGTCGGCGTGCCCAACGTCGGCAAGTCGACCCTCCTCAACCACCTGGTGAAGAAGAACGTCGCCCAAACTGGTAACCGGCCGGGGGTGACGACCGGCCAGCAGTGGCTGCGCTCCTCGGCCGAACTGGAGCTGCTCGACACCCCCGGGGTGCTGTGGCCGAAGTTTGCCACCGCCAAGCAGGGGACGATGCTGGCCCTTTCCGGGGCGATCAAGGATAGCCTCTATCCCAAGGACGACGTCGCCCTCTTTGCCCTTTCCTACCTGCGGGAGAACCGGCCAGCCGAGCTGACCGCCCGCTACCACCTGGCACCGGCCGACCTGGAACTGGCGGGGCCGGACCTCTTGTTAAAGACCACCGCCAAGTTGGGCTTCAAGGACGACTACGACCGGGCCAGCGAGCGGTTGATCTTCGACTTGCGCAAGGGCAAGCTGGGAACGATCTCGCTGGAGCGGCCGGCCGACCTGAACGAGGACGGGCTCAATGAGTGAGGGCAAGCAAAGCGTTGCCGAAGTCAAGGCCTTCCTGCAGACGGTGACGACGATGACCGACCCGCGCCTTGCCCCCCTGCAAGCCGACCCGCGCAAGGGGGTGCAGGCGGCGCTTAAGCAGCGGGCCCGCCAGCTCGAGCGCCTGGCCGCGGCCCGGGCCGCCTTCAAGCAACGCTTTCACTACGAAAACCAGCTCTGGGCGGCCGGCAACCAGTACGTGGCCGGGATCGACGAGGTTGGCCGCGGTCCGCTGGCCGGCCCGGTGGTCACCTGTGCGGTCGTCCTCAACCGCGACTTCGACCTCCTCGGGGTCACCGACTCCAAGCAATTGACCCGCAAGGAACGCGAGCGGCTCTACCTCCGGATTGTCGACGAGGCGGTCGAGGTGAGTTTGGCGGTCAACCCGGCGCCGCGCATCGACCAGCTCAACATCTACCGGGCGACCCAGGAGGCAATGATCCGGGCGGTAAATGGGCTGAGCCACCGGCCGAGTCACCTGATCGTTGATGCGGTCCCGCTGCCAATTGACCTGCCACAAACCACCCTGATCAAGGGCGACCAGAAGAGCATCAGCGTTGCCGCCGCCAGCATCGTGGCCAAGGAGTACCGCGACCACCTGATGGCCGAGTACGCCCGCCTTTACCCGGACTACGACTTCGAAAACAACATGGGCTACGGCACCGCTAAGCACCTCGCCGGCCTTGCCGCCAAGGGGGCCTGCCCAATTCACCGCCGGACCTTCCAGCCGGTGCCAAAGTACTTATAAATTGATTGAAGAGACGCTTTTTCGGCGTCTCTTTTTGCTTATGGCAGATTGCAAGAAATAACTTGAACGAATTTAATGACGTAAATTAAGCAGGAAGATCTCGATTGGTGTGCGCCA
>CALVGV010000039.1 GCA_944327195.1 uncultured Limosilactobacillus sp.
TTTAGTTTGATCTGTGGGATTTATAATTTCGAGAACTGCTAGAAATAGGTTATCTATTTCCGCGGAGGTCTATTGTTGGCCTAGTTCAGGGTGGCGGCAAGAACGGTACCCAAGACGTCCATCTTTACAACCTGTACTGTTTGAAGCTGTTATAATCGAAAAAAGGTGCAACCTCAACGATTTTGCACCGACTAACACATAACTCTCGCAGCAGCTCTCCAAGCTCTAGCAGGAACTAATAGTATCAGTTACCTTCAGACGTGCGATCGTAGGGCCTGCTCTCACATTAACTCTTCAAGCTATCACTTTGTTCTAGCAAAAACAGCGCCCGAAATGGACGCTGAACGGTGTTTTTGATTATGCTAGTTACTAGTCAAAGATTTTGGCTAATGCCTTGATCAATGCTTTCGCCAGTTGTTTAACGTACTTACTGGGCACGATTAGAACTAGGACACACCAATGCGACAATCGGGACACCTCCCTCCTGCACACATTCGGGTAGCGAACCCGGTGTGCAATCTTGATTATATCAAAATGATGGTCTATAATGTAACCATTAGAACAAGGACGCCGGTGTGCAAAATGGGATTGCGGGTAGCTCCCCTTTCCCGAACCGGTTGGGGCGCTTAATAGGCGCCTTTTTCTTTTGCAATAAAGCTCCCTAGCCGCATTTGGCTGGGGTCTTTTTGTCGTATAATAGAATGGAATAAATCATATAAGTATTAGTCTTCCGACAAAAATTTAGCAAATAGTCATGGCAAAAATGAGTGAGGTCGGCAATCACTGTCCAAGCCAAAAGGCCAAGCCCTTTGCTGAAGTTGAATTTGGTAAGTTTTTGTCCCACCATGACTATTGCTTGCTATTGAGCACCGGAAAGCAGAAAGGAAGCAAGCATGGAAACAATTGCCGATTACCAAGCCGCCCTGAACTTCATTCACGGCCGGCCGCGCTTCAAGAAGCGGCCGACCCTGGAACGGATGGCGGCCTTTCTCGCCGCCCTCGGCTATCCCGAACAGGGGCTACCGATCATCCACGTGGCCGGCACCAACGGCAAGGGGTCGGTGGTGGCGATGACCCGGGCGATGCTGGCCCAAAGCGGGCTGACCGTGGCAACCTTCACCTCGCCCTTCATCACCCGCTTCAACGAGCGGATCGCCATCGACGGCCAGCCGATCAGCGACGCCGACCTGGTCAAGTACACCCGCCAGCTGGTCCCGGTGGTCGAAGCCCTGGACGCCGCCCGGCCGGAAGGGGGCCCGGTCGAGTTTGAAATCGACCTGGCGATCGCCCTCCTTTACTTTCAGGACCGCCAGCCGGACGCGGTGATCCTCGAGGTCGGCATCGGCGGCAAGTGGGACTCAACCAACGTGGTCACCGCCCCGGTGGCAACGGCGATCGTCACCGTTGGCTACGACCACATGGCCATCCTCGGCGACACCCTGGCCGAAATCGCCGCCCAGAAGGCCGGCATCATCAAGCCGGGCCGGCCGGTGATCAGCGGCCGCCTGCCCGCTGCCGCCCAGGAAGTGGTCGACCAGCAGGCCGCCAAGCTGGGGAGCCCGCAGCTGAAGTTCGGCCGCGACTTTACCGTCAGCAACCAGACCCCCGGCGCCCTCTACCCCAAGTTGGCCTACCGCGGCCCGGGGCTGGGCCACTTTGGCGCCCGCCTCGGCCTGGCCGGGGCCTACCAGGTCGAAAACGCCGCCGTTGCCCTGGCGCTGACAACCACCTTCCTGGAAGAGACCGCCCGGCCGTTGCAAGCCGCCGCCCTCAAGCAGGGGCTGGCGACCGCCAGCTGGCCGGGGCGGATGGAGGTCGTCAATTCCGAGCCGCTGATGCTTTTGGACGGGGCCCACAACCTCCCCGGGGTTCAGGCGCTGGTGAAGACGATTGAGGCTGAGTTTGCCGACCGCCAGGTCTACCTGCTGGTCGGGATCCTGGCCGACAAGCAGGCGGAGCTGATGCTCGGCGAGCTGGCTAGCCTCAAGAACGCCCACCTCTACTTGACCCCCTTTGCCGGCCCCAGTGCCAGCCGGCCGAGTGCCGACCTGAGTGCCCTGGCAGCGGGGATCCAAACCCGCTACCCAATGGCCGCAGTCGCCGACTGGCGGCTCGGCCTTTACAAAATTACGCAGGAGGCGGGGGCCGACGATGTTATCTTAATCACCGGCTCGCTCTACTTCGTCTCCGAGGCGCGAAATTACTTAGAAAATTAACAGAGTAAAAATTCCCCCGTTACCGTATATATCATAGTAAAGGGGGAATTTTTATGATTACACGTTTAGACCGGCCCGAGGCCGAACTTCGCTACCGCTCGCTGATCAAGGGAGCCCTGGCCGACCAGCCGGCCCTGCTCAAGTGGTGGTTGCAGCAGGTGCCGACCCCGGCCGCCTTTCGCAACCTGAGCGAAAACGAGCGCAACGCCCTGGCCGACCACGACCTGCCCCACCTGGCGCCGCTCTTGTCGGCGATCGAGGCGGGGATGCTGATCGTCAAGAGCCCGCGCGAGTACTGGGGCCAGGCCTATTCCAGCCAGCTGGTCGGCAGCGATTTGGTCGACTACTTTGCCGGCAGCGAGCAGGAGCAGGTGGCCCTGGTGTGCACCGACGTTCATAACGAGATCATCCAGTTCAAGATCCTCTTTGCCGGTGGGACTAGCGAGTGCGCCCTCTACCCGGACCAGATCCTGCGCTTTGCTTTGCAAAACTGCGCCAGCGGGATCATCCTCGCCCACAACCACCCCTCGGGCCAACCCAAGCCCTCGGCGGCCGACCTCCGCTTTTGCCAGCGGATCGAAAAGGCCGGCCAGTTAGTGGGGATCCCGCTGGTCGATTTTCTGGTGATCGGTAACCAGGATTACTATTCCTGGCGCGAAAACTTGGGGGAGGGGGGACGGAAAAATTAAGAACTTATAAACCTCGCCAACTTCCCTATCTTTCTGTTATCACTTGGTGTATCATTATCAACTGTCAGAATCGGTGCGATATGGTATAATATCACCGATATAAACATGTTTACTGAATTTGAAGGGAAGAAACAGAGTGGCATTAGGAATCGGAACTAAGAATATTGGGATCGATCTCGGGACCGCAAACACGATTGTGTACATTGACGGGAAAGGGATCGTTCTCCGCGAACCATCGGTCGTTGCCCGCAACAGCAAGACCAACGAAGTCATCTCCGTTGGGGAAGAAGCGCGCGACATGATTGGCCGCACTCCGGCTAGCATCGTGGCCATCCGCCCGATGAAGGACGGGGTAATCGCCGACTACGACACGACGGTTGCGATGATGCAATACTACATGCAAAAGGCCCTCGGAAAGAACGCTGGCAAGCCCTACGTAATGGTTTGTGTGCCAAGTGGGATTACCGAAGTTGAAAAGCGGGCCGTAATCGACGCCACCCGGGTTGCCGGGGCGCGCGATGCCTACGTAATTGAAGAACCATTTGCCGCCGCAATCGGGGCCGGGCTGCCAGTCATGGACCCAACCGGGAGCATGGTGGTTGATATTGGTGGCGGGACGACCGACGTGGCCACGATTTCCCTCGGGGGGATCGTTTCCAGCCGGTCGATCCGGATGGCCGGCGACAAGATGAATGACGCCATCACCCAGTTTGTTCGCCAACGCAAGAACCTCCTGATCGGGGAACGGACAGCCGAAAAGCTTAAGTGGGACATCGGTTCCGCCTCGGTGGAGGCCGCCCACGACATGGGGACGACCGAAATTCGCGGTCGTGACCTGGTAACTGGCCTGCCGAAGACGATGGAAGTGTCCGCCGTTGACGTTTCCTCTGCCCTCCAAGACGTGGTCAGCGAAATCATCGCCGCCATCAAGGGGACCCTGGAAGAAACCTCGCCGGAAATTGCCGCCGACGTGATCGACCACGGGATCGTCCTCACCGGGGGTGGGGCCTTGCTCAAGCACCTGCCGGAAGTAATTGCCGACGCCACCAAGGTGCCAGTCTTCATCGCCAACGACCCGTTGGATTGCGTGGCAATCGGGACCGGGGAGTCGCTGAAGAGCATCGACGTGATGAAGAAGAAAAAGTAGCCGGGGCTGACCGGTTGCAGTTGGGGATGTGACGAAAGCACGCTTTTATCACGTCCTCTTTCTGTATCCGGCCCTTTTTCCCCTGCTGGGCGAGAGTGGAGAATCTTAACATGCGTAAATTTTTTTCAAATCGACGGTTAGTGTTAATCGTGATTAGCCTCGTGGCGGCCTTTGGGTTGATGGGGGGATCGGTAACCCTCCGCAACAACAAGTCCACCCCGCCGTTGATTCAGCAATTCGGCAACGACATCGTCGGCTTTGCCAACGACGTGGTTGCCTACCCGGCCAACTGGGTGGGGAGCATTTACTCGAACTACAGTAACCTCCTCAACACCTACCAGGAAAACAAGGAATTGAAGGCCCAGGTGGCCGAGATTGCCCAAACCAAGGTCCGGGACCAAACCCTGGCCAAGGAAAACAAGGAACTGAAGGCCGAGTTGAAGATGAAGAGCTCGATGACTGACTACGAGCTGATCACCGCGGCCGTGATCACCCGCACCCCGTCGGCCTGGCAAAAGCAGGTCGTGATCAACAAGGGGCAATCGAGCGGGATCAAGAAGAACATGCCGGTCATGTCCGGCGGTAGCCTGGTCGGCCGGGTAACCGAGGTCAACAAGACTAACAGTAAGGTCGAACTGCTGACCGACACCAGTGAATCGGCCAACCGCTTTGCCATCCAGATCACTAGCGGCAGCAAGACGGTCAACGGGATCATCACCAGTTACAACTCGTCGACCAACGAGCTGATCATGGGCGAAGTCACCACCAAAGCCAGCCTCAAGAAGGGGGCCAAGGTCTACACCAGTGGGATGGGTGGCGTCACGCCGAAGGGCCTCTACGTCGGCAAGGTTTCCCGGATCGGGAAGGACGACTACGGTCTGGCCAAGAAGGTCTACATCAAGCCGGCCGCCGACTTCAACAACCTCAACATCGTTTCGGTCGCCAAGACCAGCAACTAAGGGGGCGACGTGATGTATCGGATCTCACGCCTTCGGTTTATCTTCCCGATTGGCCTCTTCATCTGTTTCTTCCTCGACGGGTCGCTGAGCAAGCTTCTGGGGCAGCTCTACTTTTCCTACCCCTACTCAATGGTTTCCGAGCTGGCCCTGTTGTGGCTGGTGCTGGCCTACTTCTTTGAAGACGACATCCAGATCCCGTTGACCGGCTTTGCCATCCTGGTGGGGGCGGTGGCCGACCTCTACTACTCGGGGATCTGGGGCCTGTTCATCTTCTTGTACCCGCTGATGGTTTGGCTGACGCGGGTTTTGGCCAAGAACTTCAACCCCTCCTTTCTGACCTCGATTCTGATCTTCTTCATTGTCCTGGCCGTCTTCGAGCTGTTGAACTACTGGGCCTACCTGATGATCGGCGTCGTTTCGGTGGGCTTTGCCGACTTCATCGTCGATGTCTTGGCGCCCACCCTGGCCCTCAACCTGGTCTACTTCGTGATCCTCTACTGGCCGATCAGCCGTCTTTACCGGAAGACCCTGGCCAAGGAGCAACGCTAGCAAGCGGTTTCTCATTATTTTTTAATTTTCCTTAAAATGGGGATTGACACCGGCGGCAAAAGTCGGTAAGCTAGTGACAATCAATTGAACGACGAAGAGCAGAACCAGTAGGGGTGGCCCCGTCAACCAGAGAGTCTCGGTTGGTGCAAGGAGGCGGCGGGGTGCCCTGAAACACACCTGTGAGTTGACTTCACCAAATGAAGCCCGGGGCCGCCCGTTACAGCGCAGAGTTTAATTGAACTCGCTGAGGCCGTTTTCGTGAGGAAGCGGCAAGATGAGGTGGAACCGCGGCAACGCCCTCTGACCAACCATGGTCGGGGGCGTTTTTATGTGCGGGCAATTGAACTTGCTGAGGCGGACGCTGCAAGGCGCCCGTGAACTGGGGTGGAACCACGGTGAAGCGTCCCCTGAAGAGCAATCTTCGGGGGGCGTTTTCTTTTTGCCCCTTCGTCGCTTTTCCAATGTCATTTCAAAATGACCCAAAGGAGGTCTCATTCTTCATGTCTTTATCCTACATTAGTGAAATCTTGCCCTCGCTGCTGGGCGGGGTCAAAATCACCCTCTCGCTCTTCTTCTGGACCCTGCTGGGCTCCCTGCCGCTGGGGATCCTGGTCTCAATTGGCCTGATCAGTAAGATCAAGCCGCTCAAGTGGGTCCTCGACCTCTACGTCTGGCTGATGCGGGGGACGCCGCTGCTTTTGCAACTGATCTTCGTCTTCTACGGCCTGCCGCTGATCGGGATCGTCTTCCAACGGTACGAGGCGGCGCTCTTTGCCTTCATCCTCAACTACGGTGCCTACTTCGCCGAAATCTTCCGCGGCGGCTTCCAGTCGATTGACGAGGGCCAATACGAGGGGGCGCGGGTGCTGCGCCTCTCCTACGGCCAGACCCTGCGCAAGATCGTCATCCCGCAGGTGGTCAAGATCGTCATCCCCTCAATCGGTAACGAAGTGATCAACCTGATCAAGGACTCCTCGCTGGTCTACGTGATCGGCCTCGGCGACCTCCTGCGGGCCGGCAACGTGGCCACCAGCCGCGACGTCACCCTGGTGCCGCTGCTCCTGGTCGGCGTCATCTACCTGATCTTGATCGGGATTGCCACCTACGTCCTGCACAAGGTGGAACAGCGCTACTCGTACTACAAGTAAGGAGGGATTTTGATGCTCGAAATTAAGAATCTCAAGAAGAAGTTTGGCAGCCGCCAGATCCTAAACGGGGTCAACCTGACTGTCGAGGACGGCCAGATCCTGGCAATCGTGGGGCCGTCGGGGGCCGGCAAGACGACCCTCCTGCGCTGCATCACCGGCCTGGAGGAGGCCGACAGCGGCGAGTTTTTGATTGATGGTCAGCCCTTTGACCCCCGCGGGACGGCGGCCAGCGACGCGGTGATGGGGGTGGTCTTCCAAGACTACAACCTCTTCCCGCACCTGACCGTTTTGGAAAACATCACCCTTGCCCCGCAAATGGTGCTCAAGGAGGGCCAAAAGAGTGCGGATAAGCGCGGGGAGGACCTCCTCGGCCAGCTGGGCCTGGCCAACAAGGGTGGCCTCTACCCCTACCAGTTGTCCGGGGGGCAAAAGCAGCGGGTGGCGATCGCCCGCGCCCTGGCGATGAACCCCAAGATCCTTTGCTACGACGAGCCAACCAGCGCCCTTGACCCGCACCTGCGCGACGAGGTGGCCAATCTCCTCCTCAAGCTCAAGGGGCAGGGGATGACCCAGCTGGTGGTCACCCACGACATGGAGTTTGCCGAGAAGATTGCCGACAAGCTCCTCAAGGTGACGGCCCTCGATCAACAACAGCAAGCAAAGGCGGGCGAATAAGCAATGAAACGAGCAGTGAAAGTGCTGGCCCTGCTGGCGCTGTGCCTGCCGATCTTCCTGCTGGCCGGGTGCCAGTCGGTGGTTCAGCGGGCCGACAGCCAGGATACCTGGGCCCAAATCAAAAAGAAGAAGAAGGTCGTGATCGGCCTCGACGACAGCTTTGTGCCGATGGGCTTTCGCCAAAAGAACGGCAAGCTGGTCGGCTACGACATCGACCTGGCCAAGGCGGTCTTCAAGCAGTACGGGATCAAGGTTGACTTCCAAACGATCGACTGGTCAATGAAGGAAACCGAGCTGCGCAACGGCACGATCGACCTGATCTGGAACGGCTACTCCAAGACCAGCGCCCGCGCCAAGAAGGTGGCCTTCTCGATTCCCTACCTGCAAAACCAGCAGGTGCTGGTGACCAAGAAGAGTGACCACATCAACTCCTTTGCCGACATGAAGGGCAAGGTGCTCGGGGTGCAAAACGGCTCGACCGGCCAAACCGAGCTGTCGGCCTACCCGAAGGTGCTGAAGAACCTGATCAAGGGCAAGAGCCCGATCCTCTACGACACCTTCCCCAACGCCTTCATCGACCTCAACGCCGGCCGGATCCAGGGGATCTTGATGGACAAGGTCTACGCCAAGTACTACATCCAGCACCAAAAGGACAGCAGTGCCTACAAGGTGATCACCAGCAAGGCCTTCCCAATTGACCACTTCGCCGTTGGCCTCCGCAAGGGCGACAAGACTTTGCGCAAGAAGATCAACCAGGCCCTGATCAAGATGCAAAAGGACGGCGAGCTGGAAAAGATCAACGAGAAGTGGTTCGGCACCAAGTCGAACTACCTCGGCAAGTAGCCCCCGTCCCGATTCAACCCGCCACAGCGGCTTTTGCCCGCCGCGGCGGGTTTTATGATACAATTAATTAGAAGACGAGAAACCGCTTTTTCGTCCGTGATTCATGCAATGGTACCGCGCAACGGGGAGCTTCCCCGCTACGTCACAAAGGGGGATTTTTCAATGACGATTGATCCAATGAAGGCCCAAGACGTTTGGAAGGACGTTGGCCAGCACGTGCAGTTCACCGTCCTCAAGCTCAACCGCAAGGACCAGGCGGCCGAACGGGAAACGATCGAGGAATTTGCCGACCGCTACCAGGCCATCCTGCGTTCGCTGCGGATTCGCGACGCCGACGGTGACCTCAAGGCGGCCTTTGGCTTCAGCAACGCCGCCTGGGACTACCTCTTCCCGGACGCCAAGAAGCCAAAGGAGCTGGAAACCTACGAAACCCTGAGTGGGCCGAAGTACTCGATGCCGGCCTCGGAAGGGGACCTCTTCTTCCACATTCGCGCCAAGGACGAGGCGGTTGTGTACGAGGCAATCAGCCAGTTCCGCCGCTTCCTGAAGGACGTCACCACCGTGGTCGACGAAACCAAGGGCTTCCGCTACTTTGAGGGCCGGGCGATCATCGGCTTCATCGACGGCACCGAGGCCCCGCAAATCGAGGACGCTGCCGACTACGCCATCATCGGCGACGAGGACCCGGACTTCATCAATGGTTCCTACGCCTTCGCCCAGAAGTGGCGCCACAACATGGACTTTTGGAACAAGCTCAAGACCGAGGACCAGGAAAAGGCGGTTGGCCGCGAAAAGTTCACCGACCTGGAACTGGAAGACGGCGAGAAGTTCAAGAACGCCCACAACGTTGCCTCCAAGGCCGAAATTAACGGCGTCGAGCAAAAGATCGTCCGGATGAACGTGCCGTACTCCGACCCGGCCTCCGACAACACCGGGACCTACTTCATCGGCTACTCGCGCCACTGGACGGTTACCAAGATGATGCTGAAGAACATGGTCGAAAAGAGCGACTACCTGTTGACCTTCTCCGACATCCTGTCCGGTCAGCTCTACTTCATCCCGTCGCGGCCGTTGCTCGATTCGATTGCCGAAGGGGAACTCTAATCAGCTCCAATAATTAATAGGAAACGGTTGGCTCTTGGGCCGGCCGTTTTTTGCTGGGGCCATTCATGACAAAATGGTCAGCCGAGCGGGGCGGGGAAAAGTTTTTTTCGCTAAATCACCCGTTCAATTAGGGCCACCTGGCTGCGTGGAATCACCCCGCCTGGTCGCCCGGCGGGGTAGGGGAAAGGGGCCGAAAATGGCTTTGGGGGCCGGCTGATTGACTGATCAATCAAACTGGCTGTGACCGGCTAAATTTGGGGTCGCCGCCGCCCTACAACATATGGTATTTGAAAAGTCAAGACTTCCTATATCTTGTGTTAGCGGGTAGAATCGATACCGTTAACGAAAGGGATGGATAAAATGACTGATGATCAACTCGGACAATTGCGGTCGCTGACCGTCGAAAAGCGGGACGGCACGCGGATGTCCTTTTACCCCTACAAGATCGACTGGGTTCTCGACCAGCTCCGCCTGCCCGACCGGGTGCGCCAGGCGGTGGTGGCGACCCTCGTTGACCAGCTAAACGCCCAAGAGCTGGTGCAGAGCACACAAATTGCTTCCATTATTTGTGATAGCCTCGAGGCCGCGGGGACGCCGGAAGCCGCCCGCGCCTTTCGCGCCTTTCGCCAGGCCGATGAGGAACAGTTTGCCGCCGCAACCGACCCCCAGCAGAAGCTGGCCGGCCTCTTTGGCCACCAGGCCCGGGTGGTTCACGAGAACGCCAACAAGGACTCGCGGGTCTTCAACACCCAACGCGACCTCGAGGCCGGCGTGGTGAGCCGCGCCCTCGGCCTGCAGATGCTGCCCCAGGTGGTGGCCAAGGCCCACCTCCGCGGTGACCTCCACTGGCACGACCTCGACTACTCGCCGGTCACCCCGGAAACCAACTGTTGCCTGATCGACTTCGACGAGATGCTGGCCCACGGCTTCAAGATCGGCAACGCCTGGGTCGACTCGCCGCGCTCGATTCAAACCGCCACCGCCCAGATGTCGCAAATCATTGCCAACGTGGCCTCTTTGCAATACGGCGGCTGCTCGGCCAACCGGATCGACCAGCTGCTCGAACCCTACGCCGAGCTGAACTACCAAAAGCACTTCAAGGACGCCCGTGAGTGGGTTCAACCGGACCGCCAGGAGGAGTACGCCAAGCAAAAGACCGAAAAGGATATCTACGACGCCATGCAGGCGCTCGAATACGAGATCAACACCCTCTATTCTTCCCAGGGGCAGACCCCCTTCACCACGATCAACTTCGGCCTCGGCACCTCCTGGATTGCCCGCGCCATCCAGCGGTCAATTCTCCAGATCCGCATCAAGGGGCTGGGCAAGGAACACCGGACGGCGATCTTCCCCAAGCTGATCTTCACCGTCAAGCGCGGCCTCAACCTCGACCCCGGCGACCCCAACTACGACATCAAGCAGCTGGCCCTGGAGTGCGCCATCAAGCGGATGTACCCCGACCTCTTGATGTACGATAAGATCAAGGAGATCACCGGCTCCTTCAAGACGCCGATGGGCTGCCGCAGCTTCCTGCAGGGCTGGGTGGACCCCGAGAGCGGCAAGGAGGTCAACTCCGGCCGGATGAACCTCGGCGTCGTTTCCCTCAACCTGCCGCGGATCGCCCTCCTGGCCAAGGGGAGTCAGGAAGAGTTCTGGGAAATCCTCAAGGAACGCCTCCAGCTGGCCAAGCTGGCCCTCGACTACCGGATCGAGCGCACCAAGCAGGCCAAGCCGGAAAACGCCCCGCTTTTGTACATGTACGGCGCCTTTGGCAAGCGGCTCAAGCCGACCGACAGCGTTGATGAGGTCTTCAAAAACAGCCGGGCCACCGTTTCCCTGGGCTACATCGGCCTCTACGAGGTTGGCGCCCACTTTTTTGGCCCCCGCTGGGAAAGCAACCCGGTTGCCAAGCAGTTCGTCTTGGAGATCGTCAAGAAGATGGCCGCCGCCTGCCACCAATGGGAAGAAGAGGAGGGCTACCACTTCAGCCTCTACTCAACCCCGGCCGAATCGCTGACCGACACCTTCTGCCAGGCCGACCTGAAGAAGTTTGGCCGGGTGGCTGACGTGACCGACAAGGAATACTACACCAACAGCTTCCACTACGACGTCCGCAAGCACCCGACCCCCTTTGAGAAGCTGACCTTCGAGGAGGACTTCCCCCAGTACGCCGCCGGCGGCTTCATTCACTACTGCGAGTACCCGAACCTGCGCCAAAACCCGAAGGCGCTCGAGGCGGTCTGGGACTGGGCCTACGACCACGTGGGCTACCTCGGCACCAACACGGCGATCGACCAGTGCTTCAAGTGCGGCTTCAAGGGTGAGTTTAAAGCCACCGCCCAGGGCTTCAAGTGCCCGCAGTGTGGCAACCACGACCCGGCCACCTGCGACGTGGTCAAGCGGACCTGTGGCTACCTCGGCAACCCGCAGCAGCGGCCGATGGTCCACGGTCGCCACGAGGAAATTATTCACCGGGCCAAGAACATGACGAAGGGGATGATTGCGCATGCCGCAGAGTTTGAGAAAGCCAAACAATCCGAAGCCCAACGAGTGGCTCGCTAGCGACCTCTCCCAGCAGTACGTCGCCGACTACAAGCCCTTCAACTTCGTCGACGGCGAGGGGATCCGCTGCAGCCTCTACGTGTCCGGCTGTCCCTTCCACTGCCCGGGCTGCTACAACGTGGCGGCGCAAAACTTTCGCTACGGCCAGCCCTACACCCAGGAGCTGGAGGACCAGATCATCGAAGACCTGGGCCAGTCCTACGTCCAGGGGCTGACCTTTTTGGGCGGCGAGCCCTTCTTGAACACCCAGGTCTGCATCCGGCTGGCCAAGCGGGTGCGGGCCGAGTTTGGCCACCAAAAGGACATCTGGTCCTGGAGCGGCTACACCTGGGAGGAGTTGCAAAAGGACTCGGCCGATAAGAAGGAATTGCTGTCCCTGATCGACATCCTGGTTGACGGCCGCTTCCTACTGGACCAGAAGGACCTGACCCTCCAGTTCCGCGGGAGCGCCAACCAGCGGATCATCGACGTGCCCAAGACGCTGGCCAGCGGCAAGGTCCAGATCTGGGACAAGCTGGTTCGCTGAGGCCGGCCTGGAGCGAAAATGTAAAAAGATTTACTTCCGAACAATGATTTTGTTCGGAAGTTTTTGTTTCTCTAGCCATTTACTTTCTTAATCGTTCGTGATATTATTCTTAACAACGAAAAACCGAAGGTTGATGAATGGACTGAACCAGTTTTGGGATAAAAGCGGAACATTTTCACCGACGGCCTTTCAAATCCGTTTGATAAAGGGAGAAACAGAATGGATAAGAACGTTGAAAGCAACCTGATGATTGGGCCGGACGAGCAGGTGCCGGTGAGCGAAGCCACCCTGCTGGGCCTCCAACATGTCTTGGCGATGGACGTCTACGTGCCGCCGATCATCCTGGCCGGCCTCCTGGCAATGGGGGCGGCCGATTCCCAGGGCCTCTTGCAGGGGACCTTCCTGGCGGCCGGGATCGGCACCATCCTGCAAACGGCCTTCTTCATGAAGATGCCGATATCGCAGGGGCCGTCCTTCGTGCCGCTGACCGCGGCCGCCGGGATCGTCGCCGCCAGCGGGGGCCTGAAGGGCAACGGGATGGCCACCCTGATCGGCGCCCTGGTAGTCGGCTCCTTGCTGATGGTCCTCTTGGGGATGACCGGGGTCTTCCAAAAGATCATCAATAAGCTGGTACCGGCCGTCGTCGGCGGGACGATCATCACCTGCGTGGGCCTATCGCTGATCCCGTCGGCCTTAAACGACAACATCTTTGACGCCAGTGGTAACATCTACCAAAACATCGAACTGGCAGCGGCGACCGCCTTCACCTTGCTGGTCTGCGTGGCGATCAGCATTCGCTTCCCGCGGGTGCAAAAGATCTTCCGCACCGGCTCGATCGTGATTGCCCTCTTGGTGGGGACCCTGCTGAGTGCCATGATGGGGCGCTTCGACTGGCAAACCGTTGCCAAGGCGGCCTGGTTTGGCCTCCCGCAACGGACGGTCTTCCACTGGGGGATCCACTTTGACCTGACCGCCATCTTGACCTTCGTCATCATCTACGCGATCATCACCACCGAAACCACCGGGACCTGGTTCGCGATGGGGGCGGTCACCAACCACGAAATCACCGAGAAGCAGTGGAACCGCGGGATCATCGGCGAGGGCCTCTCCTGCCTGATCGCCGGTTTGGCCGGCACGACGCCGGTGACCGGCTACTCGACCAACGCCGGGGTGATCTCGATCACCGGGGTGGCCTCCAAGCGGGTCTTCGTTGCGGCCGGGAGCTGGTTTATCGTCCTCGGCTTCTTCTCCAAGCTGTCGGCCTTCCTGGCGGCGGTTCCGGCGCCGGTGATCGGGGGCGTCTTTGCGATCATCACCGTCACGATCATGCTCAACGGCCTGAACGTGATTCGCCAGCTCAAGACCGAGGCCAGCGACCTTTACATCATTGGCCTGCCGATCATCCTCACCCTGGCGATCGTCCTCTTGCCAAGCAAGGTGACGAGTGGGGCCCCGCAGATGCTGCAGTACCTGCTGGGTTCGCCGGTGGCGATTGCGGCCCTGGCGGCGATCGTGCTCAACCTGCTGATGCCGCGCAAGCACAGCCTGGTGACCGCTTAGGCAAAAGAATTCCTACTATGATAATGAAGGACTGGGTTTCGCCCGGTCCTTTTTGCTTTCTTGGGATTGGAGCGGGCTCTCGACTGGGGGAGGGGGCCACCTGGCGATTCCATTCATTATTCATTCATAATTCAGGTTAGTTTTCGTCAAATTTGAACGATTTTCGGTCGATGTTCGCCTAAAAAGCGACTTTGCCGCTGGGGGCTCCGGGGGACCAAGGGAAGCTTTGTTACACGAAGATTAACAAAGTGGCCATTCTCACCCCTAAATTAGGCCAAAAAAGGGCAAAGCCAGCCCAAATCCCGGATTTTTTTGGCCCAAATGTTACAAATTAGCCGAATGGCCCTCCCGGGACGGGGGAGGGCGGCAATCGCCCGCCAGGCCTGGATTTGCGAACCTTTTTTCTCTTTCCCGAACCTTAAAATTGCATAAAAGATTACACGATGTTACAGGGGAGGCGGGATTTGATATTTGGTAGTAATTGCCCCGTAATTCCGCCCGTGTATAGTAGGTACCGTTGATAAGTTGATACGAACTAAAGAAAAGGATGTTTTAATTTATATCTGAAACTTGAAAGCCTAGAATCACGGCTAACCACCGCGACTCTAGGCTTTCTCGCGTAAAAAATAGAAAACGC
>CALVGV010000040.1 GCA_944327195.1 uncultured Limosilactobacillus sp.
TCCCTTCCCCTTCGCGGGCCGCGTCTTCGGTGGTCATGTAGTAGTTCCCGATAACCATGTCTTGCGATGGGGCCACGATCGGTTCCCCGTCCCGCGGACTGAGGATGTGGTGGGCGGCCAGCATCAGCAGACGAGCTTCGGCCTGGGCTTCGTCAGACAACGGCACGTGGATGGCCATTTGGTCCCCGTCGAAGTCGGCGTTGTAGGCCGCACATACCAGCGGGTGAAGCCGCATCGACTTCCCGGATACCAGGATCGGTTCGAAGGCTTGAATCCCCAACCGGTGCAGGGTAGGGGCGCGGTTTAAGAGCACTGGGTGTTCCTTGATCACGTCTTCGAGGACGTCGAAGACCTTGTTGTCGCGCTTGTCGATCAGGCGCTTGGCCGCCTTGACGTTGTTGACCAGCTTGCGCTTGGTCAGTTCGTGCATGATGAACGGCTTGAAGAGCTCGAGGGCCATTTGGATCGGCAGCCCCATTTGGCTCATCTTCAGCGACGGACCAACGTCGATAACCGACCGCCCGGAGTAGTCAACCCGCTTCCCGAGCAGGTTTTGCCGGAAGCGCCCTTGCTTCCCCTTGAGGAGGTGGGAAAGCGACTTGAGCGGCCGGTTCCCCGGCCCAGCAACCGGGCGACCACGACGACCGTTGTCGATCAGGGCGTCGACGGCTTCCTGGAGCATCCGCTTTTCGTTTTGAACGATGATCCCGGGGGCATTGAGTTCAAGCAGGCGCTTGAGCCGGTTGTTCCGGTTGATCACCCGGCGGTAGAGGTCATTCAAGTCGGAGGTGGCGAAGCGGCCCCCTTCGAGTTGAACCATTGGCCGCAGGTCCGGCGGCATCACCGGAATGACGTCCATGACCATCCATTCCGGCTTGTTGCCGGACTTGAGGAAGGCCTCGAGGATGTCGAGCCGGCGAACGGCCCGGGTCCGCTTTTGACCGGTGGCTTCCTTCAGGGTGGCCTTCAGTTCGGCCGCTTCCTTTTCCATGTCGACATCGATCAGGAGCTTTTGGATCGCTTCGGCCCCCATTTGGGCGGTGAAGCGGTCGCCGTATTCGGCCTTCTTTTCGCGGTATTCCGGTTCGGACAGGAGTTGCTTCTTTTCCAGCGGGGTGTCGCCGGCGTCAAGCACAACGTAGGAAGCGAAGTAGATAACTTCTTCCAGGGCCCGCGGGCTCATGTCGAGGATCAGCCCCATCCGGGACGGGATCCCCTTGAAGTACCAGATGTGGGAAACCGGGGCGGCCAGTTCGATGTGGCCCATCCGTTCCCGGCGGACCTTGGCGGTGGTTACTTCAACCCCACAGCGGTCACACACCAGGCCCTTGAAGCGCACCCGCTTGTACTTGCCACAGGCACACTCGTAGTCCTTGGTCGGCCCAAAGATGCGCTCGTCAAATAGCCCTTCCTTTTCCGGCTTCAAAGTCCGGTAGTTGATCGTTTCGGGCTTCTTGACTTCCCCGTACGACCAAGAGCGAATCTTGTTGGGCGAGGCCAACGCGATTTGCATGCTTTCAAATTTGTTGACGTCAATCAAAGGGCAATCCTCCTATTCTTAGTCCGTGCTTGCTTCGCTCGGGGCTGCGTCAGCCGGCTTTTCAGCCGCTTCGGCGTTCTCCTGGCGGTTTGCCTGGGCCCGCTTGCGGACATCAATTACTTCTTCGTCTTCGTTCTTCAGTTGCACTTCTTGGTGGTCACCATCGAGAACCTTCATGTCGAGCCCGAGGGATTGCAGTTCCTTAACCAAGACGCGGAAGGATTCCGGCACGCCCGGCTTTGGAATCCGGTCGCCGTTGATGATCGCGTCGTAGGTGTTGACCCGGCCAACCACGTCGTCGGACTTGTAGGTCAGGATTTCTTGCAGGGTGTAAGCGGCCCCGTATGCTTCGAGGGCCCAAACTTCCATTTCCCCGAACCGTTGACCACCGAATTGGGCCTTCCCACCGAGTGGTTGTTGGGTAACCAGGGAGTATGGCCCGATCGACCGGGCGTGGATCTTGTCGTCGGCCATGTGGGCTAGCTTGAGGTAGTTCATGACCCCAACGGCGATCCGGTTTTCAAACGGTTCCCCGGTCCGGCCGTCGTAGAGGATTGTCTTGCCGTCGGCCGGCAGCCCGGCTTCCTTAACGGCGTCCCAAACGTCCTGGTCGGTGGCCCCGTCAAAGACTGGCGTGGCAATATGGATGCCGAGTTGACGAGCAGCCATCCCAAGGTGAAGTTCGATCACTTGCCCGATGTTCATCCGGGATGGAACCCCCATTGGACTCAGCATGATGTCAATCGGCGTCCCGTCTGGCATGTACGGCATGTCTTCTTCTGGGATGACGATCGAAACCGTCCCCTTGTTCCCGTGTCGGCCGGACATCTTGTCACCAACTTGCAGCTTCCGCTTTTGGGCGATGTAGACGCGGACCATCTTGTTAACCCCCGGTGCCAGCTCGTCGCCGTTTTCGCGGGTGAAGATCTTCACGTCCTGGATGATCCCCCCGCCACCGTGCGGTACCCGCAGGGAGGTATCGCGGACTTCGCGGGACTTTTCCCCGAAGATGGCGTGGAGAAGCCGTTCTTCGGCCGAGAGTTCGGTAACCCCCTTCGGCGTTACCTTCCCAACCAGGATGTCGCCGTCGTGAACCTCAGACCCGATCCGGATGACCCCGGTTTCGTCGAGGTTCTTCAGGGCGTCGGCGCCGACGTTTGGCAGTTCGCGGGTCATTTCTTCCGGCCCGAGCTTGGTTTCGCGGGCTTCGGATTCGTAGGACTCGATGTGGATCGAAGTATAAACGTCGTCCTTAACCAGCCGTTCGGAGATCGCGATCGCGTCTTCGAAGTTGTACCCTTGCCAAGTCATGAAGGCGATCAGCGGGTTTTGCCCGAGGGCCAGTTCCCCCTGGTCCATCGACGGCCCGTCGGCGATTACCTCGTCGGCATCCACCTGGTCGCCAACCTTGACGATCGGCCGCTGGTTGTAGTTCTTCCCCCCGTTGGAACGGCGGAACTTCATCAGCTTGTAGGTGTCAACCGAGCCGTCTTCGAGGCGGATTTGAATCCGCTTGGCGTCAACGTATTCAACCGTCCCCGGGTGCTTAGCAATCAGGGCAACCCCGGAGTCGTGGGCGGCCTTGTATTCGATCCCGGTCCCGATCAAAGCGGCGTGCGGGTCGATCAGCGGCACGGCTTGCCGTTGCATGTTGGCCCCCATCAGCGCCCGGTTGGAGTCGTCGTTTTCAAGGAACGGGATACATGCGGAAGCCACGGAAACCACTTGCTTTGGCGAAACGTCCATGTAGTCGACGTTTTCGGCCGAGGTGGTGATGTAGTCTTCCTTGTCCCGGCACATGATTTCTTCTTCGGCGAAGGACCCGTCATCGTTCAGCTTGGTGTTGGCTTGGGCGATGATGTAGTTATCTTCTTCGTCGGCAGTCAGGTAGTCGATCTTGTCGGTTACCTTGTGGGTTTCCCAGGAAACGCGCCGGTACGGGGTTTCGATGAAGCCGTACTGGTTAACGCGGGCGTAGGTCGAGAGGTTGTTGATCAGCCCGATGTTCGGCCCTTCAGGCGTTTCGATTGGGCACATCCGCCCGTAGTGGGTGTAGTGCACGTCCCGGACTTCGTAGCCGGCCCGGTCCCGGGTCAGCCCACCCGGCCCGAGGGCGGAGAGGCGCCGCTTGTGGTTCAGTTCACCCAGCGGGTTGGTTTGGTCCATGAATTGCGACAGCTGGGAGGAACCGAAGAATTCCTTGATCGCTGCCACCACTGGCCGGATGTTGATCAGCTGTTGCGGGGTCACGGTGTTGATGTCTTGGATCGACATCCGTTCGCGAACCACCCGTTCCATCCGGGCAAGGCCGATCCGGAACTGGTTTTGCAGCAGTTCACCAACCGAGCGGATCCGCCGGTTCCCCAAGTGGTCGATGTCGTCGGTCGAGCCGATGCCTTCTTGCAGGTTGAAGAAGTAGTTGACCGAGGCGATGATGTCGGCCGGTTGGATGTGCTTGAGCTCCAACGGAATGTGGCCGTTCGAGACGATCGGCACAACCCGTTCCGGGTCCTTCTTGGAGTAAACCAGGATCTTTTGCAGCTTAACCGGTTCGGTAACGACGGCTTCGTCGGACGGTTGGTAAACGATCGTCTTGAAGTCTTCTTGTTCGAGGGCCGGTTCAAGCTTCTTGAGCACTTCCTTGGTAACCACGTCACCCTTGTTGGCCAGGATTTCCCCGGTTTCCGGGTCGGCCAGGGTTTCGGCCAAAGTCAGGCCGAGCAGGCGGTAGCGCATCTGCAGCTTCTTGTTGGTCTTGTAGCGGCCAACCGGGGCCATGTCGTAGCGCTTCGGGTCAAAGAAGCGGGCGTTGAGCAGGCTGCGGGCGGATTCGGCCGTCTTTGGTTCCCCTGGGCGGAGGCGTTCGTAGATGTCCTTGAGCGCTTCTTCAACCCGGGAGTCCTCTGGGTTCTTGTGAACGTCCTTGTCGATGGTGGCAGCCAAAGAGTCACTGTTGCCACCGAGCATGTCGATGATTTCATCGTCGGAGCCGAAGCCGAGCGAGCGAATCAGTTCGGTTAGCGGCAGCTTCCGCGTCCGGTCGATGCGGACGTAGGAAATCCCCTTGGCGTCGGTTTCGTATTCCAACCAGGCCCCGCGGTTCGGGATGAAGTTGGCCCCGTAGTTGGTGCGGCCGTTCTTGTCCTTTTCGGCGTTGTAGTAAACCCCTGGCGAGCGAACCAGTTGGGAAACGATGACCCGTTCGGCCCCGTTAATAATGAAGGTCCCCTGCTTGGTCATCAGCGGGAAGTCACCGAAGAAGACGTCTTGCGACTTGATTTCCCCGGTTTCGTGGTTGGTCAAGCGCAGGGTCACGTGGAGCGGTGCCGAGTAGTTGGCATCGTGTTCGCGGGCTTCGTCGACGGTGTACTTTGGTTCCAGGAGTTGGTAGTCAACGAACTCCAGGGAAAGCTTTCCTTGGAAGTCATCGATCGGCATGATGTCATCAAACATCTCGCGCAGACCCTTATCCATGAACCAGTTGTAGGAATCGGTTTGGATTTCAATCAAGTTCGGGAGGTCCAGGACTTCCTTGATCCGGGAGTAGCTACGACGAGTACGGTGCTTACCGTATTTTACTAAGTGTCCGGCCAAACTATTCACCTCACTAAGTTTGTTGGGTGGGTTCAATGTTACTTTTTGGTTACAAATTGACCAATTTGCAACTTTTGGGCAAAAAAAATCCAAAAGCAACCGCCAGATTGCCTTTGGGATTTATAAAGTGCCCGGTGGACAAGAGATCACCAGGCCCATTGAACTCACAATTACATACAGTAAGAAGATACGCTTCTTGCGCTGGCTTGTCAAGGGAAAAGACGGGGGGCGGAACGGGGCGCCGCTACGGAGCTTCCGGGGGCTGGAACATGGGGGGGCAGCGACTTTGAGCTCCCGCTTTGCGTGATCTCAAAGCTCGGCCCTCCCTAAGCGGCAAAGCCGCTAAGGGAGTTTCCCCATTGAGCCCCCGGGTCTCCTCCGCTCTGCCCCTTGGCTACGATTTGGTTGCCGTGGCGACTGCTTGTCACTCGGCAACAACCACCGTTTCTCTTCAGCAGTGAACTCCTCTTTAAACGTTCTTCCGGCTGGGGACTGTTTTCGCTCCGCTCTGGTCTGGGCAACTTCTCTTCTCTAGTGGCAACTGTTTGTCCTTCGGCAACAACCACCTTTTCTCTTCACCAACTAGAGGACCTTTGTATGGTACGCATCGTGTCAAGCGCTCTAACCATCTAACTAAGGAGCGCGCCCCTACTATAGTAAATATGATGGCCACGCATCGTTTACCAGGCAAGTTTTATGCTCGCTCTTTGCATTGGTGGTTCATTCCTTCTCGGCAGCCGGTCGCCCCACGCGCTCCCTCACCCCAAACCGGTGCTTCTTCTCCAACACAAAAAACGGACCGGGGCTTCCCGATCCGTTTTTTTCTCTCCCAAGAACGATTAGATTAACCTACTTCGTTGGGTCTTCCTTGTGCGCCTTGTTGGTGATCCCAGTCATGATGGCATCAATGATCAACTTTTGCTGTTGCTCAGTGTTCAGCGCACGGCCCCCAATCTGTTGGAAGGTTCCAAACAACGGGGCCAAACTGGAAATTAGCAGCTCCGCGGCCTCCTTTGGCATCAAGTCCGGCCGCAACTGAACATCCGGAAGCCGGAAGTACTGCGACAGCGGCTCCAGGTAATCCATCGTAAAGATCATGTTCAGCTTGTGTTGAGCACTTGGCGTTAGCTGGCGCAAAGCCGCCTGGTACTGCCCATAGATGCTCAACGGGTGGTACTTCAGGTAAACCTTGCAGATCTGGTACAGGCGTTCTTCCGGATCCAGATCAGCCTTGCGCAGCACGCGGTTGGTTTCTTGCCGTACCTTACCACACAACTCGGTCAAAACATCCAGGTACAATTCTTCCTTGTCAGCGAAGTGGTGGTACAAAGCAGGCTGGGTAATCCCAATTTGCTTTGCGATGTCCCGGGTAGAGGTACTGCCAAACCCGTTTTCCAAAAACAGCTTGGTGGCCGTCTTCAGAATCGCGTTCCGCGTTTTTGCCAATTGTTCTGCTCGTTTCATCTCGGCTGCAACTCCTCTCCTGTGTTTAATTTGATTATGCGAACCATCATAACCATACAGCATAACTATTTTTTATCAATATATAAAGTTTGTCAACTTAGAAGCACCCGATAAATATGAAAGATTTAAAAAAAAAAAAAACGGCCCCCAAAACTTAGATTCTTCAAGTCCAGGGGCCGTTTGTGCTGGTTAGGAATTAATTTCACCTTTGTTTATTTCGTGTGACTGGTGGTGAAGGTCAATTTGCCCTTCCGGGAGCCAATTGTCACCTGATCACCGGTTGTGAGAGTTTGTTCAAGAATTTTCATACTTAAGGGGTCTTCGACCATCGTCTGAATGGCGCGGCGAAGCGGCCGGGCGCCATAGGCCGGTTGATAACCCGCCTTTGCGATCGTATCCAGGGCTGCCGGGGTCAATTTGAGGGTGATCCCCTGGGCGGCCAAGCGGCTTCTTAAATCAGCCGTTAACAACTTAACAATCTGGTGAAGGGCCGGCCGGTCTAGCGGGTGGAAGACGATTGTCTCGTCGATCCGGTTGAGGAATTCCGGCCGGTAGTGCAGCTTCAACTGCTCCATGATCGCGCCCTTCATCGCCTGGTAGTCGCCGGCCGGCGAGCTGGCGCCGAAGCCGACCGTCTTCTCGTCTTGCAGCTGGGTGGCCCCCAGGTTGGAGGTCATGATCAGAATCGTGTTCTTGAAGTCAACCTTGCGGCCCTTGGAGTCGGTCAGGTAACCGTCGTCGAGGACCTGCAAGAGGAGGTTGAAGACGTCCGGGTTGGCCTTTTCGGCCTCGTCGAGCAGGACCACCGAGTAGGGGTGCTGGCGAACCTTCTCGGTCAGCTGGCCACCCTCCTCGTAACCAACGTAGCCCGGCGCCGCCCCCACCAGCCGGCTGGTGCTGTAGCGTTCCTGGTACTCGGACATGTCGATCCGGATCATGTTGTCCTCGGAGCCGAAGACGGTGGCCGCCAGGGCCTTGGCCAGCTCGGTCTTGCCGACCCCGGTCGGGCCGAGGAACATGAAGGAACCGATTGGCCGCCGCGGGTCCTTGAGGCCACTGCGTGAGCGCCTGATCGCCCGGGCAATTGCGCTGACCGCCTCGGCTTGACCGATCACCCGCTTGTGGAGAACCTCCTCGAGGTTGACCAACTGGTCCTGTTCCTTCTTTTGCAACTGGGTGACCGGGATCCCGGTCCACTCGGCCACTACCTGGGCAATCGCCGGGGCCTCCACGGTCAGTGGTTGCTCTGCGGCGCGCTTCTGGCGGGCGGCGGCCCGCTTGTCCAGCCGCCGCTTGAGGGTCAGCTCCTGGTGGCGGAGGGCGGCCGCCTGGTCAAAGTCCTGGGCGAGGATGGCGGCCTCCTTTTGGTCACGCACGCTGGCCAGCTCGTCTTCGACCTTGGCGGTTTGCTTGTCGGGCTGGCTGGCGTTGATCCGGACCATCGCCGCCGCCTCGTCGACCAGGTCAATCGCCTTGTCCGGCAGGAAGCGATCGCTGATGTAGCGCTTGGAGAGGCGGACCGCCGCTTCGAGGGCGGCGTCGCTGATTTGCAGGTGGTGGTGGGCCTCGTAGGCCGGCCGGATCCCCTTGAGGATTTCCAGGGTGGCATCGTCGCTTGGCTCCTCAACCGTCACCTTGGCAAAGCGGCGTTCGAGGGCGGCGTCCTTTTCGATGTACTTCTGGTACTCGTCGAGGGTGGTGGCCCCGATCAGCTGCAACTCGCCGCGGGCCAGGGCCGGCTTGAGGATGTTGGCGGCGTCGACCGCCCCCTCGGCGCCCCCCGCGCCGACCACGGTGTGGAGTTCGTCGATGAAGAGGATCACGTTGTCGCTGCGGTAGATCTCGTTCATGATCTTCTTCAAGCGGTCCTCAAACTCACCGCGGTACTTGGTGCCGGCCACCAGCGAGCCCATGTCGAGGGCGACGACCCGCTTTTGCTGGAGCGATTCCGGCACCTGCTGGCGGCTGATTTGCTGGGCCAACCCCTCCACGATCGCCGTCTTACCGACCCCGGGCTCGCCGACGAGGACCGGGTTGTTCTTGGTCTTGCGGCTAAGAAGCTGGATGACCCGCTTGATTTCCTGGTCGCGGCCGACCACCGGCTCGCTCTTTTCCAGGTTCTGCTTGCTGGTCAGGTCGCGGCCCAGCCGGTCGAGGGTTGGGGTGGCCGAATTGCTGGCGGTCGCATTCGCGCGGCGGCCCCCCCGCCGGTTGCCCTGCGGTAGCTCACGGCCCAGCTTGCGAACCAGCAGGCGGCGGGCCTGGGGAATGTTGACGTCGAGGTTGACCAGGATCCGCGAGGAGAGGATCGTTTCGTCGCTCAAGAGGGCCAGGAGGAGGTGCTCGGTCCCGATCCGCTCGGTGCCCATCTGCTGGGCGGTTTGGGCGGCGAGGCGCAGGATTGCCCGCAACTTCGGCGAGGCCGGCAGGTAGTCGTGGCGGCTGGCGGTGGCGAGGGTGCCATAGCCGGTGAAGCGCTCGATCTCGGCGCGGACGTCGTCACTGGAGACCTTGAACTGGTCTAGAATCTCGGCGGCCAGGCCGCTGTTTTCCAGGGTGAGGGCCAAGAGGAGGTGCTCGGTGCCGACCGCCTGATGCTTGAAGGTGAGGGCTTGCTCGTGGGCAATCTCGAGGACCGCCTTGGCGTTGGGGGTGTATAAGTAGTCGTAATCGTCCATTGAGGTCAATTCTTCCTTTCCCGTGCTGGCCGGACAAAGCACCCGGCCACGCAAAATTCTTCTTCTAGGATACCCTTTTGGAACAAAAAATAACAATCCTTACTCCTGAAGGATTGTTATTTTTCTATTCGTACCGTAGGCGGGTTAAGAGGGCAACCAGGATCCGGGCGCGGAGGCGGGCCTCGGCGCGGCGGTCATCTTGCTTGAGGGTGGCCTTGGAGATCGCCACTAGCATCAGGTCCCCCTCGCGGTGTGAAATCAGCTTTTCTTCGTAGAGGGTGTTGATGATCCGGATGGCATCCTTTTCGCTGATTGCCGTGCCGATGCTATCGATCACCATCTCGAGGACGTCGCTGTCGTCGAGGAGGTTGACCCGCTCGATCCGGATGTAGCCCCCGCCGCCGCGCTTGCTCTGGACTAGGTAGCCGTTTTGCAGGTTGAAGCGGGTTTTGATCACGTAGTTAATTTGGGAAGGGACCACGTCGAAGTGATCAGCGATTTCCGCCCGGCGAATCTCGATTTTGGGATCGTCCCCCAAAATTGACTTCAAATAGGCCTCAATCACGTCTGAAATACTTCGTTCTTCCACCGTTTTCAGCTCCCTTCTTGACTAATCTTGACCTTAATGATACCACACTTTTCCCGCTTTGCCTCCCCCAAGGTCCTGACCTTAGGAAAATTATAATTTGATGAGAAAAAGAAGCTGGGAAAAAAGGTTCAAAGCGCTCCGTACAGCTAAGTAAGAACGGGCTTTGGCACGGGGACCGGGCCGGAGTTCGTTCTTGCGCAGCTGCTAGGAGCGCCCTTTTTTCCCGCGATTGCAGAGTAATATTAGGAGCAGTCAAAAAGAGGCTAGGAAGAAACTCATTTCTTCCCAGCCTCTTTAGTTTTTAGCGGACCACGCTTAGGCTTCTTGGGTGAAGTCAACCACGTTCCGGCCAACAACCTTGTTGTCCTTGAGTTCTTGGATCATGTCGTTGATTTCGCTCAGCTTGCGAGTCTTAACGATTGGGTGAACCTTGCCTTCTGCCCCGAATTGGAAGCATTCTGCCAGGTCTTGACGGGTCCCAACCAGGGAACCAGCCACGATGATCCCGTCAAGAACCGTCTTGGCGATGTTGAGCTTCATGTCCCCTTGTGGGAGGGCAACGGCAACCAGGCGGCCGTCTGGACGCAAGGAGTCAACCGCTTGGTCGAAGGCGGAGGCAGCAACGGCCGTAACAACGGCGGCGTGAACCCCACCAACTTGCTTTTGGATTTCTTCACCGACGTTTTCAACGTTGTGGCGGTTGATTACGACTTCAGCCCCGTTTTCCTTGGCTGCTTCCAGCTTCGGTTCGTTCCCGTCAACAACCACAACGTGTGCGCCGAAGACGTTGTGGGCGAATTGAACGGCCAGGTTCCCGAGACCACCGGCACCGACGATCGATACCCATTGACCCGGCTTGATGTTGGCCACCTTGAGGGCCTTGTAAACCGTAACCCCGGCACAGGTCAGCGAAGTTGCTTCTACCGGGTCCAGGTTTTCCGGCACCTTAACGGCGTAGTCAGCGGCCACGATGCATTGTTGAGCCATCGCCCCGTCAACGGTGTAGCCGGCGTTTTGAACCTGGCGGCAGAAGGTTTCGCGGCCGGTCAGGCAGTATTCACAGTGGCCACAGCCACGGTAGAACCAAGCGATCGATACCCGGTCGCCGACCTTGAGGCTAGTAACCCCAGGGGCAACCTTGGATACGCGGCCGACCCCTTCGTGACCGATAATCCGGCCCGGCTTCTTGCCGAAGTCACCGGCAGCAACGTGCAGGTCGGTGTGGCACAACCCACAGTATTCCATGTCAACCAGGGCTTCGCCTTGCTTCAAGTCGCGCAAGGTAACGTCCTTAACCGTAACGTAACCGTCTACTGGATCGTTAATAACTGCAGCCTTCATTGGATCAGATCTCCTTTGCGTCTGTCTTAGTTTCCTTACGCCTATTATCATAGCTAGCCACCCCCACTTTTTCAAGTGAATTTTTGAACATTCTCGCCGCTTTTGGCTATTTTCGGCGAGTGGTCTAGTTCCCTAGTAAGGGCAAATTTGGGCATGACAACCGGTTTCAGAACTTTGGTATCCACAAGCAAACTTTTTCACTTACTTTTAGTTACAAGACGAAAACCGCCCTTCCGTGCAAAACAGAAGGACGGTTGCAAGTTACTGTTCCTGAAGCTGGGAGATGGCGGCGTAGGCCGGCTTGAGCAGCTGCTCCACCTGGTTGAAGAGCGGCTGGTACTTCTGGTAGGTATAGGCGGTGGCGTCGTCCGGTTCGTAGACCTTGGCCTCGGCGAGCAGGTCCTTGACGATCGAAAAGTCCTCGATCCGGCCGAGGCTCTTGAGGGCGATCGTTGCCGCTCCGAGGCAGCAACTACCGTGGGCCATCGCGATCCCAACCGGGTAACCGAGGACGTCGGCCAGCATCTGGCGCCAGACCAGCGAATCGGTAAAGCCGCCGGCGGCCATCACCTTTTGCGGGCTGCCGACAAGGTCGGTCAGGACCTCAAAGACGCTGCCGACGTTCATCGTGATCCCCTCCATCACCGACCGTAGCATGTCGGCCCGGGTGTGGAGCTGGTTGAGGCCGAAGAAGGAGCCGCGGGCGTTAGCGTCCCAGATCGGTGCCCGCTCGCCGCCGAGGAAGGGGTGGAAGATCAGCCCGTGGGAACCGGCCGGCACGTCGGCGATCACCTGGTTGGCCAGTTTGAAGGGATCGGTGCCCTCGTTCTTGACGGCGTTGGCGTCGACCAGGTGGTTAACCGCCCACTGGAAGACGTCGCCCCCGTTGTTGAGCGGGCCGCCGATCACCCAGTGTTCGGCGTCAAGGGCGTAGCAGAAGAGCCGCTGCTGGGGGTCGATCACCGGGGCGTCGGTCATCACCCGCACCGCGGCCGAGGTGCCGATCGAAATCGCCACCGTCCCCTTCTCGACGGCGCCGAGGCCGATGTTGGACATCGCCCCGCCGAAGCCCCCGTAAACAAAGGGGGTGTCGGCCGGGATCTGCAACCGGGCCTGGGCCGCCGGGGTCAGGCCGACCTCCTGGCTAGTGGAGGAGACGATCTCCGGCAGCTGGTGGGCCTGCATGGTCGTCATCTTGAGCGCCTGCTCGTCCCAGTTGCGGGTGTTGATGTTGAGCATCCCGGAGCAGGAGGCCACCGAGATGTCGATCTTGAAAGTATCGAAGAGGTAGTGGAAGATGTAGGACTTGATGTCGGCAACATAGGCCGTCTTGGCCAGCAGTTGCGGGTGCTCTTCCTTTAGCCACAAAAGCTTGACGAAGGGCGACATCGGGTGGATCGGCGTCCCGGTGTCCATGAAGAGCTCGCGGGCCACCAGGTTGCGCTTGATCCGGCTGGCCACCTGGCGGGCGCGGGTGTCGGCCCAGGTGATGATCCGGGTCAGCGGTTCGTAGTTCTCGTCTAATAGGATCAGGCTTTGGTTCTCGCTGGAGAAGGCAACCGCCAGGAGGGTGCAGTTCTCCCGCTTGACGACGGCGGCGGCATCGTTGATTACCTTTTCGACCGCCGCCAGCACTTCGGCCGGTTCCTGCTCGGCCATCCCGGCCGCGTCCCGGTAGAGGGAATAGGTTTCGCGAAAGACCTGCTTGGCCCGTAATTTTGTATCATAAAGAATCGCCTTGGTGCGCACCGTGCCGACGTCAATCCCGAGCAAATACTCCATGAAAATGTCCTCTCTTCCACTCGCTATTGTTATTGATCCTCTTCAGATTACTTGTTCTAGCGGGGCATGTCAATCAGACCAGCCCCAAAACACAAAAAGGACGGGGAAACCCCGCCCTCTTTGGCATTAACGTTCGGTGCTTACCGGGCCGACGAGAAGTCAGTCAGGTCCAAGGTAACACTTGGGCCGAAAGTGGAAGCAATCGAAGCGTGCTTGATGTAAGTCCCGCGAACGGCAGCCGGACGAGCCTTGGTAACCACGTCTTCGATGGTCTTCAGGTTTTCAACCAGCTTGTCGGTGTCGAAGGAAACCTTCCCAAACGGAACCGCAACGTTCCCGTCCCGGTCAGTCCGGTAGGTAACCTTGCCGGCCTTGGATTCGGAAACGGCCTTGGCAACGTCCATCGTCACCGTGCCGGTCTTCGGGTTCGGCATCAAGCCCTTTGGCCCGAGGACGCGCCCGAGACGACCAACTTGCGGCATCATGTCCGGCGTTGCGATGGCAACGTCGAAGTCGAGCCAACCGTCTTGGATCTTTTCAACCAGGTCTTGGTCACCAACGAAGTCCGCACCGGCGTCCTTTGCGGCTTGGGCGTTTTCACCCTTGGCAAAGACGATCACGGTTTGGTCCTTCCCGGTCCCGTTTGGCAGCACAACAGCCCCCCGAAGTTGTTGGTCCGCTTGCTTAGTGTCAACGTTTAAGTTAAATGCAACTTCAACGGTTGCGTCGAAGTTTGCAAAGTCAATGTCCTTAACTAATTCAACCGCGTCGGTCAAAGCGTATTGCTTCTTTTCAACCTTCTTCAACGCGTCTTGGTACTTCTTACCACGAGTTTTAGCCATTTGATGTATCCTCCTTGCAAATGTGGTCGAGCGGAAGTCTCCTCCCACGGGGACAACTTTTCTTTCAAAAAGTGCCCGGTCTGCCAGAAATTAGTCTTCGACGGTGAAGCCCATGCTCCGAGCAGTACCTTCAATCATGCGCATCGCTGCTTCAACGTCAGCGGCGTTTAGATCTTGCATCTTAGTTTCGGCGATTTCCTTCACTTGAGCCTTGGTTACGGAAGCAACCTTGTTCGTGTTCGGTTCACCGGAACCGTGTTCAACACCAGCGGCCTTCTTCAGCAAGACGGCAGCAGGCGGCGTCTTGGTAATGAAGTCGAATGAACGGTCTTCGTAAACGGTAATTACAACCGGGATCAGCATCCCCTTTTGGTCAGCGGTCCGCGCGTTGAATTCCTTGGTGAAGCCCATAATGTTAATCCCTGCTTGACCCAGGGCTGGACCTACCGGCGGAGCAGGCGTTGCTGCACCAGCAGGAATTTGCAACTTGACAATGTTTGCTACTTTCTTTGCCACGAGACAAAACCTCCTTAGTCCGTGTTGTGGTAATGATGGGGG
>CALVGV010000041.1 GCA_944327195.1 uncultured Limosilactobacillus sp.
GACTCATAGAAAAATCCCTCCATGATGACGTAGAAATGAGTTTTCATTCCTTCGTCCACCATAGAGGGATCATAGCACTTCGGGCAGCGGCTTGCATTTACTTGTATTCGGGATCGACCACCACGATCGGCTTGATCACGCTGGCGTCCTTGGAGGCGGCGAAGGCCTGGTTGATGTCCTCAAAGGCGAAGAACTTGGTCAGCTTGTCGAAGGGGAAGCGGCCCTCCTTGTAGTATTGCACCATCTCGGGGATGAACTTTTGCGGTTGGCTGTCGCCCTCGACCACCCCGGACAGTTTCTTGGAGTTGAGCAGGAGATCGCCCATCAAGTTGAGGGTGAAGTCGCCCCCGATCCCGACCTCAACGCACTCCCCGGCCGGGCGGAGGACCTCGAGCGCCTTCTTGAGGAGCGGGTTGTAGCCGGTGGTGTCGATCGTGTAGGAGTAGCCCCCCGGCACCAGCTTCAGCAGGTCGTCAATCGACTGGGTCTTGGTGTTGATCGTCGCCGTGGCGCCAACCTGCTTGGCCAGGTCGAGGCGGTTGTCGTTGCGGTCAACGACGACGATTTGCTTGACCCCGGCCACCTGGGCCCCCATCGCGGCGGCCAGGCCGACCCCGCCGGCGCCGAAGATGGCGATCGCGTCCTCCGGCTGCGGCTTCAGGTAGTTGAGGACCGTCCCGGCCCCGGTTTGGATCCCGCAGCCCAGCGGGCCCAGCAGGCGAAGGTCAACGTCCTTGTCGACCTTGACGACGTTGTTGCGGTGGGCGACCACGTAGTTGGCAAAGGAGGACTGGCCAAAGAAGGTGCTGACCGCCTCCCCCGCGGCGGTGTGGAGGCGGTGGCTGCCGTCGAAGTTGCCGCCGGCAAAGTTGAGTTCGTTGAAGTGTTCACACATCCCCGGGTGGCCGGCCTTGCAGTTGCGGCACTCGCCGCAGTAGGAAAAGGAGAGGACCACGTGGTCGCCCGGCTGCAGGTCACTGATGCCTTCGCCGACCTTGGTCACGATCCCGGCCCCCTCGTGGCCGAGGGTAACCGGCAGCGGCGAGGTGCCGCCGTCGCGGGCAACGGCGTCGGTGTGGCAGACCCCGGTGGCAACGATCTTGATCAGGACTTCGTTGGCCTTGGGAGCATCGAGAACGAGCGGTTGAATCGCCAGTGGCTTGGTGGCTTCGGTGGCAACGGCGGCATTAATTTCCATTTTTCTTTCCTCCAACTTGTTTAATTCTGAACAAGTTTAGTTTAGCATGGAGGCAGAAACTTTTAGAGTACCAGTTTCGCCCGGGAGACGAACGTTTAGGTTCGGGTAAGGAGGACCTCATGACCGACAACCAACTTAAGTTATTCCTCGCCGTCAGCGAGCTCGGCAGCTTCAAGCAGGTCGCCGACCAGCAGCAGATTTCCCAGCGGGCGGTTTCCAAGGCGATGAAGCGGCTCGAGGAGGAAGTTGGGGTTCCCCTCTTTCACCGCCAGGCCAACAAGGTCACCCTGACCGCCGCCGGCCGCTTCTTCCAGCAACGCGGCCAGTCGCTCTTGACCCTACTGACCGACACCCGCCACCAGCTGCACCGCTTCCAGCACCAAACCAAGGCGGCCCTGAAGATTGGCTACTTCTCCCCCTTCGACTCGCTGATCCTGCGCCGGGCGATCTACCAGCTGGGCAACCAAATCGACTTTTTGGTGAGCGAGGAGAGCCCCGAGCACCTGATCAGCGACGTCCTGATCGGTAACCTCGACGCCGCTTTGGTGATGGACAACTTCGGCTTCGCCCACGACTTTGCCGGGATGGGCCTGGCCGCCCTCCCCCTCCGCGAAGACGAGATCGTGATCGGCGTCAGCCAGGACTTTCACCTAACCGGGGCGGTGCCAATGACGCTACTGAAGACGATGCCGATCATCTACTACAGCAACGAGGAGTCGACCTACCTCAAGCGGGCCTTCACCGGTAGCCTCTACCACGAGTTGACCGACTTCAACCTCCACCGGGTCCTCTCCTACGAGCAGATGCAGCTGCTGGTCGCCAGCGGCCAGGCCCTCTCCTTCTACCCGCTCGGCCAGGTCGACCGTGATGCCCAGGTCAACGCCCACATCGATTTCTTGCCGATCGCCGGGGTGGAACGCCAGCAGACCATCTTCAAGCTGATCTACCGGCCCGGCCAGCTACCGGCGGCCCTCGGGCAACTGATCGCCTTTTTCAAGGAACACAAGTAACGCCAGGACGGCGCGCGAACCCTGCTGGGCTTTTGCGCCGTCCTTTTTTTGCGCCCCAGGGTCCCCCTAGTCGTCCCAGGCCCGCTTCAGGCGCTCGATGCAGTCGGGGATGTCGACGAGGGCGATCTTGCTGAAGCCGAGGAAGAGGGCGTTGTCGGGGCAAGCCGCCCGGTCACGCCAAAATTCCATCGTCGGATAGACGCGAACCCCCTCGGCCAGGGCGCGGGCGATCATCTCCTCCTGGTCGATCGCCGCTGAGAACTCGACCAGCAGGTACTGGCCGCTCAGGTTCTGCGAGAGGGTCAACGGGCGCTTGAAGCTGGCAAAGCCGGCGGAGAAGGCCTCGAAGCGCTTCTTGAAGGTGGTGTTCATCCGCCGGACCAGCTTGGTGTACTCGCCGGACTCCAGCAACTTGGCGACCGTGTACTGGTTAAGCAGGTTGACGGTGCTGTTGTAGAGCTTGAAGGTCTCCTTAAAGGGGGCCACCAGCTGCTTGGGGAGGATCAGGTAGCCCATCCGCAGCGAGGGCGAGAGGATCTTGGAGAAGGTCCCCAAGTAAACCACCCGGTCGAGGGTGTCAATCGACTGGAGAGCCGGGACCGGCCGGTTGTAGTAGCGCAGCTCGCTGTCGTAGTCGTCCTCGAGGATGAAGGCCTGCTTGGCGGCCGCAAAGTGCAACAACTCCCGCCGCCGGGCGGCCGACATCATCACCCCGGTTGGAAACTGGTTGGAGGGGGTGGTGTAGATGAAGTCGTAGCCGGTTGCTTCGGCCGGCAGGCAGATCCCCTGGTCATCGAGGGCGGCCGGACAGACCTGGCGGTGGTTCTTTTCAAAGATCACCCGCGCCTTGGGGTAACCCGGCTCCTCCATTAGCACCCGCCCGCTGGTGGCCGGCACGAGTTGGCAGAGGTAGTCGAGGCTCTGCTGGAGGCCGCTGGTGATGATCAGCTGGTCGAGGTCGCAGTGGACGCCGCGGATTTGCCTGAGGTAGCGCAAGAGCGGCCGGCGGAGGACCTCCTCCCCTTCCAGCGACTGGAGGGTCGAGATCCGCTCCTCAAAGTCGAGGGTGTCGAGCGCCTCGAGCATGAACTTGCGCCAGGCCCGCTTGGGGAAGAGGTTGCGGGTGTGGCTACTGTTGGTCAGGTCGTACTTGACCGCCGGGGCCGGTTTAGCCGGACGGCGGGAGTGGCCGGGTCGTTGCGGCGCCCTGGCCGGGGCGAAGGTTTGGGGGAGTTGCTGGACGTAGTAGCCCGATCCGCGAACCGCCGCGAGGTAGCCCTCGACCAGCAGTTGCGAGTAGGCCTTATTGACGGTGTTGCGGCTGATCTGCAACTGGGCCGCCAGCTCGCGACTGCTGGGGAGGCGGGTCCCGGCCGGGAGGGTCTGGTTGAGAATCTGCGCCCGCAACTGGCGGTAAATTTGCTCGTAGAGGGGACCGTCCCCCTGGTGGTTCAGTTCGATCATTGGCTTCCTCCTTGAATTGGTACCCTTATTTATATCACAAGTGGCTCTTTTGTAAATACCAATTTCCGGGTATCCTCGAAAACGTTAAGGCTTAACAAATCAAATCAACGAACAAGCGAGGAAAAGAACCATGAAAACAATCGGCTTAATCGGTGGAACCAGTTGGGAAAGCACCGTCACCTACTACCAGTTACTCAACCGCCAGGTCAACGCGGCCCTGGGTGGGGCCCACTCAGCCAAGTGCATCCTGTACAGCGTCGACTTCGACCAGACCGAAAAGAACATCGCCGCCAACCGCTGGGACCAAATCGCCGCCACCCTAGGTGAAGCCGCCAAGTCGCTGGAGGCGGCCGGGGCGGACTTCATCCTGATCTGCACCAACACCCTGCACAAGGTCCTGCCAATGATCAAGGATCAGGTAAGCATCCCCTTCCTCCACATCGCCGGGGCAACCGCCGACAAGATTGAGGAGGCCGGCATCAAGAAGATCGGCCTGCTGGAAACCAAGGCAACGATGACCCAGGACTTCTACAAGGGAATCCTCGCCGACCGGGGCCTGGAGGTGCTCACCCCAACCAAGGAGGAGGACCTCGACCTGATCAACCGGGTGATCTTTGACGAACTCTGCCACGGGGTGGTCAAGGAGAGTTCCAAGCGGGAGTACCAACGGATCATCGGTGAACTGGCCGCCCGCGGCGCCGAGGGGATCATCCTCGGCTGCACCGAAATCGATCTCCTGATCAAGCAGGAAGACACCGAATTGCCAATCTTTGACACAACCGCGATCCACGCCGCGGTGGCGGTGGAACGGGCCCTGCAGGACTAAAAACAGCAGAAGACATATAAAACGACATAAAAAAACAGGGGCGGCGCAATGCCGTACCTGTTGCATTAACTAATGTCTAGATTTCCGGGTAAGTTACCTGCTTGAAGTTGACCGCCCGGTTGTCCTCGTCGGTCTTGACCACCGTCACGTCGCACGGGGCCTGGCGAACGATGTAGGCCGAGGTCGAGCCGACGATCATCCGACCGATTGCGTTCAGGCCGGTGGCGCCGACGACGATCAGGTCAATCTGGTGCTCCTTCGGGTAGGTTGAGGCCAAGGCCACCTTGGCGTTGCCGATCATCACGTGGGTGACCACCGAAGTAACCCCCTGCTTTTCGGCATCTTCCGCCGCCTCGGAAAGGACCTTCTTCATCTTTTGGATTACCTGGTCGTAGATCCCCTTCTCCGAGATCCCGAAGGCAATCGAGTTCGGCGACGGTTCGCCGTTAATCACGCTCACCAGGTGCAAGAGGGAGTGGTTGCGCTTGGCAATTGCCACCGCCTTCTTGAAGGCCAGCATGGATTGTTGGGACCCGTCGATCCCCACTAGGATGTTCTTGTATTCTGCCATTCTACCCACCTCCAGTTTTTGTTCACTTCCATTGTAACACGCTTTCATAGGCGAAAATAGCCACCTTGGATTAGAATTTGGCCGGATTTTGGTGATAAAGGGGCGAATTTACCGATAAAACGCAAAAAGGGGATTGCCCGCGAGCAACCCCCTTTTCGTTTGGCAAATTAATCGGTTACCAGGTCGTGGATGGCCTCCATGTAGATCGCCATCGACTTGATCAAGTCGGCCACCGGCTGGTACTCGTTGGCCTGGTGCATCGTGTTTTCGGTGGTTGGCATCAGGGCGCCAAAGGCCACCCCGCGGTCCATCAGGCGGCCGTAGGTTCCCCCACCAACCACTTCCGGCTTGGCATCCGTCTCCCCGGTTTGGTCGATGTAGGCCTTCATCAAGGTCTTAACCAGCGGGTCGGCGGCGTCAACGTAGTGCGGCACCTCGAAGCGGTCGTAGTGAACGGTCATCCCGTGGTCCTTGGCCACCGCCAACACCTTTTCTTGCAAAAGGTCCGGGGTGACGCCCTTCGGGTAGCGGAAGTTCATGTCGATCTCGCCGCCCTTGGCCGCGTCGAAGCTCAGCAGGCCGACGTTCATCGTCAAGTCCCCCATCACCTCGTCGGTGTAGGCGCCGTCGAAGTTGTTGAAGCAGGTGTCCAGGTGGAGGTAGTTGGCCACGAAGTCAACGAACTGGCCGGCGCCCCCGCCCAGCTGGAGTTGGTCGAGGAAGGTCGCCAGGTAGGTAGCGGCGTTGATCCCCTTTTCCGGCTCCATCCCGTGAGCGGCCTTGCCGATCACCTTCAGGTGAAGGCCGTCGTGGTCGAGCTTGCATTCCCCCTCAACCGGGTTCTTGTCCAGAAAGGCGGTGAAGGCGGCCACCGCGGCCTCCTTGTCGCTGACTTCCACCAGCGCCTCGGCCTCGCGCGGTACCATGTTGAAGCGTAGGCCGGCCTTGAAGGAAATCAGGGCGTCGTCACCGGCGTTGCCGCCCGGGTAGTCGACCAGCATCGAGACCTGGCCCTTTTCGCCGTTGATCACCGGGAACTCGGCGTCCGGCGAGAAGCCGTAGGTCGGCGCCGGTTCAACCTCGAAGTAGCGCTTCATCCCCGTCCAGTTGCTTTCCTCGTCGGTGCCGACGATGAAGCGGACCTTCTTGTTGGGGGTGACGCCCATTTCCTTGAGGGTCTTCATCGCGTAGTAGGCGGCCATCCCCGGCCCCTTGTCGTCGGAGGCCCCGCGGCCGATCAGCTTGCCGTCCTTGACCACCGGGTCGAAGGCCGGCGTGTCCCAACCGTTGCCGGCCGGCATCACGTCGAGGTGGGCGAGGATCGCCAGGGTTTCGTCGCCCTCCCCCCACTCGGCGTAGCCAACCAGGTTGTCGATGTTCTTGGTCTTGAAGCCGTCCTGCTTGGCCATTTCCAAGAAGGCGGCCAGGGCCTGGGCCGTCCCCGGGCCGAGCGGGTATTCATCAGTGGCCGCCGCGTCGTCGCGAACACTTTCGATCTTCATCAGGGCGGTCAGGTCCGCCAGGTAGTCTTCCCGTTGTGCTTCTGCTTTCTTCAGCCAATCGGTCATTTTATCAACCTCCGTTAACTAATTATTATTTCAATGATACCATAGAAGAAAGCGAACTTCCGCCCGGGTGTCTCAGCCCGCGCCAAATCAAGGAGGAATTTTCATGACCCTACCCTTTTCGGCCCTTGCCTTCGACCTCGACGGCACCTTTTTGCGCAGCGACCACTCCTACGATCAGGAGCGCTTCGCCCGCGTGCTGAAACAACTGACCGCCCGCGGGGTGAAGGTGGCCGTTGCCAGCGGCGACCCGGCCCAGATCATCACCCGCCTCTTTGCCCCCTTCTTGGACCAGCTGACGATCGTTGCCGAAAACGGCGCCCACGTCCTCGAAAAGGGCACGACCACCCTGACCACCCCGCTGGACCGTGAGTTGGCAACGGCGGTGGTCAAATACCTGACCAGCGAGCTGGGGATCGACCCGGTCCTGGCCGGCCAGCGCCAGGGCTACTTCCCCCCGCAGGCCGACGCCGCCTTCCTTGACCACATGACCTTCTACTACCCCGACCACCAGGTGCTGGACTCCTACCTCCCCCTGCCGGAGGACAACTTCTTCCAGCTCTCCTTTTTGGTCGACGACGCGGCCGTTCCAGCCCTCCAGGAGGATTTGACCGCCAAGTTCAGCGACCGGCTGGTGATCACGCCGAGCGGCAACGGCTCGATGGACCTGACCACCCCGGGAATCAACAAGGGCTGGGCGCTCAAGCAACTGCTGGCCAAGTGGGGACAAACCGGCGACGACCTGATTGCCTTTGGCGACGGCGGCAACGACGAGAGCATGCTCAAGCTGGCCGCCTACTCCTACGCGATGCCAAACGCCATGCCGGCCGTCAAGGAATGGACCAAGTTTGAAGCACTGGCCGACAACGACCACGACGGGGTCTTGGCAACTTTGGAAGCCTACCTAAGCAACGAGAAAGAAGGCTAAGCAAATGAAATTAACTGACCTAGACGAAACGATTTTGACCGACGTGATCAAGCCGCGGCCCCAGGAGAGCTACAAGGGGACCTTCGGCAAGATCCTGTTGGTCGGCGGCAACCACCAATTCGGCGGGGCGATCATGATGGCCACCGCGGCGGCGGTTTACTCCGGCACCGGCCTGGTGACGGTCGCCTGCGACCCGACCAACATCACCGCCCTTCACACCCAGCTGCCGGAGGCGATGGCGATCGACTTCACCGACAAGGCGGCCCTGACCGGGATGATCAAGCGGGTCAACACGGTGGTCGTCGGCCCCGGCCTCGGCGAGGAAGCCGCCAGCCTGCGGGTGCTGAAGAACGTCTTTGCCGCCACGATGGCCGACCAAACGGTGGTGATTGACGGCTCGGCAATCACCCTCCTGGCCCGCGAAGGCCTGGCCCTGCCGGCCGGTCACCTGGTCTTCACCCCCCACCAGATGGAGTGGCAACGGCTGAGCGAGATCGAAATCAAGCACCAGACCCCGGAGGCCAACAAGGCGGCCCAGGAAAAGCTGGGCGGGATCGTGGTCGTCAAGCGCCACCACTCGGAAATCTACACGCCGACCGGCGACTGGCGGTTGCCGATCGGCTCGGCGGCCCAAGCGGTTGGCGGGATGGGCGACACCCTGGCCGGCCTGGTCGGCGGCTTCACCGCCCAGTTCCGGGACGACCGGGTCAAGGCGGTGCTGGCCGCCACCTACGCCCACTCGGCGGTTGCCGACCAGCTGGCCGAGGACCAGTACGTCGTCTTGCCCCACCAGATCAGCCAGGCCCTGCCAGCCTTCATGAAGAAGGTGAGCGAAAGCGGCCACGGTCACCAGATTGGCTTCAACCACGAAAATTAACCAGCAGAAAAGCCGGCGCACTCCGGAATCCCCGCGGTGCACCGGCTTCTTGTTTCCTTAGCTTATATTAAGCTGCTTTCTTAGTTCCCCGCTTTACGATCAAGGCTAAGCACCCCCCGATTAAGGTAAGAACGACATTCATCAAAATGATCATTCGAGGTGCACCAGAGCCCGTTACCTTGGTTAAGGACGCTGCTGCAGAAAGAACGGCATCGTTGGCAACACTTAGGATAGCAACGCAAACACGATTCCCACTCAAACGACGTACCCTCACGTCGTGCAAGAACTAGAAATCAAAGACAACCAGAAGATCATGGAGAACATGATTCGCCTGTCGTAGAAACAAAGGCTGTGCAGACATCTGCATGGCCCTTTTGCGTTAACGTAATAAATTTCTAGCGGGAACTATGGCGCCTTTTTGCGATAAAGGCACTCAAAGAGTATCATAAGAGTGTACAAAGAGTGACTAATGAGTTTCAAAAGGAGGCAATCGCAATGACAATGACCAGCTCAACCATTAGATTGGACAGCGACTTTAAGCGGGACTTAACGAAAAAGCTCGATGAAATCGGGCTTAGCTTTAATGCCTACGTGATGCTTGCTGCCAAGCAGCTATTGATCCAAGGGAAAGTCCCCTTTGAAATCAAAACTGAGTCGGGTCCTAAAGTAGAAAAAGTGACCTTTAACGAAAAGACCCGCCGGGCAATCGTGCGGGCACAGACTGAAGAAGAAGGCTTAATCCCCAAGACTTCCAGAGATTTTACTAATGCCGCGGATTTTATGAAGGCGTTGAACGACGATGAATAGCAACCAGACAACCCTCATTCGTTTTAGTGTGGAATTCAAAGCTGACTATAAGCATTGGCGAAAGAACGTCCCTGGCCTAGCTGAAGAAATCGAAGCGATTGTAGCTTACGTTACCGAAGTCGGTGAGATCCCCGCTGAGTACAATCCGCATGAGTTGACCGATCCAGATCTACCCTACTACGGATTGCACGACTTCCACCTGTTTGACGGGAAAATCGACTTGGTGGTTATTTATCTGAAACTTGAAAGCCTAGAATCACGGCTAACCACCGCGACTCTAGGCTTTCTCGCGTAAAAAATAGAAAACGC
>CALVGV010000042.1 GCA_944327195.1 uncultured Limosilactobacillus sp.
AACACCTTACGAGGTATTCATGAAGTATGTCACTGATGAGCAACTACTTTTTTTCTAACTTAAATTGACATTTCGAGAATCTTAAAAAACCGCTATAAATCGAAAATATTAACAAAAAAATTTTCGCCCCCAATGGTGGGGGTGGGTGAAAATTGATTTTTACCGGTTTACGGTTGTCGACGGTCTTCCTTTATCGGGGGAATACCCGGCCAAAGCTTGCTACACCAGCTTTTCTTGCTTTTTAATCACTAGATTTTGAAAAATCTGAATTCGCGAATTGCAACGGTCGTTCGCTAATTGAGTCATTACTCTTAAAATAAGACAAGTGACCATAAATGGAATATAAATCGTACGACCGGTGATTTTTTTGCCATATACTCAGGGTGAAATGAAGTTAAGAAGTTTTTTGGATGAAGCAAAAAAGCTGAGGAGTTGATTGAAATGAAGCGGATGGTACGGAACTTAGCGGCAACGACCGCTTTTGCAGCAGTGGTTACAACTGGGGTAGTTGCAAATCAACCAAAGGCCAATGCGGCAACCACCAATAATGAGGGTTCGGCAAGCGCGGTTAGCGTCCAGGTACAAACGCCAAGTGAGCGGGCAGACCAAGCGGTTAGTCAAGCAAGTTCAGCCGTTGTGAGTGCCTCGGTGACTACGTCAAGCGCCGCTGCCAACCTTGCTTCTGCTAGTGCAAGCGCAAGCCAAGCAACCAGTGAGTACAACCAACAAGAAGCCGTCGTGGCCAGCGCCTCGACCGCGGTTGACGAAAAGGCAGCGGCCGTCGCGAGCGCTTCGGCCCAGGTTACGTCAGCCACCCAAGCCACGAGTGACGTTCAAAGTGCAATTGCTTCCCAAGCAACGGTCGTTACTAGCACCCAATCGGCCGCAACGAGCGCAAGCACCGCAATGACTTCGACGACCGCAACCGTTAGCGCGGCCGCCAGTGAAGTTACCAGTGCTCAGGCATCGGCCAGCCAGGCCCAAGAAACCGTTGCCGACCTACAAGCAAGTCTTTCCGACGCAAGCCTGTCATCGGCAACGGCGCAACTTTCCGCCGCAACGGCCAGCCAGGCCAGCGCTTCGGCCGCGGTTAACTCGGCCAGTCAGGCCCTGACCAGTGCCAACCAGTCCGTTTCCACCGCTAGCGCTGAGGTTACCAGTGCCAGTGCCGCCGTTGCCAGCACGGCAGCCGCCCTTTCCTCGGCCCTCGTTGCCGAAGCGAGCGCCCAAAGTACGGTTAACACCGCCTCCGCTGCCCTGAGCACGGCCCAAGCAACCTACAATGCAGCCAGCGCCGCAGTTGCCGCAGCCGAAAGCGCAGAAACCTTAACCGAATCAATCGTTTTGCCGGCCGGCTACAAGGAAGCCCTCGAAGAATACATGGCCGGTAAGATCACCTCGGCTCAACTGCAGGCAATTGCCTACAGTGGCCTCAGCCTGAACTCCTACGTTCACAGCGCCGCCGACGAAGCAGTTGTGATCGACAACGTCTTCAACATGAGCACCGAGCTGCGGACCTACCTCAGCCGGTGGGCAGCGGCCCTGATCAACCAAGTGCGGGCCGCAATGGGCACGACGGCGGTCATCGTTACCCCAACGTCGGTTGCCTACTCGGAAGCTGTGGCAGAAGCCTACAACGCTGACGGCTTCAACAACTACACCACTTCCGCCCACGATTCCACGGCCCTCTACAAGGTTGGCGACGAATACTCCACTTACTGGGAAGAAGACGAAAGCGTTAGCCAGGTTTGGAATGCCCTGGCCCAATACAACACGACCGGCTGGTTGACCAAGGTCACGACGGTCACCCTCGACGAAGTAAAGGAAAGCATCTACGAAGGGATCATCTCGATGCTCTTCAACGACGCCCACGCAAGTTGGGGCCACTCCGAATCCCTGACTGGCTTGATCAACGCCGCCCTCTGGACCGGTGACCACACTCAGGCCCTCGGGATCAGCATCGGCCAAGACGGCTGGATCCACTTCAACCTTGGGACGACGACCCAATTCGGAAAGGCCACCGGCACGATGGGTGACAACGCCTACGAAGCCCTGAGCCTGACCACTAAAGGGACGGCAACCACCGCCCAAAAAGAGGCCCTCGCCTCCGCAACGAGCGCATTGACCACGGCCAAGGCAAACCTGGCGACGGCCCAAGCCGCCCTCACCGCGGCTCAATCCACGGTCGCAAGTCTCAAGCAAAGCCTGGCCACCGCTAAGGCCACCTTGGCCGCAACCCAGAGCAAGTTGGCCAGTGCCAAGGCCGCTGCAGCAACCGCCGCAACGAACCTGACGACGGCCAAGGCAAACCTGGCTGCCGCAAACGAGGCAGTAGCCGCCGCCAAGGCAAACTTGGCCGCGGTTGAAGCGAGCCTGACCGAAAAGAACGAAGAATTGAAGACCGCCAAGGCCACCTTGGCAACCGCCGAGACTGTCCTTGCCGAAAAGCAAGCGGCATTGACGACGGCTCAAACCGAATTGAAGAGCGAACAAGCAACAATTGACGCGGCGAAGGCCGCCGCCGCTAAGCTGACGGCCCTGAAGCAAGAACTGGCCGCCATCCAAGCGGCACCGGTAACCCTGGCCAATGCGGAAGCAGATCTGGCCGTCGCAAAGCAAACCCTGGCCACGGCCAAGGCCCAACTCGAAGTCCTCAAGGTCGCAAAGACCATGAGTGACAGCGCCTTACTCCAGGCCGAGGCGGCCTACCAAGAAGCAGTTGCCGCCCAGGCAGCCGCCACGGCTGAACTGGCCCGGGCAACGGCCGCTCGTGAGAAGCTGACCGCCGAACTGGCCGCCGTTAACGCGGTCGCTGCAACGGAAACCACGACCCAACTGTTGGTAGCGAAGGTCGCCGCAGTTGCCACTAGCGCACCGGTTGCAAGTGCAACGGTCGCAAGCGACAGCGCAGCGCAAGAAACGAGCGCGACGAGCGAGACGGCCAAGGTTGCCACGGTTACTCCGGCCGCAACCCTGACGACCGCTAGCCCGGTTACGACCGCGACGACGACGGAAGCTACCGCAACGCCGGTTTCCTTGGCACCAGTAGCCTCAACGGTTGCTGAAACCACCGCTGCTACCAGTGCCGCCACGACGGAACAAGCCGCGGCCAAGGTGGTAACGCCGTTGACGTCCACGCCGGTGATGGCTCAGGTCGCAAGTGCGGCGGAGCAACTTGCTTCGGCGGCACCGGTCGCAACTGCAACTAGCGCTCCGGCTTCCTTGGCTAGCGCGCCGACCACGAGCGTTGCGCCGGTTAGCGCCGCCGCCAAGACGGTTACTACCGCCGTGGCAAGCGCGGTTACCCCGGTTGCGACGGTCGCCACGACGACTGCCAAGACCGTTGGTACCGTTGCCGCTCAGGCCAAGGACAACGCAACGAAGAAGGTTGCCGCGGCCTCTACCGTCCTTTCCCAATCGGAAACGGACTCCCACGCAACTAGCATGCTTGCCGCCCTCGGGCTTGGCCTTGCTGGTTTAATGACCACTGGCTTCTCCCTTGTGAAGAAGCACTTCTAAGCTTTTACTTCATTCAAAGCGCCTCCGGAGCGTCCAGCTCCGGGGGCGTTTTGGATTTAAAAGCCGCCGCGACCAAAGGCCGCGCCGGCTGGATGGGCAGGACTTAGCTTAATCGGGGTCCGCTGGTAGGGGACCGTTCAGGGCGGCCCGCTTTTCTAGGGTGGCCCACACCGCCGTCCGGTGGGTGCGGAAAAAGAGGAGGCTGCTGAGGTAGAGGAGGAGGCAGAGGCCAATCCAGAGCGGGTTCTGCGAGACGAAGGCGGCGAAGATCAGGGCGGTCAGCGGGTGGGCCATCAGGTTGAAACTGGTTGCCAGGACTACCCCGGTTGGAAGGGTGGTCCCGTAGGTGGTGACGGCGCTGGTGTAAACCGGGGCGAGCCAGCTGGCGGCGTAGAGGCCGAGGCTCCCCCAGATGAGCCCGGTCAGCACGACCTTGACCAGGTTGCCGCGGGTCAGGGCGACGACCGATTCGAGCATGAAGGGGAGGGCAATCAGGTCAACCACCGGGAGGGTCCGGTTGCCGGGAAGGAGAAAGGCCGCCCCGACCAGGAGGGGGAGGAGGACCATTCCGGCAGTCAGGGTTGCCGGATCGCCGAAGCCGACCCCGTCGTCAATCGCCAGGAACCACTGGCCCCCGCGCTTGGTGGAGGGCTGCCGGTGCTGGATCGCGGCGGCTAGCGGGGTGAAGGCGGCCGCAAAGACCTTGGTCACCAGCGGGAAGAGGGTCATGATCGCGGCCAGTTGGATGGCGAAGTGGCCGATCTGGCTCCAGGCCGCCAGCCGGTTCAGGCGAGTCAGGTTGGCGAGGATTCCCAAGCCGAGGCCCAGCAGGGCGCCAAGACTGGTCGGTTCGCCCAGCAAGCCGAAGCGGTGGCGAAAGTGGGCGGTGGTTAGCCGGCTCCGGTTCAGGCCGAGCCGGTTGTAGAGCGGGTCAAGCAAGAGGAGGGGTAGGGCCTGCTCAAGGTTGTGTGCGGCGGCCACGGTCGCGGTGGGCACCCGGTACCAGGCCGCCCAGGCCGGAGCTTGAACCTCGGCCAGCAGGAGGGTGACTAGCAAAAGGAAGGTGGCCAAGCCGAAGGCCACCAGGGCGTTGTGGGTGACCGTCATTGCCAGGACCGCCCAGATCATGAAGCCGAAGTTATTCCAGAGGTTGGCCGGCATGAAGATCCGGGTCACCCCGAGGGCGAAGAGCACCAGCTCAAGGAGGAGGGCAAAGACGAAGAAGGCGATCCCGACCGGGGCGGAAAAGGCGGCCAGCGAACCGGCCTGCCAGCCGAGGTCGACGACCGGAAGGTGGATCCCGGTGGTGGCAACCAGCTGGCGGACCACCTTGGTCACCAGCGGGGTGAAGGCGCTGATCAGCCAGGAAAAGCCGGTCAGACCGACCCCGACGGCGAGGGCACTCCTGATGGCAGTAGCCAAGGGAACCCGGAGAGCGCGGGCAACGATCAGGATGATCACCGGCACGACCACGCTGGGCCCGAGGAGGGTGAAGAAGTGGTTGATGGTGGTAAGCATGGAATGGCCTTCTTTCACAAAGCGTTTTCTCCCATTATAGGGGATTGGCGCCGGCGGGCGGGGAAATCTGCTTGTAGGCGTATAATGGAAGAAAGGAGGGATTGTGATGAACGTTGCCTTAATTACCGGGGCCACCGGGGGACTGGGCCGCAACTTTGCGACCGAGCACGCCCGCCACGGTGGCGACTTGATCCTGGTGGCTCGCCACCAGGAGCGGCTCTTGCAACTCAAGGCCGAACTAAAGGCCCGCTACCACTGCCGGGTGCTGACGATTACCGCCGACCTGGCCCAACCGAACCGGGCCGCCCAGCTGGTGGCGGCAATTGAGCGGGCCGGCTAGCGGGTGGACACCCTGATCAACAACGCCGGCTTCGGCGGGCAGGGGGCCTTCCTGACCCGCCCGGCGGCCGCCGACCTGGCGATGCTTCAGGTCAACGCGGCGGTGCCGACCGAACTGATGAAGTTGTTATTACCGAAGATGGTGGCCCGCGGCCGGGGGCGGGTGCTGAACGTGGTCTCGATTGCCGCCTGCTTCCCCGGCCCCAACCAGGCCGAGTACTTTGCCACCAAGGCCTACCTGGCCAGCCTGAGCACGGCAATCGGCGCCGAGCTGGCCGGCAGCGGGGTGACGGTCACCACCCTCCTGCCGGGACCGGTCGAGACCGGCTTCTCGCAGGCTGGTGACCTGACCAAAACCTGGCTTTTCCGGCCGGGAAGCGGGGCCGACCCGGTTAAGGTGGCCCGGCAAGGGTACGCGGCAATGCTGGCTGGCAAGCCGACCGTCTTTGCCGCCGTGAACAGCCCGCTGAAGCTAGCGGCCAAGACCTACCCCTGGCTGCCGCACCGCCTGGCCCTGCGGGTGATTGCGGCCCTCCAGGAGAAGCGGTGATGGTCAGATAAAATAAAAAAATGAGGCGAATTTCGCCTCATTTTTTTATTCTGCAGGAGTATCTTCCCCGTCCTTTCCGGCCAGGTAGCTCTCAATGGTGTCGATCATCAGTTGGCCGTACTGCTTGAGCTTGACCTGGCCGACGCCGGAAATCGCCAAAAAGGCGGCCGGGGTCTGCGGCTTTTGCCTGGCCATCTCGTGGAGGGAACGGTCGGAGAAGACCACGAAGGGTGGCACCCCCTGCTCGCTGGCGAGGTCGCGCCGGACCTGGCGAAGGACCTCAAAGAGGGCGGCCTCGTCCGGGGTCTCGTCCAATACCTGGGTGGCCTTCTTGCTTGGGGTTGGCTCGACCCGACGCTCGACGGTTTGCTTGCCGTCCAGCACCTGCCAGCCGGCCGGGGCCACCTTGACCACCGGGAACTGGCCGCCGTCGAGGGTCAGGTAGCCGGTGGCCACCAGGTAGTCCACCAGCCCGCTGGCCTTGGCCTGGGCGGTCCCCTTTAGGCTGCCGTAGTGGGGGAGCTGGTCGCCGCCGACCTCCAACACCCGCTGGTCGCTGGAGCCGGTGGCCACCTGGGCAACCAGCCGCTTGCCGAAGCGGCCGTGGAGTTCCTTGACGACGGCGATCAGGTCCCGGGCGGTGGCGGTGATGTCCTCCAGTTGGCGGGTGTCCTGGCAGTTGGAGCAGTGGCCGCAGGGCGGGCAGGTCTGACCGAAGTACTCGACGATTTCCTGCTGGAGGCACCGCGGCGTGTTGGCGTAGGCGGTCACCGCCTGGAGCTTGGCGTACTGGACCTCGCGGTAGTCCTCGTCGGCATTGGATTGGTCAATGAACCAGCGGGCCTGGTGGATGTCGCTGGCGCGGTAGAGCATCACCGCCTCGCTTGGCAGGCCGTCCCGCCCGGCGCGGCCGGCTTCCTGGTAGTAGGATTCGAGGTTCTGGGCGCTGGTGGCGTGGAGGACGAAGCGGACGTTGCTTTTGTCGATTCCCATCCCGAAGGCGTTGGTGGCCACGATCACCGGGACGCGGTCGAAGAGGAAGTCGTCTTGAACCCGGGCCCGCTCGGCGGCGTCGAGGCCGGCGTGGTAGGCGGCGACGGTGAAGCCGGCCTTGGAAAGGTAGTCGGTGAGGCTTTCGACCCGCTTGCGGGTGTTGGCGTAGATGATCCCGGCCTCCCCCTGGTGGGCCGCCAGGTAGTCGCGCAGGAAGCGGCGGCCGTTATCCTGGGGATGAACGACCTTGAAGGAAATGTTGTCGCGGGTGAAGGAGGTGACGACGGCGTTTTCGGTGGGGATGGCGAGTTGCTGGCAGATGTCGGCCTGCACCCGGGGAGTGGCGGTAGCGGTCAGGGCCAGGGTGACCGGCTTGGTTGGCAGGTTGGCGATAGCGGCCTGCAGCTGGCGGTAGGCCGGCCGGAAGTCGTGCCCCCACTGGGAGATGCAGTGGGCCTCGTCGATTGCTACCATGGTGACGTTGAGGAAGGAGAGCTGGTACTGGAAGTATTCCATCGCGAGTCGCTCGGGGGTGACGTAGAGGAGCTTAAGCCGGCCCTCGTAGGCCTGACGCAGGAGCGGGTTGACTTCCTCGCGGGGGATGGTTGAGTTGATTGCGGCGGCGGGGATGCCGTTTTGTTTGAGGGCGTCGACCTGGTCCTTCATCAGGGAGAGGAGGGGGGAGACGACCAGGGTTACCCCGGGGCTGAGCAGGGCCGGAATTTGGTAGCAGAGCGACTTGCCGCCGCCGGTGGGCATGACGGCGAGGGTGTTTTGGTGCTGGAGGACCTGGTCGATTACCTCGGCCTGGCCGGGGCGGAAGGATTGGTAGCCAAATTGGTTTTGCAGGACTGAAAGGGCGGATTGGTTCATGGTTATTCTCCGTAACTGGGTGTAGTGAAACAAGAAAAGATCAACCGCGCGGGCGGCTGATCTGGCGATGGGACGTGCGAAAGGGATCACTAGGGGACAAGGCGAAGGTAGTGCTCGGCCTCGGCGGGAGTCAGGTTGAACTTGGCGGAAATGGTGGCGAGGATTTCGGCGGCGGTCTTGCCCTGCTCCTCCAAGAGACTGATCATGGCGAGGATGCCGGTTTGGCGGCCCTTCTCTTCACCACGTTCTTCGCCAATTTCGATTCCGCGTTTCTCCCCCTCAGCGAGGGCTTCCTGCTTGGTTTCCCACAGTTTTCGTTGGTAATCCACTTCGAGCTTCATGGTGATTCTCCTTTGCGAAAACTAGTTGGCAGAAGAATTAGGGGACAAGGTGAAGGTAGCGCTCGGCCTCGGCGGGAGTCAGGTTGAACTTGGCGGAAATGGTGGCGAGGATTTCGGCGGCGGTCTTGCCCTGGTCCTTCAGGAGGCTGATCATCGCGAGGATACCGGTTTGGCGGCCCTTCGCTTCACCGCGTTTCTCGCCTCGCTTTTCGCCGCGCCTTTCACCAATTTCGATTCCGCGTTTCTCCCCCTCGGCGAGTGCTTCCTGCTTGGTTTCCCACAGTTTTCGTTGGTAATCCACTTCGAGTTTCATAAAGGTTCCCTTCCTTCCACTGTCAGTCTTGATGCGGGCGATTTCTGCTTGGAGTTGGTCAATGTACTTATCCTTAGTATCAACGCGGTCTTGCATCAAGTCAAGGAAGGAGCGGATTTCGTATCTGTCAAGTTTTCATAGGTTGCCTTATATATGCAGGAACTAGTGTGAGAGCGACTTAACGAGGTGCCCGAT
>CALVGV010000043.1 GCA_944327195.1 uncultured Limosilactobacillus sp.
CTGGCGTGGGTGAAGCTGGAGGCCTTGGCGTTGAAGAAGACGATTTGCCGGCCGTCACCGAGGGCTTGACCGCGGTGGTAACGGTTGAAGTTTTCAAAGTGGTAGCGGGCGTCACCGCGCTGGAACGGATCGAAGTCGCAAAAGAAGACAACGTAGGTGGGGTGCTTGGCCAGTTCGCCGTACTGTTGGCTGTGGCGGAGGAGTTTCTGGTCGAGCATCGCTTGGTAAAAGCGGGCGCGAAAAACGATGTCGGATTGCGGCAAGACCTGCATTTCCACCTCGAAGACGTCGCCCTTGTCGTCCTCTCCGTAAATATCATAGCGGACGCCGTGGGTATCGAGGCCGGCGATCACGGTTTGCTGGGCTTCGACCGTCTGGAGCCTGGCGATTTTGAGTTCCGGTAGGGACCGCTGGAGCAGTTCCTGGCACAGGTCGTGGTTTTCCATCACCGCGCCGAAGATTGGGTCGTCAACGATTGTCATTTCCTCCCATTTCTTGTCGGCGTTGGCAGTAGCGGCAAGGATGTCGAATGATTATTTTGTCATATTAAAACCTCCCTCTACTTTATATATACGCGGAAAGGGCCGATTTTGTTCGGAATATTTTGGAATATTTTGTTCGGGTGCCAAGGGGGCCGGTGCAGCGGGCTTGGGACCCCAGACCGGGCTACTTTGCCCCCGTTCCCAAAGCGAGTAGAGGATTTTCCCTTGACATTTCCCCCAGAACCAGGTCAAATTGAGAAAACGCTTCAAATCAGAAAGGAATCCCAATCATGCATGGTTTTATTGGTGAATTTTTCGGCACAATGATCCTGATCCTCCTCGGCTGCGGCGCTTGCGCCAGCAACAGCCTGAAGAAGTCCTACGGCCAGGGGAGTGGTTGGCTCTTCATCTGCTTCTCCTGGGGGATGACGGTGACGATGGGGGTCTACGTGGCCGGGGTGCTCGGTTCGGCCGGCCACCTCAACCCGGCGGTCACCCTGCCCTTTGCCCTGACCGGGCGTTTCCCCTGGTCGCAGGTGCCGGCCTATTTGGCGGGCCAGTTTCTCGGCGCCTTCTGCGGGGCGGCCCTGGTGATCCTTCACTTCTACCCCCACTTCAAGGCCAGCAAGGGGGCCGGCAATAACGTCGGCGTCTTCGCCACCCGGCCGGCGATCGCCAACCCGCTCTTCAACTTCCTGTCCGAAGTGATTGCCACCTTCGCCTTCGTCTTCATTCTGATTAACCTTGGCAACTTTACCACCGGCCTCAAGCCGCTGATCGTCGGTCTCTTGATCATGGTCGTCGGCACCTGCTTGGGGACGACGACCGGCTTTGCCCTCAATCCGGCCCGGGACTGGGCACCGCGGCTGGCCTACACCATCTTGCCGGTCCCGCACAAGACCAGCGCCGAGTGGGGCTACGCCTGGGTCCCGCTGTGTGGTCCCCTGGTTGGGGGACTGGTGGCCTGTGGGGTGGCGGCCGCGATCTAGTACACTACTTGGTCAAAAGGGGGGATGATGGATGGAACACGCAGTCAGCCGGAACCTAATTCCGGCCCCGGGGGTGCAGCTGGGCTTAACCTCGGTTGGTCGGTCCGACACGATGCCGGGGCACCGCTTCGGTCCGGGCTTCCTGATTAGCCCCAACCAACAGACCGATTATCAGGCCGACGAGATTGCTCCCTGGTCCTACGTCTGGCTGGGCTTCACGGGCCCAGCGGCCGCGGACCTGGTTGCCCGCCTCCCCTTTGCCAACCGCGCCCACCCGACCTTTTCCGCCCGGCCCGCCGGCGCGCTCGCCACTTGCGTCAACCGGATCCTGGCCTTACCGGCAACCCTGGCCGGGGAGTTGGAGGGGCTGAGCCAGCTTTTTCGCTTCCTCATTCTCCTCAGTTCGGCGAGCCCCCTTCCTAGGCCAACACAACGTGCGACCAATCCCTACGTTGAGCGGGCCCTCGAACACCTCCGCCTTCACCCAGCCACCATTTCGGCTACCCAACTAGCGGCGGTGGTGGGGCTGGACCGCTCCTACTTCTCGGCCCTCTTCAAGGAGGCAACCGGGATGGCGCCCGAGGCCTATCTCCGCACCTTTCGCCTCACCCGGGCCCGTCACCTATTAGAGTCAACCCGCCTCAGCGTGGAGCAGGTTGCCCGGGAGTGTGGCTACCGACAGGCCAACTCGCTGGCGCGGAGTTTTCGCCGGACCTACGGGCTCAGCCCGACCGCCTTTCGCCGCCAGGTTGCCCGTTAATTTAGACAAACAAAGAGCAGTTTCGCTTGTGTTTCAACAGGCGGAACTGCTCTTTTTAGGCTGGTAACTGTAAATCAGGCCCGGCTTCCCTCAAGGAGGTAGAGGCGGCTGGCGAAGTCGGTGGTTGCCTCCTCAACCCCGGAGGCGGCGTCACTGGTGACGAGGCCGATGTGGGCGAGGTCGCGGCCGGAGAAATCCCCGACTGTCCCCTTGCCAACTTCCTCTACCCGGTAGGTCAAGTCCGGAGCCAAACCGGGGAGGACCTGGCGCCGGTAAGGGGCGTTCATGTCGTTTAGGAACTTAAAGTCGGCGTAGAGGGCAGTTCGCTGGTCGGGGCTGACAACCAGCCACCCCACCCAGTTCGGGTCACCGGCAAAGGGATTCTGTACCCGGTAGAAGGTGCCGTGCTGGAAGACCTCCCGGTAGCGCTTGTAGAAGGAAATTTGTTCCTTGATCTGGGCCAGTTCCTCCTTACTTAGGCTGGTCAGGTCCAGTTCGTAGCCGAGGTCACCAAAGAAGGCAACGTTGCCGCGGGTGTTGAGCGGGGTGACCCGGTGAACCTGCTCGTTTGGCACCGCCGAGACGTGGGCGCCCATCGAAGACAGCGGGTAGCCGTAGGAGGTCCCGGTTTGAATCAACAGGCGCATTGCCGCGTCGGAGTCGTCGGAGGTCCAGGCCTGCGGGGCGTAGTAGAGCATCCCGGCGTCGAAGCGGCCGCCCCCGGAGGCGCAGGATTCAAAGAGGATGTGGGGGAACTCCTGGATCAGCCGCTCGTAGAGGGAGTAGACGCCAAGGATGTAACGGTGGAAGATTTCTCCCTGCTGGGCGGGCGGAAAGGCGGCCGAGTAGCACTCGGTGATGTTGCGGTTCATGTCCCACTTTACGTAGTCGACCTGGCCCTCGCGGAGGACCTTGGCCATCAGGTCGTGGATGTAGTCAACCACCTCCGGGCGGGCAAAGTCGAGGACATACTGGCGCCGGCCTTGCGACATTCGCCGTCCCGGGGTCTTCAAGAGAAAGTCGGGGTGGTTACGGTAGAGGTCGGAATCGAGGTTGGCCATCTCGGGTTCGAACCAGAGGCCGAATTTCAGCCCGCGGGCGTGGATCTGCTGGCTGAGTCCGGCAATCCCGTGGGGGAGCTGGGCCGGGTTTGGCCACCAGTCGCCAAGGCCGGCGGTTTCAAAGGTCCGCTTGCCAAACCAGCCGTCGTCGAGGACGAAGAGCTCGGCCCCGATCTCCTTGGCCCGGTCGGCGATCGCCAGCAGTTTCTCCTCGGTGAAGTTGAAGTAGGTAGCCTCCCAGTTGTTGACCAGGACCGGCCGCGGCCGGTCCCGCCACTCGCCGCGGACCAGGTGCTTGGAATAGAGGCGGTGGAAGCTCTGGCTGAGCACGTTTAGGCCGGTAGCGGAGTAGGCGAGGAGTGCTTCCGGGGTTTGGAAACTTTCGCCGGGGGCGAGCTGCCAGGAGAAGTGGAAGGGGTTGATCCCGATTTGCAGGCGGGTGACCTGGTAGGGGTCAACCTCGGCCAGGGCGAGGAAGTTCCCCGAGTAAACCAGGCTGACGGCCAGGGCCTCCCCCTGGAAGTCGTCGGTGTGGGGGCGTTTGAGGATCACGAAGGGGTTCTCCATGTGCCCGGAGGCCCCGCGGGTGGAGGAAACACTTTGCTCCCCCTGGCGGAGGTGGGTGGCCTTTACCTGGCGCTCCCGACCCCAGGCGCCAGAAAACTGGAGCCAGTCGTAGTCGGCATCCGGGAGGTCGAGGTTGAGGCTGAGGGCCCGGGTGAGTTGCGGACTGGTGGTGCCGTGGTTGATGAAGCGGGCGTTGCGGGCGATTACCGCCAGGTTGGCGAAGATGGTGTAGGAGAGTTCGAGGTCGATCGCCAGCTTTTCGTCGGTCAGGGTGATGACCAGGGTTTCGGCGTCCCGGTCGTCCTCAACGTAGGTGGCGGGCAGGCCAGGGAGCTTAGGCTTGCCCTTGATGATGCGGTAGTCCTTATAGGTGAAGTTGGTAACCGTGGAGCCGTCTTCCTGGGCCAGTTCGAGGGCCGGAAGGCGGAAGTCGGAGGTCCCGTAGGCGGGGTATTCCTGGCGAACGTTGGCGAGGGAGAAGGAATAGTCGTCCTTGGAAACGTAGGCGGTGACCGGGCGGTAGGTGTTTTCAACCAGGTAGGAGTGGTCGTCGGCGTCATCGACCCGGGCGCCAAAGTAGAGCTGGCCGAGCTGATCGTTTTCGAGAACCTTGATTAGGTAGGAAATGTGGTCGTTGAAGAGGTGAAATTCACGGCTTGAGCGGTGGAAAATGATTGTCATGAAATCGCTTCCTTTCTTATCCCCAATTATATTCGCTTTTGCCTCGCCGAATGGCGCCGGAGGTGGGAATCTTGCGTCCGTTGGTGAGAATTTGGGAAAAGTTACTTTTCCACAGGGTAGATTTTGGCTAATTGACGTACATATAAGGTAGGGGGGATGACGAAGATGACACTTATTAGTAGCACAAGAATGATGACCATGATAGGATTGGACTACCGAAAGGAAAATGGTGAACAGGCGAATGAAGAGGGACGTTCTGCTTACGTTGGCGCGACTCAAGTCGTTGGTGCAAGACGACCGGTTCCAACTGGTCCACCGGCGTGATCCGTTGGCGGCACCGGTGACCACTACCCTCGCTAAGCAGATCGTTAGGCAACTCCAGCCCAGTGATTTCGTCAAGACGGAGCCAAACCGGAACAATCCGCGCCAAGCGGTTTGGATCTTTAAAACCGGGAGCGGAAATTCCTACTACCTTAAGTTTGTTTTCACTCGCCACGGGCAGTGGATCGTGTTCATTAGCTTTCATTTAGACCGGTAAGGGGGACGCCATGCCATACCAAAAAGAGTACACAAGCACCTTTGAAATTAAGGGCCACCGTTATTCAGTAACGGCGCCGGCCCTGTTTGATAGCGAAACCGACGAGTTAATTCCGGATAAGCAGCTCGATGACCGGGCGGCGGAGATGGCACGCCAGTTGCACCGGGAGCGCTTTGGCCTCCTGAACCCGGCTGACCTCAAGAAGTACCGGGCTAGGGTTGGGCTGTCCCAGCGAAACCTTGCCGAACTGACCGGGCTAAGCCCAAACGCGATCGCCCTGTACGAAGCCGGCGAATTCCCCACCCCGGCGAACAACCGCCTTCTCAAGGCCTTGATGGGGAACGATGCCGTTTTGCGCCAGTACTTAGCCGACGGCAAGGAGCGCTTTTCCGCCCCCCTCATTAAGCGGGTCCAAGCTTACCTGGCCAAGGAAAAGTCGGGTGGGCCAGCGGAACGACCGGCCCCGCGGTTTACGGTTAACCAGCTGGCAAACTGGTTCGTGGTGAAGAATTACCTCACCCGCGAAGCAGTCGCCAACGTTGACCCCCTGACCCTGAGCAAGGTGGCCCAGCTCCTCTATTTGGCCTACGGACGCTACCTGGTAGCAAACAAGGGGCGGCTATTTACCGCCCCAATCGTGCACGCGGCGGAGGGACCGGTGATTGCCGAAGTGACCGCTACTTTTAAGGGGCAGACCGTCCTTGATGAGGGTGAACCAACGACGGCCGCCTTGCTGGACTTCAGCACGGTTTCGGCAGACGAAGAGGTTACTGCCCTCCTTCTCCAGGTTTACAAGGACTACCTGGCCTATAATGCCTACCGCTTGGCGGCCCAGCTCCAGCAGCCGGGTTCTTCTTGGTCGCTAACCAAGCTCGGCGCGCGGATCAAGGACCGGGTGGTGTTGGATCACTTTGCCCGCGGAATTGAAGCCTAGCGTGCTGAAAAATGCACCGGGGAAGATGTAAAAAGTGGCCTCCCAAATTAAGGTTAGGGAGACCACTTTCGTTATATGTAATGGGTAGAAAGGCGAAACAACACAATAATAATTAGCCCAAATAGTATTATCAAGCTTCTACCCACTAAAATTATACCGGAAAGCGTGGCCCGGGGCGAGCAAAACTTTGCTGCCGGAGGGGGTTGCTACCCAGAATTTAGAAACCGCTTGCACGGACCGCAAATCGGCCTGATAATGGGGGCGACGAGTTGCATTGGGATAATTTCAGAAAGGAAATGACCAAGATGGGTCGCTTAGACGGCAAAGTCGTAATCGTTACCGGCGGGGCCAAGGGGATCGGCTTCTCCGGGGTGGAACTAATGGCCAAGGAGGGGGCCAAGGTGGTGGCCACCGACCGCGAACACAACCTGGCCCTTCTTCAGGAAAAGGTGGCCCCGCTTGCCGGGGAGATCACTGCCACCAGCCTCGACGTCACCAAGGCCGCCGACTGGGAGCGGGTGGTCAAGGAGACGGTCGCCAAGTACGGTCACCTCGATGGCCTGGTCAACAACGCCGGCAGCCACATCACCAAGAGTCTGCTCGAGACCAGCGAGGACGACTGGGACAAGATTATGGACGTCAACGCCAAGGGGGTCTGGCTGGGGATGCGGGCCGTGATCCCGGAAATGATGAAGAACGACGGCGGTAAGGGCCGCGGCTCGATCGCCAACACCTCTTCGGTGGCCGCTCTGATGGGTGGTTACGCCGACGCCGGCAGCGTCTCCTACTCGGCCTCCAAGGGGGCGGTTGACGCGATGACCCGCCACGCCGCCCAGTGGTACGCCAAGTACAACATCCGCGTCAACAACGTCAACCCGGGTCCGATCTTTACCGGGATGGTGGTCAAGTCCGGCGTGCCGACCCAGGCGGCGATGGGGGCCCTGCACAAGGGACGGATCAACCTGCCGCCCTACGCCGGGGAGGCGGCCGACATCGGCTACGCCTTCGTTTACCTGATGAGCGAGGAGAGCAAGTTCATGACCGGAGCCGACCTGGTGATCGACGGTGGCTGGAGTTCGAACTCCTTCGTGCCGGAGCAAAACATGCACGAGATTTTAAAGGACTAGCTTCGGGAAGCGAGCTAGGCGAGGTGGGGACGGCCCCGCTTTTTTGGTTGGGAGAAATTAGCTCACGTTACCTGAAGCAGGGAGGGATTGGTGCGAGTTAAATGGTGAGATTGACTCAATTGATGCAGATTAACCCGTGCTAATTAGGACAATTGGCTCAATTGCTTCACTCTAAATGGTGCAATTGAGCCAATTGATTCAAATTAAGCTGTGTTAATACTTGGATTGTCACCCTCAAAAGTGAGCAGATATTGTTAATTCGCCCAATTGAATCACTTAAAATGGTGACAATAGGTTAATTGGCTCAGTTTAAAGCGTGTTAATACTTGAATTGTCACCCTTAAAAGTGAGCAGAAACGTCGAATTGCTTCGTTGAAAAGTGCTAATAAAGGTGAAAAAGGCAATGACGCAAAAAAATAATTGAGCCTAAACTCCATGTCCCCCAAACGATTGCGGCATTTTCCTTCCCAACCTCCAAAAAAATTGCTCCGACGAGCGAACTTTTTCGCCCCTTTCCGCGTATATATATAATAGGGGGGATGAAAATGACAGAATTAACTAGGCAAAGCCTGGAAGAGAAGTGGCAACGGATGACAATCAAGGACGACCCGATTTTCGGCGGCGTGATGGAGGACGAGCACCTCTGCCGCCAGCTAATCGAGCGGTGCTTGCCCGGGATCCGGATTGCCTCGCTTGAACAGTTGGCGACGCAGCACACCTATAATGGCCCGCTCCTGGCGCGGGGAGTGCGCTACGACGTTTACGTGCGCGATGACCAGCAACGGACCTTCGTGGTCGAGGTGCAGGTGAAAAACGAGCACAACGTTCCCCAGCGGCTTCGCTACTACCAGGGGGCGGTCGACCAAGAGATTCTCGAACCAGGGGATGACTACGGCCGGCTGAAGGAGTACCCGACCTACGTGATCGCCCTTTGCGATTTCGATTATTATCGCCAGGGCCGGGCCCGCTACCAGCGGGAGGTTCGCGACCGGGCAAGGGTCACAGCCAAGACCGATGACGGCCGCACGATGGTGATCTTCAACACCCGGGCAAGCGACTTCACCGGGGCGGC
>CALVGV010000044.1 GCA_944327195.1 uncultured Limosilactobacillus sp.
GTCTAAAACTAATTTAAGGCCAACAAAACCAGAGCTGGCGTGGGCTCTGGTTCTTTAAGGTGCTTTCAAGTTTCAGTCTTCAGTATCAACGTGCCCGTGCATCAAGTCAAGGAAAGTCTTTAGCTGCTTTCTGTCGCCAAACTCCCGGGACTTGGCGTTAAAGACGATCAGCGACCTGTCATCCCCCATCGTTAGCTTCAGCTTTCGCTCGTAGTTTTCAAAGCGGTACATCGCCGCCCCGCGGCCGTAGTAATCAAAATCGCAGTAGAAGATCACGTAGGTCGGGACCGCTGCCAGTTGCCGGTAACCCTCCCGCGGTCGCAGGTGATCGTACTCCATCATTGCCTGGTAGTAGCGCATCCGGTGCGGAAGGTCGCCCTCGTTGGCCACCTGCATCTCCACGTCGAAGGCCCGCCCCCGCTGATCCTCGGTGTAGACGTCAAAGCGGACCGTCCGCTGGTTGACCCCCGTCATCACCTGGTGCTGCGCCTCAACCTTCCTGAGCTTAGCGATCCGTTCCTCCGGCAGCGAGCGGCGGAGCAACTCGTGGCAGTACTTGTCCTGCCCCATCACCAGACCGAAGAGCTTGTCGTTGCTGATGGTTGCCTGGTCCCATTCGCGGCTGTGCCGGTCCCAGGCCGCCTGGACATCGAAACCCGGTGGGTAGTTCTTACTTTTCATTTTCAATTACCTCCTTACTAGATATATACGCGGATTTGCCAAAATTTACCCTATCGAATTTTAATAAAGTTTTTGGTAATCACAATCCCGCAATAGCATAAAGGAAGCCTCCTAAGTAAAAACCGCGTCCCTGACCAGGCCGGCCGAAACGAAAAAAAGCCCCGGCACGGATGCCGGAGCAAAATTTTCTAGTGGGCCTGCGCCTGACTGCCGCTTGGCAGCTTCTTGGTCGTCTGGTGGTGGTAGAGGAGCCAGCCGACCAGGCCGAAGAAGACCGGGCCGATGATCGTCCAGAAGGCGGTCGAGTAGTCATGTTCCAGGAGCGGTTCCAAGCAGGTGAAGATGATGCCGAAGATGACCACCGCCAGCACGAAGGTCGTCACCCACTTGGTCTGGGCTTCCGTCTTAAAGATTACGAACGGCCGCTTGAGGTCCTGGCGGCGCTTGAAGGCCGGGAAGGCCCCGATGATGAAGAGGTAGGGCGCGGTGGCGGCCACGTTGGCCATGTTGGTCAGGATCTGGTAGAACTGCTGGGCCGCCGAACCCCCGAAGGCGACGGCAAAGATCAGCACCGAGACGATGATTGCCTGCCACCACATGGCAACCACCGGCATCCCCTTGTCGTTGACCTTGACCAGCTTCTCCGGCCACAGGCGGGCGTCGGAGCCGAGGATGAAGGACTTAAGCGGCGAGTAGAGCATGATGAAGAAGGAACCAACGTAGGCAGCAAACATCCCCAGGCCGGCAAAGCGGGTCAAGAAGCCGCCGAGGGCGAGGCTGGTTGCGTGCGAGAGGCCGAGGCTCTTGCCCAGGACCAGACCGGCGTTGTTCATCATCACGTAGGTAATGTTTCCGAGGTTGACCTCACTGCCGCTCAGTTCGCGCTGCCAGTTGGTCGAGATCCCCCACAAAAAGATCGACAGCGAGTAGAGAACGGTGATCAAGAGGGTGGCGATGATCAGGGCCTTGGGGAAGGTCTTGTGCGGCTTGTCGACCGAATCCATCACGCCCCCCATTGCCTCCATCCCGCTATAGGCAAAGATGGCGTAGACGATGAAGGACAAGACGGCAATCGGCGAGCCGAAGTCCTTGTTTGGTGACTTGATGAAGCTGGTTGCCCCCTTGATCGGTTCGGCCAGGGCCCCGTGGTTGGCGATCAGGGTCACGATGCAGACCAGCAAGAAGATCACCGTCAGGGCCGAAACGAGGAAACCGCCGAAGGTGCCGACCTTGGCGATCGCCTCGACCCCGCGGCTATCCAGGAAGGTCACCACCAGCACCCAGAGGATCCCCAGGATGCCGATCACCTCGGTGGCGTTGAGGCCAAGAAAGGTCCACTGCTGGGTCTGGTCGCTGCCAAAGAGCATCGCCGAGAAGGGAATCCAGATCTTGGAGGCCGTCGACACCATCCAGATCACCCAGGAACAGAGCCAGATGAAGGTGCCGATGAAGGCCAGCTTCTCGCCGATCGCCACCTCCAGCCAGGAGTAGATCCCCCCGCGGGCGCTCTTTAAGGCCGCCCCGTACTCGGCGATCATCAAAGAACAGGGCAAGAAAAAGAGCAGGGCCGCGGCCACGTACCAAATGATGGCGGCGTAACCCATTTGCTCGTAGGCCACCGTCGAGTTGGCGAAGCCAAAGACGGTGGAGAAAATCATCATTATTAAACTGAGGAGACCGATCTTCTTCCCCTGCGGTTTGTCACTATCCATAGTCATTCACTCCCAAATTTACTTGTGCCATTGTTCACTTAATTATAACCGTTTTACCTCCGAATGAAAACGGTTGCTTTGCTAAGATTATTCCCATCATTCCCTAACCGGGCGCAAATTTAATTTTAAGGAGCGAATTCGATTGTCAAGCATAGGGGGAACGTGGATAATAGATCCGGTTAGGGCGCCTTGCCCAAGTTTAACAAAGGAGGCATCTCAACCGTGAAGATGCGAAGAATCGACCACGTGGTGCTGACGGTCAGCGACCTCGAGCGCGCCCGTCGCTTCTACCACGAGGTCTTTGACCTGCCGGTGCTCGACCAGCAATCGAGCGCCGACTGCCTCACCCTGCGCTGCGGCCACCAGCTGATCCGCCTGCAGAAAGCCGACCGGTCCGCCCTCAAGGCGGCCGCCCCGACCGTCGGCAGCGCCGACCTCTGCCTGGTCTGCCGCGACCAGCTCGAGGACGTCATCCACCACTTCAAGAGCTACTTCGTCGACCTGGTCGCCGGCCCGGTGGCCAAGCAGGGGGCCGAGGGGGCAATGACCTCGCTCTACGTTCGCGACCCCGACCAGAACCTGATCGAAATCGCCTTTTACAAGGATAAGTAAGGAGAATTATCATGACTGACCAACCCGCACCGATTTTCATGCGCCGCGCCAATCTCGACGACCTCGACGACGTGATGGCGGTGATCGACGACGCCAAGCAACTGCTCAAAAACGACGGCTCCAGCCAGTGGCAGCAGGGCTACCCTTCGCGGCTGAGCATGCAACAAGACATCGAAAGCGACAACTGCTACGTGCTGATCTACGGCAACGAGGTCGTTGGCACCGGGACGCTGATGCCCTACGGGGACACCCACTACGCCTACATCGTCGACGGCAAGTGGAACCACGCCGGCCACCCCTTCGGCACGATCAACCGGATCGCCATCTCCAGCAAGTACCGTGGCAAGCGCTTTGCCAACTACATCATGTCGACCTTGATCGGGATCGCCTACGCCAAGGGGGTGCGCGACCTGCGAATCTCGACCCACGAAAAGAACGCCCGCGTCCACCAGCTGGTGCAGACCTTCGGCTTCATCCAGCGGGGCAAGGTCTACACCGGCCCCACCGACGCCGACCTGCGCAACGCCTACGAGCTGAACCTCGACAACGTTGACGCCAACGAAAACACCGGCGACGAGGCGGTAAGTGCCGCCGACTAGCCCCTAAGACGCGCAAAAGCGCTGAGCGACCTTGCTCAGCGCTTTTTTCGTTTCAATCGGTTTAATCACAGTCACAGTCGGTCTCGTCCGGCAGGCAGTTGCAGGTGACCCGTTCCGGGGCGGTGGCGGCGCGACGATTGAGGGCCGCCTGGAGGCTGGCGATGTCTTGCTTGCTCAGCGGGATCTGGTCGACCACGTCAACCAAGGCCGCCCCCGCCCGCATTTGGCAGATGCTAGCGAAGAGGTCCTCGACCGCCTGGTTGATCGTTTCCTGCTCGCCCACCTGCGGCCGGTAGACGAAGGCCCGTCCCTGGCGCTCGGTGGCCAGGGCCCCCTTTTGCACCAGCCGGCGCAGGAGGGTCTTGACGGTGGCCACCTTCCAGCCGGTTGCCGGGGCCAGGAGGGCTTCCACCTCCTTGCTGGTGACCGCCTTCTTCGACCAGGCGATCCGCATTACCCGCCACTCGGCCGGCGAAATTACTAATTGCTCCATCTTTCTCACCTCTCCCCTAGTTTACAGTTGTCACCGCTGGCCGTCAAACGCTTCGGTCGCCGGATCCTTGCCCAGCCAGCCCTGGACCTCGTCGCGAGCCGAGGGGCGCACCGGCAGGAGGCGGCGCAGGAGGGTGATCAAAAGCCAACTGGCGAGGAAGACGTAACCGATCATCAGCAAGGTTGCCAGCAGCTGACGGCCCAGCAGGGTCAGGCCGCCGCCGTAGAGGAGGCCGTTGCTGGTGGCGGCGGCGTTGACCCGGTGGGTGGCAAAGAGGCCGGTGGCCACGCTCCCCCAGATGCCGCTGATCCCGTGGCAGCCGAAGGCGTCGAGGGTGTCGTCAATCCCCCAGCGCGGCTTGAGCTTGGTGACGAAGCCGTAGCTGACCAGGCTGGCCACCAGGCCGATCGCCAGCGCCCCGGGGATGGTGACGTAGCCGGCGGCTGGGGTGATCGCCACCAGGCCGCAGAGGGCGCCGGTGCAGGTGCCGATCAAGGTCAGGTGGGGCCGAGTCAGCAGCTCCAGGGCCTGCCAGGCAACGATCGCCGCCGCGGTCGCCACCGTCGTCGTCAGCATCGCCTGGATGGCGACGTCGTTGATCGCCAGGGCGGCCCCGGTGTTGAAGCCGTACCAGCCCAGCCAGAGGAGGGCCAGCCCCAATAGGACCAGGGCCGGGCTGTCGTGGCGGTCGGCCTGCTTGAGCCGCGGCCCGACCGTCAGGGAAAGGACCAGGGCGGTCACCCCGGCGTTGACGTGGACGACCGTTCCGCCGGCAAAGTCAAGCACCCCCCACTGCTGAAAGAGGCCGCCCCCCACACCAGGTGAACCAGCGGGTAGTAGACCAGGAGCGACCAGGCGGCGATGAAGGCCGCCAAGAATGGCAGGCGGACCCGGCCGACGACGGCGCCGACGAAGAGGGCCGGCGTCACCAGGGCAAACATCATCTGGTAGAGGACGTAGAGGCCGACCGGGATCCGGCTGCCGGCCAGCACCCGGTCGAGGTTGATCCCGTGCAAGAAGAGGGCGTGGAGGTTGCCGACCAGGCCCAGCCAGTTGCCGGAAAAGGCCAGCGAGTAGCCGACGGTGATCCACAAGAGGATCGCCAGCCCGCAGGAGAAGAAGACGGCGACGAAGGTGTTGACCATGTTTCGCCGCGGCACCAGTCCCCCGTAAAAGAGAGCCAGGCCCGGGGTCATGATGAAGACCAGGGCGCTTGCGACCATGATGAATAAGACGTTGGCAGTGTTCACTTTGCTCATCCCTTCCGCTTTGATTGGGACCACAATAGACCATTTTTGTTCACTTGCCAACCGGCTGGCGGCCGAACAATTAATCTTTACCGATTTGGCCCCGGCCGGAAAGGATTGTGCAGCAAAAAAGCGCTTGCGACTTTCGATTTGAAGGCCGGCGGCGAACTAGACCAATTCTTCTTGACAGGGTATGGTATCCTATCCCCTAGACAAACTGAAAGGAAGAGAATCGTGCAAGCACTCTTTGAACACACCTCGGTCAAGCGGGCCTACTTCACCCTCGCCATGCCGGTAGTCTTAAACATGGTCGTCACCCTGATCTACAACATGGTCGACACCTTCTTCGTTGCCCAAACACAAAACGCCAACCTGGTGGCCGGGGTCTCCCAGGGGGCGCCGCTCTTCACCCTGATGATTGCCCTCGGCGACATCCTTGGTCTCGGTGGCGCCTCGGCCATCTCGCGCCTCTTTGGCGAGCACCGCTATGAAGAGGGCCGCCGGGTCAGCGGCTACTGCTTCTACGCCGCCTTCTTCTTCGGCCTAGTGGTGATGCTGATCCTCTTCTTCGGCCAGACCCCCTTCCTGCGCCTCCTCGGGGCCGACCAGGCCACCTGGAAGTACGCCCGCGAATACTACCTGGTGATCGCCGCCGGAGCCCCCTTCATCATTTTCTTCTTTGCACCGGTCAACATCCTGCGGACCGAGGGGCTGGCGATGGAATCGATGAAGGCGAGCGTGATCGGCACGGTGATCAACATCGTCCTCAACCCCTTCTTCATCTTCACCTGCGGGTTGGGGGCGGCCGGCTCGGCGCTGGCAACCGTCCTCGGCAACGTAATCGGCGACGGACTGATGCTCTACTACATCCACACCCGAAGCCAACACCTGACCCTCTCGATTAAGGAAACCAGGATCAGCCGCCAGCTGAAGAAGGAAATCTACGCGATCGGCATCCCGGCCTCGGTCACCAACCTGATGGCCACCTTCGCGATGGCAATGACCAACCGCTACCTGATCACCTACGGGGCAACCAGCGTGGCGGCGATGGGGATCGCGCTCAAGATCAGCATGGTGATCAACATGGTCTTCGCCGGCTTTGCCTTCGGCGCCCAACCGCTGATCGGCTACACCTACGGGGCCAAGGACGCCAAGCGCTTCCGGGCGGTGATCAAGCTCGACTTGCTGGTCGTCTGCGGCTTCGCCCTGGTGATGACGGTCGTCCTCTGGCTACTGGCCCCGGTGGTGGTTCGCTGGTTCATGACCAACCCGGTGGTGATCGCCCACGGTACGCGGATGGTCCGCTGGCTGGCTTCCTCGGCCACCTTTGCCGGGCTGGTGCTGGTCTTCACCACGATGTTTCAGTCGATGGGCAAGGCCCTGCCCGCCTTCCTCCTCTCCTTTAGCCGCCAGGGGCTGATCTTCTTTCTGGCCCTGACCATCCTCGCCCCCACCCTCGGCTACACCGGGATCCTGGCCAGCCAGCCGCTGGCCGACCTGGTGACCGCCGGGCTGGCAATCCTCCTCTTCTTGCCCTACCGGCTGAAGGACTAGTTTTCCCAGCAAAAAAGGCCGCCCCGGAATGGAGCGGTCTTTTTAGTTTGGCAGATTGCAAGAAATAACTTGAACGAATTTAGTGACGTAGGTTAAGCAAGAAGATCTCGATTGGTGTATGCCAA
>CALVGV010000045.1 GCA_944327195.1 uncultured Limosilactobacillus sp.
AGAGTGGATTCGAACCACCGAACCCGAAGGAACGGTTTTACAGACCGTCGCGTTTAACCAGACTTCGCTACTCCTCCAGGTGGTTAACTGCTATCACAATCAACGAATATTATATTACCGGACCGGGCCGGCGATTGCAAGCCCCAATTTAAAAAAGTTAGAGGTCCCAGACCAACAGGCGTTGTTCCCACTGCTGATTGAAGGTGGCCGCCTGCCATTCGTGGCGGCGCTTCACCCCGACCGCCGGGTTGTAGTAGTGGGCCCCGCCCAGCCGGCGAACCGGGTGCTGGCCGTGGAGGTGGCCGTAAACCACCCGCTCGACGGCCGGGGTCACCCGCAGGAGGTCGCCGACTTGCTGGCTGCCGAGCATGGCGCAAAACATCCGCCAGAAGCGCTGCCGCCGCGGATCATTCGTCGACGGCATTGGCGGCACCAGGGCCCGGTCGGGCAGGAAGTGGGTCGCAACAATCACCCGCTTGTCGACCGCCGTCGCCGCGGCCAGCTGGGCGCGTAACTGGGCCAGTCCCCGCTGGAGGCGGGCCGGGTCGTCCTCGGCCTGGGGAATCTGGTCGTCGAGCCAGTAGACCCGCTTCCAAGCCGCCACCGCCGCCGGGTCGCCGGCCGCCGGTGAGAGCGAGTAGTCGTACCAGCCGTTGAGGCCGACCAGGCGCCAGGCCGTTCCCGGCAGGTCGAGGAAGGCGTTGTGGAAGTACTCGGGGGCCAGCCGGGTCTCGAGCGCGGCCTCGCTAACGCCGCCGAGCATGTCGTGGTTACCGGCCAGGTAGCGAACGGTCACCTGCCCGGCCAGGCGGTCAGCCAGTTCGGCGAAGTAGGCCCGGGTGCGGGTGAAGTCGTTGAAGAGGTCGCCGGCGTGGAGGTAGACGGCCACCTGGTGATCCCGCAGCCAGCGGGCCTGAAAGTCGAGCGCCGCGGCGGGAGCGACCCGGTTGACGTCGAGGTGGTTGTCACTGGAAATCGCGATCCGCATCGCCATCCCCCCCTTTCTAGTGATCTTCCCATTGTACACCCCCGCCGCCGAAAAACAAAAACGCCCACCCGGCAAGCCGGGCAGGCGGTGGATGCAATTAGTCGACCCCTTCCATCAGGGCGTGAATCTTCTTGACGAAGCAGAACATGATCAGGCCGAAGACGACGCTGACTGCCCCGATGGTGAGGAAGTACGGAATTTCGGTTGAGGACGAGTAGTACTTAACGATCTGGGCGTTAACGGCTTGCCCGGCAGAGTCGGCTAGGAACCACATACTCATCATTTGCGATTGGAAGGCCTTCGGGGCCAGCTTGGTGGTAACCGAGAGGCCGATCGGTGAAATCAGCATTTCGGCGATTTCAACGATGAACCAGGAACCAACCAACCAGAACGGGGAAACCCGGCCGCTGGTGGTGCCGTGGATGATCCCCGGCAGGGCCATCCACATGTAGGACAGCCCGGCGAAGACCATCCCGGCGGCGAACTTGCCCGGCGCGCTCGGTTGCTTCTTCCACTTGCTCCAGAGCCAAACGAAGAACGGCGTCAGGATCATGATGAAGAGCGGGTTGAGCGTTTGGAAGTTGGCGGCGGCGAAGTGCCAGCTGCCGATGTGAAGAACCGTCCGTTGTTCGGCGAAGAGGGCCAGGACAACCGACCCGGATTCTTCAATCCCCCAGAAGATGGCCGCCGCGATGAAGAGCGGGATGTAGGCCATCACCCGGGAACGCTCGGTCTTGGTAACCTTCTTCGAGTTGAGCATCATGATGAAGTAGATGATCGGCAGGGCGATCGCGATGACCGTGATGATGTTGATCACGTTGGTGATGTTGAGTTGGCCCATCGCTGCCAAGAGGCCGAGGATGATGGCGAGGACAATCACGCCGACGACCGTCCAGGTAATGATTGGCTTGAGACTCTCGCGGTCAATCGGGTCGTTCGGGTAGAGGCTGTCCTTTGACAGGTACTTCTTGCCGTCGACCCAGTATTGCAGGAGGCCGAAGAACATCCCGATCGCGGCCAAGGAGAAGCCGGCGTGGAAGTTGGTCCCGCTCCAGAGGTGGAGCCCAAAGCCGCCGGCCGCCCACGGAACGGCCCACGGGGCAACGGCGGCCCCGAGGTTGATCCCGAAGACAAACATGCTGAAGCCGGCATCACGCCGCTTGTCACCCTCGTCGTAGAGGCCCCCGACCATGTCGGAAACGTTCGGCTTCAAGAGCCCGGTCCCGGCAACGATCAGGGCGATCGAGCTGTAGAGGGCCGGCAGACCGAACGGTAGGGAAAGGGCGATGTGCCCAAACATGATCAGTACCCCACCGATGAAGACGGTCTTGCGCGCCCCCCAAACCCGGTCGGAGAGCCAGCCGCCAACCACCCCGGAGAGGTAGACCAAGGACCCGTAGATCGACATGATCGAGGCCGCGGTGGTTTGGTCCATCCCCAAACCACCCTTGGTAACGGCGTAGTACATGTAGAAGAGCAGGATGGCCCGCATCCCGTAGTAACTGAACCGTTCCCACATTTCAGTGAAGAACAGGGTAGATAATCCCCGCGGCTGGCCGAAGAAGGCCGCGTTGGTGGATTTTTGCTTATCCATCAAATTCCCCCAATACAGAATCTTGGTTTGTGTTCCCGGCCGCCGCCGGAGTGGCTTCACCGAGAAGAATCATTGCTTTTTAATAAAAGTGTAATTAATTATACTATTTTCTAAGGATCGGGTCAAATTGGAAGGTACCTTTCGGGGGCAAGCGGCAGAAAATGGTCCCTGGCGAAGCATTTCACTTAAGAAAAAGAAGCCGGTGGCCAAACCGACTTCTTAAAATTAAATTTGGCTGAGTTTTGCCGCCGCCAGCTCCCGCAGCTTGAAGCGCTGGAGCTTGCCGGCGGCGTTGGTCGGCAGCTGGTCGACGAAGAAGAAGTGCCTCGGCACCTTGTAGTGGGCTAGGTGGGCGTAGCCGTAGTCGATCAGCGCCTGTTCCGACTGGCGTGCACCGACGACGAAGGCCACCGGCCGCGCCCCCCAGGTGTCATCGGGAACGCCGACGACGGCGATTGCCGCCACCCCGGGCGCCTGCAAGAAGGCCTGCTCGACCTCCTGGGGGAAGATGTTCTCGCCGCCGGAGATGATCATCTCGTCCTTGCGCCCGTCGATGAAGAGGAAACCGGCGTCGTTGAGGTGGCCGATGTCACCGGTCAGGTACCAACCGTCGCGCATTTTGGCGGCCATCTTTTCCGGCTGGTTGAGGTAGCCCGGCGACAGGGCCGGGGTCTTGATCGCCACCTCACCGCTTTCTTCCAGGAGCTTGAGCCGGGTGGTGAAAAGCGGCTTGCCGACCGCCCCCAGCTGGGCAGCCGCGTCGGCGGCGCTGAGGGCAATCACCTGCGAGCAGGTCTCGGTCATCCCGTAGCACTGCACCACCTGGAAGCCGGCCGCCTGGCTAGCGGTCAAACTTGCCCGGTCGATCGTCCCGCCGCCGAGCAGGACCAGGCGGAAGTGGGGATTAAAGGCCGGCCCGCCGGCCTGGCGCACCTTCAACAGCTGCTTGAGCATGTAGGGCACCGCCGAGATGATCGTCACCGGTTCCTCGGCCAGAACCTGGGTGACGGCCGCGGCGTCGAAGTGGTCCATCAAGCGAACCGGCATCCCGTAGACCAGGCCGCGCATCACAATCGAAAAGCCGGAGATGTGAAAGAGCGGGGTGACGCAGAGCCACTCCTCCCCCGCCACTAGGCCGAGGTTGAGGCTGGAGGCGATTGCCGAGGCGTAGTGGTTGCCGAAGGTCTGCAGGACCCCCTTCGGCCGCCCGGTCGTCCCCGAGGTGTACATGATGCTGGCCACCGCTTCGTGGTCGAACTCGGCCACCAGTTTTCGGGGAGCGGCCGGCTGGGCCAGGAGCTGGCTAAAGGAGCGGTAACGGTCGTCAAAGTCGGCTCGCCAGAGGTCGTCGTCGACCAGGACTAGGTCGAGGGCGCTGTCCTCGACCTGCCAGGCCAACTCCTCGCTGGCCAGCCGCCAGTTGAGCCAGACGATCGTCTTCCCCAGGCCCATGATTGCTAGGGCCAGTTGGTAACCGAGGAGCTTGTTCTTGGTCAGGAGGCCGACCCGCGGGCCGTGGCTGACGGCGGCCAGGTGCCCGGCCAAGTCCTGGACCCGGGTGGCCAGCTGGGCAAAGGTCAGGGCCTCCCTGCCGTCGGTCACCGCCAGCCGGGTCGGGTTGAGGTCAGCCTGCTTGAGGAACCAATTTTGCGTCTTCATGGCTAGGGGAAGGTCGGGAACTGGCCGAAGTCCGGCTTGCGCTTCTCGTTGAAGGCGTCGCGGCCCTCCTTGCCCTCGTCGGTGGTGTAGAAGAGCATCGTGGCGTCGCCACCGAGCTGCTGGAGGCCGGCCAGGCCGTCGGTGTCGGCGTTCATCGCCGCCTTGATCAGCCGGATGGCGGTCGGCGACTTTTGCAGGATCTCGTTGGCCCATTCGAGGGTGGCGTCTTCAACCTGGTCGAGCGGAACGACCCGGTTGATCCAGTTCATCTGGAGGGCCTCCTCGGCCGAGTAGAAGTGGTTGAGGAACCAAACTTCCTTGGCCCGCTTGTGGCCGATCACCCGCGCCAGGTAGCCGGAGCCGTAGCCGGCGTCAAAGGAGCCCACCTTGGGACCGGTCTGGCCGAACTTGGCGTTGTCGGCGGCCACGGTCAGGTCACAGACCAGCTGGAGAATGTTGCCGCCGCCGACGGACCAGCCCTTGACCATCGCGATCACCGGCTTTGGTATAATACGGATGAGGTGCTGGAGGTCCAGCACGTTGAGGCGGGCAATGTGGTCGGGGCCAACGTAGCCGCCGTTGCCGCGGACGGACTGGTCACCACCGGAGGAAAAGGCCTTGTCGCCGGCCCCGGTGAGGATGATGACGCCGATCGTGCTGTCGTCGCGGCAGATGGTGAAGGCCTCGATCATCTCGGCCACCGTGACCGGGGTGAAGGCGTTCAGCTTTTCCGGCCGGTTCATCGTGATCTTGGCAATCTTGCCGGTGCGTTCAAAAATGATTTCGGAGAAGTCCTTGATCTTCTCCCACTTAACATCAGACATGTGTGACTCCTTTCAGCGAGGTGAATGAAATGGACTTGCTTGAAAACCTGGGGATTGAGGTTGACCAGGTCTCCCAGACGCTTACTATCGTATCACTTTCGGTCACCGAACGGGTACTGCAACCCTTCGGCCTGGTTCACGGTGGCATCAACGCCGTCCTGGCCGAAACCGCGGCCTCGCTCGGCGGCAACGCGGCCGCCGGCCCGGGCAAGGTCTGCCTCGGCGTCGACCTGACCACCCACCACCTGGCCGCCGCCAAAAAGGGCCGCCTGGTCGCCTCGGCCACCCCCCTCCACCTGGGGAAGACGGTGCAAACCTGGCAGGTGAAGGTGGAAAACGAGGGGCGCCTGACCAGCGTCAGCACGGTCACCCTGCTGGTGAAGGAGCGGCCAAGCACGGATAAGCTTGCTTAGCCCACACTAGGCCCCAGCCAGGGTTCATCGCCCACCGGAGGCGCCCAACCCATACCAATTCGAAGAACGCAAAAAGCCTTGGTCAACGCCGCACGTTGATCAAGGCTTTTATTACAGCTAAGTATGCCTCCGGTGGGGGTCGAACCCACACTCCCAAACGGGAACTGGATTTTGAGTCCAGCGCGTCTGCCAATTCCGCCACAGAGGCATCTTCAACCCAAAAAGGTGGTAACCGGATTCGAACCGGTGATGAAGGTTTTGCAGACCTGTGCCTTACCACTTGGCTATACCACCAATTAGAGTAACATAACTAGGCTCCCTAGTTAAAAAGGGCGGTATGTGGGATTCGAACCCACGCATGTCGGATCCACAAACCGATGTGTTAACCAAACTTCACCAATACCGCCAAAATATTCAGTTGAGCAGGGATAGTAGGAATCGAACCCACAATGACGGTTTTGGAGACCGTAGTTATACCGTTTAACTATATCCCTATAAAAATGGAGGAGAGTGGATTCGAACCACCGAACCCGAAGGAACGGTTTTACAGACCGTCGCGTTTAACCAGACTTCGCTACTCCTCCATAATGGCGCGGGACGGAATCGAACCGCCGACACACGGAGCTTCAATCCGTTGCTCTACCAACTGAGCTACCGAGCCAAACCTGGGGTGTACAGCTTATTCAACTGTAATGGAGGATACAGGGCTCGAACCTGTGACCCTCTGCTTGTAAGGCAGACGCTCTCCCAACTGAGCTAATCCTCCAA
>CALVGV010000046.1 GCA_944327195.1 uncultured Limosilactobacillus sp.
CCGGTTTTCTACCGTATAAGCTAAATCACGGTTAAAGTACTGATATATCAAGGCCCTCTACAAAAGAATACGAATAGGATTACAAACCGATTTGTAGCTAAAATGCTAAAGTAATGGTGCCTTGACGGACGTTGGCTTTACCAAAAAAGTCGAGCGTTTGTCGAGTGTCGATAAAGAAAGACCAGAAGTGGGTTTGATGCCGCTCCTGGTCTTTTTGAGTTGTTATTTGTTTGCCAAAATGTTTGCCACGAAAAGGAAGCACTCTGCCAATCGGTGGGGTGCTTCCTTTTGGTTGCAGCTGATATTATGTTCGCTATTTTTGAGACTTAACAAAAATCAGGTCGCCAGGAGTGGTATAATCGAAGAAAACGATTTCAACCAACTCCAAAGGGGGCCCAACCATGACCACGTTAACCCAAGCTAGCGGCGACCACTACCTGCTGATCTACCAGGTCCGGAAGACCAAGAAGCTCACCTACCTCACTCCCGACCTCTCCTGGGGGGAGATTCGGGCCAGCGCGGCCACCTTTGCCAGCCCGACCGCCCTGCGCGCCTGGTTTCTGCCCTTCATCACCACCGCCGAGGGCAAGCAGGTGGTGGCCAGCCGCCCGCTGGAACGCTTCCTGATCGGCGACCGCGACGACGCCAACTTCCTCCTGCCCCTCAAGGAGGAGGGGGAGGACTTGTCGCCCCGTAGCCAGCTTTTGCGCCTGCTCGACTTCACCCCCGCTGAGGAGGCGGTCGACCTCACCAAGTTGAAATCGGCGCTTGGCTACCTGGTATGGGCGAGTGGCCAGCGGGCCAACCTCAAGGCGGCGGTCAACCACCACGATAAGTTTGCCACCGTCGACTTCCTCCACCTCCTGGAGCTCAACGACCTCGGCAACCTCAAGCAAACGACCTTCCTCCACGACTTCCAGCAGGAGCGGCGGGCTTGCCGGGTGGTCAAGGACCGTTATCTAGTGGTGAACGCCGTTAGCCAGGCGCTCAAGCTCGACCAACTGCTGGCCCTCTTGACCGAGGCCAAGGTCTACGGCGACCGCACCTATTCCTACCGCACCAAGGAGGTCCGCACGGGGGACTACCTCCTCTCCGGGATCGACCAGGCAACCCAGAAGCCGGTCCATTCAACCACCGTTCAGCCACCGAAGCCGAAGCGCAAGCGCTGGTGGCGGGTCTTTTGACTGGCTAGTGACGGAATAGAAGCGGCGCCGGGTACCAGGCTGGGCCGGTGCGCGGGCAATGACTTCAGTAGGAAGCCGCTTTCATGATATGATAGGAACAGAAAGTGGCAATCATCATCTAAGGAGGAATTTTTATGGCAATCAAAAAGGTTGTAATCCTGGGCGCCGGGGTGCTCGGCAGCCAAATCGCCTTCCAGTCGGCCTACAAGGGGATGGACGTGAAGGTCTGGAACCGCCACGTCGACAAGGCTCAGCAGCGGCTGGCCGCCCTGCAACCGGCCTACCAAGCCGACATGGGCCTGGCCAAGGCCGACTTTGAAAAGATCCTCGGGCAAATTGAGATCACTTCCGACCTCAAGGAAGCGGTGGCTGGGGCCGACCTGGCGATCGAGGCGATTTCCGAAAACCTGGAGATCAAGGCTAGCTTCTACCACGACCTGATGGCGGTGGTGGAACCGCAAACGATCATTGCCTCCAACTCCTCGACCTTCATGCCGAGCCAGCTGGTCCAATACGTCGGCGAACCGGCCCGCTTCCTGCACCTCCACTTTGCCAACCGGATCTGGAAGTACAACGTGGCCGAGATCTCCGGCACCAAGGCCACCGCTCCGGAAACGATCGCGGCGGTGACTGACTTCGCCACGGCGATCGGGATGGTGCCGATTAAGATGAAGAAGGAGTACCCGGGCTACGTCCTCAACGGGATGCTGGTGCCGTTCCTGGCTGCCGGGATGACCCTCTGGGCAACCGGGGTCGCCGACCCGAAGGACATCGACCGCGACTGGACGATTTCAACCGGGTCGCCGATGGGGCCTTTCCAAATCCTCGACATGGTTGGTTTGCGGACCGCCTACCAGATCACGATGAACAACTACGAGCAAACCCACAGTGAAGTCTCCAAGACGGTCGCCGACAAGTTGAAGGCGATGATCGACGAGGGCCGGATCGGCGTCGAATCCGGTAAGGGCTTCTACGAATACAAGTAACCTGCGCCCGCAAAAAGCGGCCGCGCCAATCTCCTCTTCGGAGCTGGCGCGGCCGCTTTTAATTTCCCGGGAAATGATTACTCTTCTTCCTGGTCCTTCTTCAGCAGTTCCAGCAGGGCCTGGTCGCGGGCGGCCACCACCTGCTTGCCCTGTTCGCCCTGCCAGTCGAAGAAGCCCTGGCCACTCTTCAGCCCCAGCTCGCCCTTGGCCACCTTGGCGGTCAGGGTCGGGTCGGCCCCGGTCTCGGCACCGAGGTCGGCGTAGAGGTAGGAGCTGATCTTGGCGAAGATGTCGAGCCCGCCGAGGTCGGCGCTGGCCAGCGGGCCAACCAGGCTCCAGCGGCGGCCGAGGCTGTACTTCACGATGTCGTCAACCGCCGCCGGGTCGGCGATCCCCTCGTTGACGATGTGGAGGCACTCGCGCAGGACCGCCAGCTGGATTCGGTTGCCGACGAAGCCGAGCGCCGCCTTCTTCAGCGGGGCGGCGTGCTTGCCGATGTGGTTCAGCAGGTCCACGATCACCGTAACGGTCGCCGGGGCGGTTTCCTTGCCGGGCACGACCTCGACCAGCGGCATCAGCTGGGCCGGGTTGAAGAAGTGGGCGACGGCAAAGCGGGCCGGGTGCTTGAGGACGGCCTGGATGGCGTCCGGGTCGAGGCCGGAGGTGTTGGTCCCCAGCAGGGCGTCCTCGCTAACGGCGGCCTCGATTTCCCGCCAGACGGCCTGCTTCACCTTGAGGTCCTCGACCACCGATTCGATCACGAAGTCGGCCTGGGCGAGGGCCGCGTAGTCGGTGGTCGGGGTGATCCGGGCCGTCACAGCGGCGGCCGCTTCCTTGAGGAGACCGGCCTCCTTGAAGGTTGCCAGGTCATGGTCGATCGCTGCCGTTGCCTTTTCCAGCGAGGCCGCCCGGTGACCAACGAGGGTAACCGGGTAGCCGGCGAGGGCAAACTGGAGGGCGATCGCGTGCCCCATCGTCCCGGTGCCAACCACGCCGACCTGCTTAATTTCTTGCCATTCCATCATTGAAAACCTCCCTTGGGTGATTGTTGCTAACGTCCCGATTTTAGGCCGCCCCGGCGAGAAAAAACAAATAAATTGCTCAGCTCAAGCCCAATTTGACGCCGATTAATTTTTGCTGGCTAGGGTACGGGCGATTCCGCCGATCGCGTCCGGCCCCATCGTGCAACAGCCGCCGATCAGCTGGGCCCCAGCCGCGCGCCACTCGCGGGCCCACTTGCCCAGGTTGGCTAGCGGGGCGAGGCCGGTCCACTGCTTGGCGGCCGGATCGTAGGCGGCCCCGCGGTTTGGGTAGGCCACCAGCGGCTTGGTGGTTGCCTGGCGCAGGGTGGTCAGGGCCGGGACGACCAGCCGCGGGGCCACGCAGTTGATGCCGACGGCAAAAACCTGCGACCGAGCGCTCACCAGGCTGGCCGCCTCCAGCAGGCTGGTGCCGTCGGCCAGGTGAGTGCCGTCCCTGAGGCTAAAGGAGACGTAGACCGGGACTTGCGGGACCTGGTCTTGCAGCCAGTCAAGCAGGACCAGCACCTCGGTCAGCTTGGGCTGGGTTTCGATTGCCAGGCAATCCGGCTTGCCGGCCAAGAGGGCCTCCAGGCGGGGACGGTGGAAGGCCAGGTACTGCTGGCGGGTCCGCTGGTAGGCGCCGGTGTACTCGCTGCCGTCGCCGAGGGCCGCCCCGAGGGGCCCGACGCTGGCGGCAACGAAGCCGTGCTTGCCGCTTGCTTGTTCGTAGTCGTCGCGGGCCTGCTTGGCGATCGTGACCGCGCTGGTGATCAGGGCCCGGGCGTGGTCGTCATCGACCTTCAGCAGGGAGCGGAGCTTATCGAGGCTGGCCTGGTAGGAGTCGGTGATCGCCACTTCCGCCCCGGCGGCGAAGTAGTCGTAGTGGGTCTGGTAGACCGCCTGGGGATTGGAATCGAGGGCGGCCGCCGTCCAGAGCGGGTTGTTGGTATCGACCCCCTGGGCTTCGAGGGCGGTGGCCATTGAGCCGTCAAGGATCAGGACAGTGGTATTCGCGCGGGTGATGATGTCCATTTGATAACTTCCTTCCAATTTGGTGTGCCGGCAGGGTTGAGATTTGCTATAATCATTTTATCATTATTTTTTAATCTTGGTTGAAAAGAGGGGATTTAAGTGGCTCAACAGACCCACTTAGCACGAAAAATGACCACCCGCCACGTCCGGATGATTTCCCTGGGCGGAGTGATCGGCACCGGGCTCTTCCTGAGCTCGGGCTACACCATCCACGAGGCCGGCCCGGTCGGCACGATCATCGCCTACCTGGTCGGCGCCCTGCTGGTCTACGCGGTGATGCTCTGCCTCGGCGAACTGGCGGTGGCGATGCCCTACACCGGTTCCTTTCATGTCTACGCTACCGAGTACATCGGTCCGGCCACCGGCTTCGTGGTGGCGATCCTCTACTGGCTCACCTGGACGATTGCCCTCGGCTCGGAGTTCACCGCCGCCGGCCTGATCATGCAGCGCTGGTTCCCCCAGGTGCCGGTCTGGGTCTGGAGCCTGCTCTTCATCATCCTGATCGTTGCCTCCAACCTCTTTTCGGTCAAGATCTTCGCCGAGAGTGAGTTCTGGTTCGCCGCCGTCAAGGTCTTCGCGATCGTGGCCTTCATCGTCCTCGGCCTGCTGGCGATCACCGGCATTCTGCCGATCCGTGGCGTCCACCACGCCCCGGGGCTGAGCAACCTGGTCAAGAACGGCCTCTTTCCCAACGGCTTCGGCGGCGTCTTCACCACCATGCTGACGGTCAACTTTGCCTTTTCCGGTACCGAGCTGATCGGGGTTACCGCCGGCGAGGTGGCTGACCCGGGCAAGGCGATCCCGAGCGCCATCCACACCACCCTCTGGCGGCTGGTGATCTTCTTCATTGGCAGCATCGTGGTGATGGCCGCCCTGATTCCCTACAAGGTGGCCGGGGTCACCCAGAGTCCCTTCGTCTACGTCTTGAACCGCCTCCAGGTGCCCTACGCGGCCGATCTGATGAACTTCGTCGTCCTGACGGCGATCATCTCGGCCGCCAACTCCGGCCTCTACGCCTCCACCCGGATGCTCTGGTCGCTGGGCAACGAGGGGACGATCCCGCGGGTCTTCGCCAAGACCGGCCGCCGCGGGGTACCGACCCTGGCCCTGATCGTCAGCATGTTCGGTGGAATCCTGGCGCTGGTTTCCAGCAAGGTGGCCGCCAGCACCGTTTACCTGGTGCTGGTCTCGATCTCCGGGCTGGCGGTGGTGGTGGTCTGGATGGCGATCGCCCTGGCCGAGTTCAACTTCCGCCGCCGCTTCCTCGCTGCCGGCCACCAGCTCAGCGAGCTCAAGTACCAAACGCCCTGGTACCCGCTAGTGCCGCTCTTTGCCTTTGCCCTCAGCGGCCTCTCCTGTTTGCTGATCTGGTTTGACCCGACCCAGCGGGTGGCCCTGGAAGCCACCGTCCCCTTCATCGCCGTCTGCTACCTCGGCTACTGGCTGCGGCAGCGGCGTAACCAAAGTGAAACCAAACCGTAACCGCTTTGCCGGGTGAAATGTCATTCTCCTTTGGTATCCTAGGGGTGAATCAAGAGAAAGGGGTGGCCAAATGGGAATCGACCGGGTGCTGAAGGTGTTGATTTACGAGGTAATTTTTTGGGGTGCGGTGCTCTCCACCAATTACCTGTCGGGCTACCGGGTGGACGTCCTCGCCAATATGACCGAGCTCGTCCTCTTGAGCCTCTTGCTTGCCCTGATTCCCTACTGGCCCCAGCGGCGCCGCGGCCGGATCCGGCTGGTGCGGCAAAAAAAGCACGAATCGAATTAAGCCTCACTTTGCGGACCGGGCAACCGGCCCGTTTCTTTTTGCCGGGATAGGTAGTGTAATGTTTTCATAGGTTGAGATGAATAATTCATTTCTGAGGATGATTCTCTCACCTAGACCAATTTAGTT
>CALVGV010000047.1 GCA_944327195.1 uncultured Limosilactobacillus sp.
CTAAATTGGTCTAGGTGAGAGAATCATCCTCAGAAATGAATTATTCATCTCAACCTATGAAAACATTACACTACCCCCCGGGAGCGGATTTTGCCTCGCCCGGTCCCCCAGTTGGCTAGCGGTCACTTTTACCACTGGTCGTCCATTAGTGACAAAACAAATTTGATTAATTGAAGAATATTCGGATGATAACTTTTTCCATGCTGGTTAATCGTTCCTGTGTTAAAAGAAACATTATTCCAGCTGGTTATTTTCTTCTACAATCTCATCTTCTTTTCCGGCTCTGCGCGTGCCCGGCCCCAAAAGCGGGTGGAATTCGACCGATAACCCAGCTCAAATTTTCCCTTTTTCTGGAACGGTGTCCCCTCCTTTCTTCCTCCCGAAAGGAACCATTCCAATCCGTAATGACTACAGGCTCGCCCTTTCCATTAGTTTCTCTCACCGTTTTTTAACTTTTCTCTTGACAGCCCCCGCCCGGGTGGGTATGATGAAAGCATCAAATTCCAAAGGAGTTAGCAAAATGAACTACTTGACCCTACAATCAAAGACTTGGTGGCAAAGCCGGTAGTTCAGGTTGTCCGCGGTGCGGATGCAGCCTGAACCTTTTCAGACTGCATCTGTACCGGCCAATGCAAGCGCCCGTACGGATCCTTCGTACGGGCTTTTCTTTTTCGGGAGTCCCGCGCGGAGGTGCGGGGCTCCTTTTTCTTACGTTGGGAGGAATCATTCAATGAAACGCATGCTCACTTTGATCGGCCTCCTGGTTGCCTTTCTCGGCGTCGCCTTTTTCACCGACAACGGCAGCCACGGGCTGGTCACCAAGAAGAAGCCGGTCGTCGGCGTCTTAACCCTGATGCACCACCCGGCCCTCGACCAGATCTACAAGGGCTTCGTCCACGAACTGGCCAAGGAGGGCTACCACGACGGCAAGAACATCACCATCGAGTACCAAAACGCCAATGGTGACCAGTCGAACCTGAAGACGATGGCCAACAAGTTGGTCAACGACAACGCCACCGTCCTCTTCGGCATCACCACCCCGGCCTCGCAAGCGCTGGCCAACTCGACCACCAAGATCCCGATCGTCCTCGGCGCCGTCACCGACCCGCAAAAGGCCGGCCTGGTGAAGAACAACAAGCGCCCCGGCGGCAACATCACCGGGGTCTCCGACCAGGCGCCAATCCTCCAGCAACTGAAGCTGGTCAAGCGCTTCATGCCCCACGCCAAGACGATCGGCATCATCTACACCTCATCGGACTCCTCGGCGGTGGCCGAACACGCCCTCTTTGTTAAGTACGCCAAGAAGCTCGGCATCACCCTCAAGTCCTACTCGATCGCCAACAGCAACGACCTCAACCAGGTCTCGCAAACAATGCTGACCGAGGTCGACGCGGTGATCGTACCGACTGACAACACGATTGCTGGGGCGATGCAGACCCTGGTTAAGAACGCCAACGCCGCCAAGAAGCCGATCTTCCCGGCGGTCGACACGATGGTCAAGCAGGGCGGGGTGGCTACCTACTCGATCAACCAGTACAAGCTCGGCGAGGCCGGCGGCAAGATCGTCGCCTCGATCCTAAAGGGCAAGCTCAAGCCGGCCACGACCGCCATCAAATACATCCGCCACGGCGAGCCGGTCGTCAACCTCAAGCAAGCCAAGAAGCTTGGCATCACCGTGCCGAAGAGCTTCTTGAAGGAAGCAGAAAAGTACGGGGAGGTAATTAAATAATGACCCTCATCACTTCAGCCATCGGCCAGGGGCTCTTGTGGGCCCTGCTCGGCCTCGGCCTCTACCTTAGTTTCCGGATCCTCAACGTGACCGACATGACCGTCGAGGGGACCTTCCCGCTCGGCGCCGCCACCTGCGTCACCCTGATCACCAAGGGGGTTGACCCCCTGGTCAGCTCGCTGGCCGCCTTTGGTGCCGGGATGGTCGCCGGCCTGATCACCGGCCTCTTGACCACCAAGGGGAAGATCCCCAGTCTCCTGGCCGGGATCCTGACGATGACCGCCGCCTACTCGATCAACCTGCGGATCATGGGCAAGTCCAACATCAGCCTGCTGGGCCAGACGACCCTCTTCTCCAATTCCTTCTTGAAGAGCCTGCCGACCAACTTCGACAGCGTCACCGTCGGCCTGGTGGTGGTGATCGTCGTCACCGCCTTGCTGGTCCTCTTCTTGAACACCGAGTACGGCCAGGCCTTCATCGCCACCGGCGACAACCCGGCGATGGCCCGCTCGCTGGGGATCGCCACCAGCACGATGGTGATCGTCGGCCTGATGCTCTCCAACGGGATGGTTGGCCTCTGTGGCGCCCTGGTGGCCCAGAGCAACGGCTACGCCGACATCAACATGGGGATCGGCACGATCGTGATCGCCCTGGCCTCAATCATCATCGGTGAGGTGGCCTTTGGCGAACTGACCCTCGGCCAGCGGCTGGTCGCCGTCACCCTCGGCAGCATCATCTACCGGCTGATCCTGCTGGCGGTCCTCCAGCTGGGCTTCTCGGCCAACGACCTCAACCTGATCTCCTCGCTGGTCCTCGCCCTGTGCATGATGCTGCCGCAGCTCGACCGGCTCTTGAACATCAAAAAGCCAATCCTCAAGGGGGTACGAACCCATGACTAAACCAATCTTGGAACTAAAGGGAATCTCAACGATCGTCAACAAGGGGACCGCCAGCCAGGCCACGATTCTAAAGGGGCTCAACCTGACGATCAACCCGGGCGACTTCATCACGATCGTCGGTACGAACGGGGCCGGCAAGTCAACCCTCTTCAACGTCATCGGCGGCAACCTGCTCGCCGACGAGGGCAAGGTCCTCCACAACGGCGAGGACATCACCCACCAGGGGGAGGTCGCCCGCACCAGCTTTCTCAGCCGGGTCTTTCAGGACCCCAAGCTGGGGACGGCCCCGCGGATGTCGGTGGCCGAAAACCTCCTTTTGGCCGCCCGGCGCGGCCAGCGCCGCCGGCTGCGCTTCCGCCGCCTCAAGGAACGAATGGCGGATTTCACCACCCTAGCGGCCTCGATGAACAACGGCCTCGAGGAGCGGATGACCACCGCCACCGGCGCCCTCTCCGGGGGCCAGCGCCAGGCGCTGAGCTTCTTGATGGCAACCCTCAAGCGGCCCGACATCATCCTGCTCGACGAACACACCGCCGCCCTCGACCCCCACACCAGCGCCACCCTGATGGCGGCCACCGACGCCAAGATCCGCGAAGACCACCTGACCGCCTTGATGATCACCCACCACATGGAGGACGCGATCAAATACGGCAACCGCCTGCTGGTCCTCAAGGCCGGCCGGATCGTGGCCGACCTGAGCGGGGCGGAAAAGGCGGCCCTGACGCCGGAGAAGCTGGCCGGCTACTTCGAGTAGTCTCCCTAACGGCCCAAGGCCAAAAACGGGTGGCCCCTCTTCACTGGGGCCACCCGTTTTTGGTTGGGGTTTCCAGGTTGTCAACCCGGCGTCGACTTTTTGTTCATTTTGTAACAAGCGAGAAGGTGCTATTATCAGGTTAACGGGTTACTTATAAAAACAAAGGAGAACTGATCATGGCAGACTTTTCTGAACCATTAACCTTCCGCCACGGCGCCACCGTCGCCAACCGCTTCGTTCAACCGCCAATGCTGACCAACAGCGGCGAGGACGGCTTCGCCACCGAAGACACGATCAACTACTGGCAGGCCCGCTCCCAAGCCGGCGGCCTGTTGATTACCGGGTTCGTCTACGTTTCCGAAAACGGCGGCCCGGCGACGACCTGGAAGCGCGGCCGCGAGCAACTGGCCGCCTACGACGACAAGTTCATCCCCCAGCTGGCCAAGGTCGCCAAGGCAATGAAGTCCCACGGCAGCAAGGCGCTGATGCAAATCGCCCACACCGGGATCCAGGCCAACTACCGGGCGATGACCAACCGGCCAGTCTACGGGCCGAGTGCACTCGACTTTCCCTTCCTTCCCTACAAGGTCCACGAACTGAGCGACGAGCAGATTCGACAGATCATCAAGGACTTCGGCGCCGCCACCGAGCGGGCAATCAAGGCCGGCTTCGACGGGGTCGAGATCCACGGGGCCAACCACTACCTGATCCAGCAGTTCGTTTCCGCCAACACCAACCAGCGGACCGACCACTGGGGCGGGAGCGTCGAAAAGCGGTTCAACTTCCCGCTGGAAGTTACCCGGGAAGTAATGCGGGTAGTTAGGGAAAAGGCGCCGGCGGACTTCATCGTCGGCTACCGGATCAGCCCGGAGGAAATCCACGGTTCCGCCGTTGGCTACACCTGGCACGAGGCCACCAAGCTGGTCGACCGACTGACCAGCGAAAACGAGCTCGACTACGTTCACCTGTCGATGCCACACTACGACGCCAAGCCGGGCGACGCCATGCTATCCGACAACGGCGCCGACGACAAGAAGTACAAGGACGAGGCCCAGCCGCTGGCCAAGCTCTTCCAACCCTACCTGAACGGGGCCAAGAAGATCATCGTCGGCGACATCCACGACCGCCAGAGCGCCACGGCGGCGATGGAGATGAGCGACCTGATCGCCGTTGGCCGCGAGAACCTGATCGACCCGCTCTTCGCCCAGAAGCTGATGAGCGGCAAGGACGAGGAGATCATCACCGAGGCCACGGTTGACCAGGTGCAAAAGACCCACCTCACCCGCGGCCTGATCGACACCTACTCCGGCCCAGAGGCGGCAATTCCGCTCCCCGGGGCCGCCAACCTGAAGCCGTTACACGAGGGCTTCGGTGGCTGGATGGAGATGAACTACCCAGAAAATGACGAAATGAAGTAAGCCCACCCGGAGGCGGGGAAGAAGCGTTTTTCTTCCCCGCCTCTTTTTTAATTGCAATTGGGAAGCCAGCGGTTCCCTTTTCACGCAAAAAGCGACCGCTATGAAACGGTCGCTTGGAGGATCACTTTGGTTGGCTAGGCGGGCTTCATTGCGTCCTGGTAGTAGCGTTCGGCCTGGGAGCGGGACAGGCTGAAGATCTTCACGAGCTTGTCGATGACTGCGTTCTTCGGCTCGCCCTGGCCAACGAAGATTTCGATCGCCTCGTTAACGCTCTTGGCCTCGCGTTGGGCCGCTTGCTGGGCCGCCCGCTGGCGTTCCTGCTCCTGGCCCTGCCGCAGTCCGCGCTCATGGCTTTCGGCGATTTCGCGCCGCTTCTGCCACTCCTGCAGTTTTTGGTCAAAATCGATTCGCATAAAGGTTTCCCTCCATTCTGCATTCTGCTTCACGTACGTCTCGCGTTTCTTCAATTCTAAGATAAAAGGGTCGTCAGCGGCAACCGTTCCGCGGTTGATGAAATTGCAAAAGCGGCGCACCGGGGCCGGCGTCTCGGCCTGGTCGTTGGTCACGTCGATGAAGGTAAAGGAGACCAGCGGCGGGGCAACCGGCCGCCGCAAGTCAAAGGTCGAGAAGAACTCCTGGCAGTCGTACTGGCGCTTCTTCCCGAGCGGGTCAAACTTGGTGAGGAAGATAACGTGGACGGGTCGCAACTGGTTGTACTCATCCCCGACTTCTAGCTGCTTTTCGACCATCGCCGCCAAGTAGGTAAGCGAGCGTTCCATCAGGTTGTGGTAGTTGACCACCTGCATCTCGATATCGAATTCACGCCCGGCCTCATCGCTGACGAAGACGTCCAGCCGGTAACCGCGGCTTTCCCGCGCGTGCTTGAGACTGAATTCGGCGATCGGCTGGTTGATTTGCTTCACCCGCAGGTCCGGGCGAAGGCACTGGAGCGTGTGCAACAGGACGGTTTGGTCGGTCATTGCCCGGTTGAAGATAAAGCCGTCGCTAATGGTGGCCTCTTTCCAATCCGCGGCAACTTGGCGCTGAATTTGCGTTCGTGGTGGTTCAAGGGTCATGGTTCACCTCTTTCGTGATTAACCGTGCGCCCCAAAAAGATCCCCCTACTTTAGACCTCCGCGGAAATAGATAGCCTATTTCTAGCAGTTCTCGAAATTATAAATCCCACAGATCAAACTAAAGCGA
>CALVGV010000048.1 GCA_944327195.1 uncultured Limosilactobacillus sp.
CTAAATTGGTCTAGGTGAGAGAATCATCCTCAGAAATGAATTATTCATCTCAACCTATGAAAACATTACACTACCGTAACCGATTCTTCATGGTTATTTCCCTCTTATACAGTAGCCGGGAAAATGCCTAGCAAGTCGGCCCTAGGCGAGGTCAATCCCACCGTCAATCTTGACCACTTGGCCGTTGATGAAGCCGTTGGTGATCACGAAGGCAAATCCCTGGGCAACCTCGTCCACCGTGCCGACCCGGCCGAGCGGAATCTGGGAGGCCATCTGCCCCTCGGCCACCGTCCGGTCGCGCGGCGAAAGATCCCGCCAGAGGCCGGTCGGGGTCCAGGTTGGCGAAACGGCGTTGACGCGGATCTTCTTCGGCGCCAGCTCGCGGGCGAGGCCGGCGACCATCGTATTGATCGCCTGGTTGCCGATGATTGCCCCGCTGGCGGTGGCCGGACTACCACCGGAGCCGGAGGTGAAGGTCAGGCTACCGCCGCAGTTCAGGTGGGGAACCGCCAGCCGGGCCAGCAGAAGGTTGGCGAAGAACTTGTCCTCCACCGCCCGCCGGATGGTGGCCAAATCGGCGCTCAAGAAGCCGCCGGCCATCGCCCCACCGAGGAAGGAGACCAGGTGGTCGAAGGCCGGTTGGTGGTCAAAGAAATCCCGTAGCTGATCGCCGTTGGCGGCGTCGAGCACCGCCCCCTGGTCGGCGGGCAGGTGGAGTTCGGCCTGGGCCGCTTGCAGGCGGTCGCGGTGCTTGCCGACCAAAGTCACCTGGTAGTCAGCCGCCAGCAGGCGCTTGGCGGTTGCCCGGCCGAAGCTGCCGGTGCCGCCAATCAGTAGTACGTGTTCCGTCATCGAATCATCCCCTTTGGCCCCATTCTAGCGGATTTGCCAGGCAGAACCAATTATTTCCCCTTGGCCGCCAGCGCCTGGCGCAGGTCGGCGAAGAGGTCGTTGGGATCCTCCAGGCCCACAGACAGGCGCAAAAGGCAGGGGGTGATCCCCCGCCGCTTGCGGTCTTCGGCCGGAATGTCGGCGTGGGTCTGGTAGTAGGGAATCGTGATCAGGCTCTCGACGCCGCCGAGGCTTTCGGCAAAGGTGATCAGCTGCAGGTGGTCCAGCAGGCGGGTGACCTGGGCCTCGCTTTGGAGGGTGAAGGAGATCATCCCGCCGACCCCGGGGGGGTAGCGGACGCCGGTGACTGCCGGCAGGTCCTTGAGGCGCTCCACCAGGGCGCGGGCCCCGGCGGTGTGCTGCTTCATCCGCACCGGCAGGGTCTTGAGGCTGCGCAGGAGTAGCCAGGAATCGAAGCTGGCGAGGGTGTCGCCGGTGGTGAGGGCGTAATTTTCGTAGGCCGCGGCCAGCTGCGGATCCGCGACTACCAGCACCCCGCCGAGGAGGTCGTTGTGGCCCGATAGGTACTTGGTGGCCGAGTGGACCACCAGGTCGGCCCCAAGGCGGAGCGGTTGCTGGTAGACCGGGGTCAGGAAGGTATTGTCGACCGCCAGCAGGACCGCCGGCTGGGCGGCGTGGACGGCCTGGGCGACAGCGGCGATGGCGACCGTCTTCATCAACGGGTTGGACGGCGTTTCCAGCCAGACCAGCCGGGTGCGCGGGGTCAGCTGGGCCACCAGGTCGGCAATTCGCTGGCCGTCCCAGGTGCGGACGCTGATCCCGGCGTGCTCCTTGAGGTAATCAAAGTAGCGAAAGTCGCCGCCGTAGAGGTCGTCGAGGGCGACCAGCTCGTCGCCGGGCTTGAGGATGCTCAGCGCCAGCTGGATCGCCGCCATCCCCGAGCTAGTGGCGAAGGCCCGCGTGCCCCCTTCCATGGCGGCCAGGGTTTCCTCCAGCACCCGCCGGGTTGGCGTCGCCAGCCGCGAGTAGGTGTAGCCCTTGGCCAAATCAAAGGCGCGCGCCTCTTCCAGGCTTTCGTGGCGGTAGTTGGAGGAAAGGGTCAGCGGCAGGGAAACCGCCCGGTTGGCGTCGCGGCGGTTGCCGGCCTGGGCGAGAAGGGTACTCAATTCGGTCATCGCTAGGCCCCCTTTCGGCTTGCCTGACAGTAATCCAGCGCCTGGGCGAGGTCGGCCACCAAGTCGTGCTCATCCTCGATTCCGATCGCCAGCCGGATTAGGCCGGGCTTGATCCCGGCGGCCTCCTGCTCAGCTGGCGACAGCTCGGCGTGGCTCATCTTGCTTGGCAACTCGACCAGGCTCTCAACGGCGCCGAGGCTGACCGCCCGGGTGAAGAGTTGGAGCCGGTTGACGAAGGCCAGCGCCTGGGCACCGTCGGCCAGTTCTAAGGAGAGGACCCCGCCCCCGCCACGCAGTTCCGGGTTGGCAGCCAACTTGGTCGGGTAGTAGATCCGCTGTACGGCCGGTTGGCTGGCCAGGAAGCGGCGGACGGCATCCAGGTTGGCCAGCTGGCGGTCGAGCTGCAGGGCCAGGGTCTTGAGGCCGCGGGCCAGCTCGTTGGCCCCCTCCGGGGAGAGGCCGGCGCCGAGGGCGTTTTGAATGAAGTAGACCCGGCGGGCCAGGGCCGGCGTCCGCGCCGCCACCACCCCGGCCGAGAGCTCGGAGTGGCCGGCCAGGTACTTGGTGGCCGAGTGGACCACCAGGTCGGCGCCCCACCTGAGCGGCTGGGCCAGGTAGGGGCTCAAAAAGGTGTTGTCGACGATCGTCAGCAGCCCGTGGCGGTGGGCCAGTTTGGCCAGCGGGGCGATCGGGGTGACCTCCAGCAGCGGGTTGGTGACCGGCTCGAAGTAGATCGCCCGGGTATTGGGCCGGATCGCCGCTTCAACGGCGGCCAGGTCGCGGGTGTCGACCGCGGTCACCGTCAGCCCCCAGCGGCCAAAGAACTGGCGCAGGAGACGGAAGGTGCCGCCGTAGATCTGCTTGCCGACGATCAGGTAGTCGCCGGCCTTGAGGAGGGCCAGGGCGGCGTGAATGGCGGCCATCCCCGAGGAGAAGGCAAAGGCGCCGGCCGCCCCCTCGAGCCTGGCCAACTGGTCCTCGAGAGCACAGCGGGTGGGGTTGCCGGACCGGCCGTAGTCGTACTTCACCGGCTGACCGATTTCCGGGTAGGCGTAGGTGGTCGCCTTGTAGATCGGGACGGCCACCGCTCCGTAAAAGTCCTGATCCTGCTTGGGCCCGTGCACGAGCCGGGTTGCAAATTCTGTCATCATTCACCGCTCCCTTCCGCGGTCTGGAAACAAAAAAACGGCCCCGAAGCCAGCTAATGCCAGCTTCGGGGCCGTTTGGTAACGGGTTACCACCCCAGTTCAGGGTCACCAGAACGGTTCCCCCCTTTGCGAGGACATTCATCCCCCGCCACGCTATCGGGTGGCCCCCGCGGCGACTAAGGTTCATCGCCGATCTGCTCCCAGACCATTTTCGTCCCCGCTGGCCGGCCGGCTTGCACCACCCCCGGCTCGCTAATGCGGCCTGGTGGGAACTACTTATCTTTTCTTAGCATTTTCTCATTTGATTGTCATTATCCTATAACTTGGACTGGGAAATGTCAACTCCCCTTTTGCTAATAAAAGGCAAAGCGGCCGCTCTCTTCCAGAAAATCACGGAAGAGGGGTAGGGCAAAGGCGACGTAGCCCCAGCGGACCGGCCGGATCACCTGGGCATCAATCAGCCGTGCCCGGTAGACGTTTACCGTTTCCTTCGACCACTTAAGGGCGTCGATTAGGGTGGCGATCTTCACCGGCCCCGCCGGCTGGTCGGCCAGCGCCATCAGGAACTCGATGTTGCGGGCGGAGAGCTCCTGCTTGATCTTGAGGTAAGCGTTGCTAAAGAGGGTGGCGCGAAAATCGCGACGAACCTGGTTCACGGTGTCAATGGTAACCGCCGTTGCTCCGGTTTCCCAGATCAACGACCCCACCAGCTGAAAGGCATAGGCGTAGCCACCCACTAGGCGAACCATCTCGGTGGCCGCCTCATCGGTAAGTGTTCGTCCGGCCTTTTCGAAGACCCGGTGGTAGGTTTCGTTGATCATCAACGGATCGAGCGGGGTGAGTTCTACCCGTGGACTACGGAAGAGAAAGGTTAACACGCGATCGTTTTGCAGGCGGGTAATGTTGGCCGGCAGGCCCGCCAAGAGCAAGCCAATGTGGTAACCGTGCCGGATCAGGATCTGGTAGTTGGCGGTGAACTCGGCGAGCTCCGGGTTGGGTACCACTTCGTCGATCGTGATCAGCAACTTGATCTTGCGCGCCTTCAGGAGCTTGGCAATTGCCTCCATCTGCGTCGCGGCGTCCGCAGATGACTGTTGGGGCTGGCGGTACCCCGACAGGCCGGTTTTAACCCCAGCGATGATTTTCAGAAGGACCTTCAGTCCGGTGGGCGACTGCTCATACACCTCGCGTGCAACCTTGGGAACGATCCAATCCTTTCGCCCAGCCAACTCCCGGCTGACCGCCGACAAGAGGGTGGTCTTCCCAGCTCCCCGGGCCCCGTAAACAAGGGTTGCCAGGTACTGGCTATCAAAATCGTCCAGTTCCTCTGCTAGGCGACCGGCAATCTTTTTCCGCGACAGGTACACCTTCGGGATCCGGCCAAAGGTTGGGTTAAACGGGTTTCTCATCCTTCCACCTCCGTCCATACTCTTTACACCATTTTGCAACTGGGATCCCAGAACCAAAAAGTAGCACTGACGGAAGCCCCCATCAGTACTGAATGGTGTAGCGCCCAAACTCCCCTGCCCGGATAACCTGGCCCAGGACAACAAAAAAGGTTCTACAATATTTGGTACTGATGGGAGTAAAATCCTGTTAGTACCATTTTTGTTAATTACGGTTTTGTATGTACA
>CALVGV010000049.1 GCA_944327195.1 uncultured Limosilactobacillus sp.
ACTCCTTTTTTAGTCTACTTTGAGTCTAACCTTGTTAGGCTTTTTTTGTTAAATGTTACGAACTAGCAAATCGCGTTAGTAGAGAATGATCACCAGCACGCAGAAGATCAGTCGGCCAAAGATCGAGTGGACCCAGAAAAAGGCCCCGCTGCCGGCGTAGTAGAGGATGGTGGCGATCAGGCTCAGGCGAAAGACGTTGGCCAAGAAGATGTAGGCCCCGCCAAAGAGGGTCAGCTTGACCTTGGCCGCCCGGTTGTAGAGCGGGTAGAACCACAGCAGGCTGAAGTAGGCCAGGGTTTCGATGATCCCCGAGCACTCGTAGTCGACGAAGAGGAGGATCAGGCCGCGGTCGTTGGTGATCGAAATCAGGCTGTGGATGTAGGAAACCGAGTAGTAGCCCGAGAGGTGGCCCCACCAGCCGGTGACCGCCGTCACCAGCGAGGAGAGGAACCAGACGAAGTAGGCCCGCGAGCTGAAGGCCAGCAAGGCAAAGAGGCCGACGCTGCCGACCCAGAAATGCAGGGCCGGTTGCTTGGCCCGGGTCAGCACCGAAAGGGCGTAGAGCCAGGCGGCGGCGCCGAGAAGAATCCAAAAGTTAAGCATCGGCAACCACCTCCCGTTGAAAGAGCCCGGTTTGCCGGCCCAGCCGGGCCAGGGCGGCCTTGGCGCTCGGCCAGCCGAGGGCGCTGAGGGTCCAAAAGAGCGGCAGGGCCTGGATCAGGTAGCGGCTGCGGCCCCCCTCAAAGATCAGGAGGAAGACGAAGGTGCCGATTAGGCTCAACCGCAGTCCAACTGTGAAGGGATCGCGGTCGCGCCAGGCCGCCACCAAAATTACCAAGAGGCCCACCCAGACCAGCTGGGCGACGAAACGGAAGCAGGCCACGTTGGCCCCGGTTGGGTAGAGGAGGGTCTGGAAGAACCAGCGCCAGTCGCTGGCCGGCTTGCCGGTGTACATGAAGGTCCCCTCGCCCAGCCAGCCAAAGGTGCCGTCGGCGGTGTTGTAGCCCTGCTTGCGCACCAGAAAGGCCGGGTAGCCCCAGCCCTTGGCGGCCAGGTGTTTCTTGATCATCTGCTTGGAGTAGGCCACCTTAGCGGCCCGCTTGGGCAACTTGGCCATCGCCAACGCCTCGGTTGGGCTGTACTCGCCGCGGCTGCCGCTCATCCCGATGCTGACGAAGTGGATCGCCGGGATTTCCAGCGCCCGGTTGATCCGGATGTAGGACTGGCCAGTTTGGGTCTGCTTGCCGGCAACGACCAGGCCGGCCCCGCTACCAACCAGCAGGAGGGTTAACCAGGTCCCGACCAGCAGGCGGCGCCAGCTGAAGTGGGTCAGGCCGGAAAGCAGGGCGACCAGGCCGAAGCCGAGGACCAGGATCATCCCCGAGGGCTTGATCAAATAGGCAATTGCCGCACCGCTCCCCGCCAGGAGGGCAAAGAGGCTCTTGAGCGGCCAGGCCAGCCCCTCCTTGAAGAGGCCAGCGAAGCCGAGCAAGCTCAGCGCCACCCCGGGTAGGACCCAGGTGTCGGTGTAGGGCACGATGATCGAGGGGAAGACCAGGAGGGCGATCTCCTGCAAAAGAACGGCCCCCTTCAGCCGCCGGCGGTCAACCAGGGCGACGGTGGCCAGGTTGCAGAGGGCGGCAAAGTCGACCAGGACCAGGGTGATCCAGTCCAGGGCCAACCAGGACTTGCTGCCGACCAGGGCGGTCAGCGCCACCTGGGCCAGCAGGAGGGGCAGGTTGTTGGCGTTTTGGCTGAAGTAACCGCGGGTGACCGCTAGCTGCGGGTGCAAGAGGGCGCGGTGGACCATGTTGGCGTCAAAGCCGATCACCGGGTGGGTGGCCAGGATCAAAGTGATTTGCCAGACCAGCACCAAAGCGATCACCACCAGCGGCCCCTGCCAGGCGTTGGCCCGCCAGAAGCGGACGATCCCCCGCCGCAACGGGTTGTCGCAGATCGCCAGGGCAACCAGGGCAAAGAGTACGGCCAGCATGACGACCGTCAGCCAGGTGGTGGTTTCGGCGGCCAAGAGGAAGTTGGAATGGACGAGGGCGAAGTAGAGACTCAGCCCCGTAAACAGCAAAAAGAGGCCGCTGATTAACCGGCGGCTTCCGTGCCAAATCTTAGCAGGCCAGGGCATGACGGACTCCCTTCTTGTGCTTGAGGCCAAACCAGCCGAGGCCACCACCGGCGCAGAGGACGGCGATTGCCACTAGCCCCCAGGGCGCGGAACTGGCCCCCTGGTAGTTGATCCCCTTGCCATTGTTGAGCTGGTCGGTTTGGTTGAAGTTCCAGCTGGTGGCCTTGTCGACGGTCACCCCGTGGCGGCCGATCGCCTTGAAGGGGATCGCGAAGGTCATCTCCTCGATCCCGTCCTTGTTGCGGTAGACGTAGGCCCCCTTCTGGATGTAGTTGGAGTACCAACCGTCGTTCGGGTCGGTGATCTGAACGGTGACGTACTCGCCCTGCCCCTTTTGCAGGCTGTAGCCGCCGTAGCTGTTGTTCGAGGTGCCGACCACCAGGTTGACGTAGTAGAGCTTGCCGTTGACCGTCAGCCGGTAGGAGTTGGGCTGGATTACCTGCCAGCTTCCCTTGTAGCCGTCGCGGTCCGGGTTTTGCATCTCGATCCAGCCGTAGGCGTTGTTGTCGTCGACGGTGAACTTGGCCAGGTGGTAGTTGAAGCCGTCGCCCTTGGTCCACTCGTCGGCCGGGTAGGAGTCCCAGGTGGAAAAGTCGTTCAGCTTGATCGTGTCGTCGCTGGTGGCGGTGAAGGTGCCGATCCGCGAGTTCCACTGGCCGTCGCGGTCCCCCCAGCTGGCGGCATGACCGGTAGCCGGCAGGGCCAGGCCAACCAGGGTGGCCAGGAGCAGACTAATGATGGTAAAGAACTTTTTCATGCTTGTTCCTTCTTTCTGCGGGCAACCGCGCTCGGCCCGGGGGCAATCCGGACCTGGCCACGGCCGTGGTGCTTGGCCGAGTAGAGGGCTTGGTCGGCCCGCTCAAAGACGGCCTCGATCGACTCGCCGGGTTCCCAGATCGTCATCCCGGCGGAAAAGGAGAGCGGTAGGCGCTCGCCGGCGTTGGAGTAGAAGGGCCGGCGGCTGAAGCGCTGCTGGTTGCTGCGGACGTGGCTGACGACGGTGGCAAAGGACTCCGGCGCCAGGTCGGAGAAGACGATGCAGAATTCCTCGCCGCCGTAGCGGAAGACGCGGGCGTGAACCAGGTCGTCCTCGCCGCAGGAGGCCAGCAGGAAGGCGGCCAGGTCCTTGAGGGCCCGGTTCCCGGTGGCGTGGCCGAAGCGGTCGTTGACGCTCTTGAAGTGGTCCATGTCGATCACCGCCACCGCCAGCTGGCCAGTCCGCGAGTTGACCTGCTTGGTATAGTCGACCAGCGAGCGATAGTTGCTCAGCCCGGTCAGCTCGTCGTAGAGGCTATCGTGGTGGGCCTGCTTGTAGGCGCGGATGTCGAAGAGTTCGGCCCGTAGGAAGTAGTGGTAGATCACCAAAATCAGGCCAACCCCGACCGGCAGTTCCCCGCCATAGTTGATCGGCACCGCCGGCAAGTCGTGGAACCAACCGGTGCGGTCGAGGCCGGCGATGATCAGTGGGCCGCCGATCGTCAGCACCAGCAATTGCACCAGGAGGCTGCGGGTGTCGCCGCGCGGGGCGAAGCTGCCGAGGTAGACGACCGCCGCGAAGAGGGCCCAGCCAATGATGATGACCTCCCAGTGCCAAACCCAGGTCTTACCGATGAAGAGGTTCTCGACGGCGTTGACCATCAGCGGGGTCAAGAAGCCCATGTAGATCCCGTAGCGGTTGGAGGTAAGCAGGTTATAGACCAACACGGCGATCACGAACTGGTAGAAGCAGTAGTTGACCGCCTGAAAAGAGAAGGCGGTGATGACGTACTCCTGGACCAGGAAGACGATCGTCACCACCAGGTAGGCTTCCCAAACGGGCACCTTGGTGAGGGTTCGTTCGTAGAGGGTATAGTTCCCGATGATGAAGGTAATGATCACCAGCGGGATGATGAATGTGATGATGACCGGAGTGGGCACGGGTTCACCTCCATTACCACAACAATCTTCCCAATTGTCCACGCTTTTTGAACAAAAGGGGCACCGAAAATTATAAAAGAGTACATATTTTAATTCTTTTAGGCGCATCTTGTCAATCGGTTAACCGCTTACCATTAGCCCCCGGCCGGCGGGCCTTCGCCATTATTAATCACTTGATATCGCTTCTGGGACAAGCAAAAGCGGGACAAGCAAAAGCGGGACAAGCAAAAGCGGGACAAGCAAAAGCGGGACAAGCAAAAGCGG
>CALVGV010000050.1 GCA_944327195.1 uncultured Limosilactobacillus sp.
ACTAAATTGGTCTAGGTGAGAGAATCATCCTCAGAAATGAATTATTCATCTCAACCTATGAAAACATTACACTACCGGCGCAGGTGGGGAAAAAGTTCGAAAAGGGCGAATCAATTGGTGTTTGCGCCTTAAGAAAATGGTAACATTAAGAGTGATATGCATAAGCTTAAAAATATAAAGTGAAGAGAGGTGAGGAGCCGTGAAAAACTTGGCAATCGTTGATCTGGGCTCCAACTCAGCCCGGCTCGCGATCACCAAAATTGCCCCCAACGGCGACTTCCACGAGATCAAGCGGGTCAAGGAAAACAGCCGCCTTTCCGAGGGGATGGGCCCGGAAAAAATGCTCCAGCCGGCGGCGATGAACCGCACAATCGCCGCCCTCAAACGGTTCAAGCGGCTCTATTCGGGAACGCCGAACCTCACGGTGGTCGCCATTGCCACCGCGGCGGTTCGCCAGGCCAAGAACCAGGCCGAGTTTTTAAACCGGGTCAAACAAGAGGTCGGCCTCGACCTGCGGGTGCTGTCAGGGCGCCAGGAGGCCTACTACGATTACTTGGGGGTGGTCCGCACCCTCAAGCTGGACCACTGCCTGATCCTCGACGTCGGCGGCGCCAGCTGCGAACTGGTGCTGGTGCAAAACCGGCGGGCGCGCGACCTGATCTCGCTCCCCTTCGGCGCCGTTAACCTGTCCGAGCAGTTCCACCTCGGCGGCTACGTCAAGGCCGGCGACCTCTTCCGCGCCCAGACCCTGGTCACCGACCGCTTCAACAAGGTGCCCTGGCTGCGCTTCGCCAACCGGGTGCCGATCGTCCTCCTCGGCGGGGCCAACCGCACCCTGGCGCGGATGAGCAAGTCCCACCGCCACCAGCAAACCGGCCGCATCCACGGCTACCGGCTGTCCTCGCGGGTGGTCTACGCCACCTTCCGCGAGTTGCTCAACCGCAACCTGGCCCAGCGCAAGAAGATGGTCGGGCTCGAGGCCGACCGCGCCGACATCATCATCGGCGGCATGCTACCGCTGATCTGCCTCTTGCAGCGCAACAGCGACGGCCGGGTAATCTTCTCCGAGAGCGGCGTCCGCGAGGGGATCATCACCGAATACATCCAGCAGCAATCCAAGGGAGGTCACGGCAATGAGTGACAATTGGCAACACGGCTTTTACAAGCACGGCCTGAGTGAACGGCAGGAGCTGCTGGCCCAGGCCCGGCAATTGGGCCCGGTCGGGATGGCCGAACTGCAGGCCAACGCCACCGATCAGCACGACCAGTTCATCGAAAACTACGTCACCGACTACCGCCTGCCGGAGGGGCTGGCCCTCAACCTGGTGGTCAACGGCAAGAACTACACCGTGCCGATGGCGACCGAGGAGCCCTCGGTGGTGGCCGCCGTTTCCAACGGCGCCCAGCGGGTTGCCAAGTGCGGCGGCTTCGAGGCCCCGGTCAACTCCCGCTGCCTGGTGGGTCAGGTGGTCTTAGACAAACTGGAGAACCCCGACCGGGCGGTGACCGACCTTCTGATGCACAAGGCCGAACTGCTCCAGATCGCCAACGCCGCCCACCCCTCGATGCAGAAACGGGGCGGCGGCGCCAAGGACCTGCGGATTCGCCAGGTTGGCGGCTTCGTCAGCATTGACCTTTTGATCGACGTCCAGCAGGCGATGGGGGCTAACACGGTCAACACGATGGCCGAGGCGGTCGCCGAAAGCCTGCGGCAGAGCGGCTACGACGTTCTGGTGGCCGTCTTGAGCAACCTGGCCGACCAGTCGCTGCAGACCGCCACCTGCACCCTCAGCCTGAACACCCTGGCGGCGCCGGGCTTCACCGGGCGCGAGGTCGCCGAACGGATCGTCAAGCTGAGCGAGCTCGCCCAGGTCGATCCCTACCGGGCGGCGACCCACAACAAGGGGATCATGAACGGGATCGACGCCGCTGTGATCGCCAGTGGCAACGACTGGCGGGCGATCGAGAGCGGCGCCCACGCCTACGCCGCCCGCGACGGGCACTACCGCGGCCTGGCCAAGTGGGAACTGACCACCAAGGGCCTGCGCGGCGAGTTGACCCTGCCACTGCCGGTCGGCGTGGTCGGCGGCTCGATCAAGCTGACCCCGCAGTCGAAGTTGAACTACCAGATTAGCGGCATCAGCCGGGCCGAGGAGCTGGCGATGGTGCTGGCCAGCCTCGGCCTCGCCCAGAACCTGGCCGCCCTCCGCGCCCTGGCAACGAGCGGCATCCAGGCCGGCCACATGAAGCTCCAGTACCGGTCGCTGGCCCTCAGCGTCGGTGCTGAGCCGAGCGAGGTTGCCCCGCTGGTGGCCAAGCTGACCCAGCAGAAGCGGGTCGATGCCGCCGTGGCCGCCCAACTATTAAAGGAGATTCAAAATGAACGAAAAGATTGAATTAGCCCCGGTCGTCAAGGACCTGCTGGCCGAGGTCAACCAACTGTACCCGGATGGGACGGTGATGGTCCACTTCGGCGACCAGAAGGCCGGCTTCGTCCGCCACGACCAGGCCAGCCAGCAGGCGATGCCGGGGGCGCTGGAAATCATGGTCAACGACGTCACCGCGCCAGACTACACCGCCTCCCACGAACTGCTCCACCTGCTCCTGCTCTTGCAGGGCTTTCCGCAGATCTTCTTCCAGCTGTCGCTGGGCAACGCCACCCTCGACGAGCAGATGATGATCATGGCCACCGACCTCTACGACGTGGCCATGCACCAGGTGGTGGTGGCCGTCCAACGCAAGCACGGCCTGATTGACGAGCAGATCGAAGACCTCTACCTCAAGGGGATCCAGCAGACGCTGACCCCCGAGGGGGCGGGGGACGACGACGAACGGACCCTCCGCCTCTTGACCCTGCTCGACGCCCTGGTCTTCTATGGCGACCACCTGGATCGGGTCAAGGACCAGCTGGCGGCCGACTACCCGCTGGCCCTGGCGGCGGCCGAGCAGCTCTACGCCAAGCTGACCGAGAAGCCGGTTGACTCGCCCTTCGCGATGCGCCGCCAGATCGTCAAGCTCTTTGACCTCTTCGACGCCCAGCTGAAGGCCTGGGGCCTGCCGGCGCTGAACAACCGCCGCTTCACCACCCTGACCCCGGCCCTGAGCGCGCGCCAGCTGCGGCTGAAGGTCCGCCAGGTCTTTGAGATTTTCCACTCGGAGATGACCGGCCGCCACGGCGAAAAGGACGTCTACGTCGGCCTGCGCCGCAGCGACGAGCAAAACTCCTTCGTCATCCCGGCGCCGAAGCCCAACACCCCGGAGGCCTTCGTCAAGCTCTACGACACCCCGGTTGAGGAATTCTTGACCAGCCAGGGGATCCCCTACATTCTAAGGAAGTGATCGGATGGAGGAAGCAATTCAAGCCCAGTTCGACCAGGCCAAGCACATCGTCTTTCTGACCGGGGCCGGCGTCTCGACCGCCTCGGGGATTCCCGACTTTCGCTCGGCCAACGGGCTTTACACCAAGGACAAGAACGCCGAGTACTATCTCAGCCACCGCTACTTCGTCAGTGACCCGGCCGGCTTTTACCAGTTCTGCAAGGACAACCTCTACTTCCCGGACGCCAAGCCGAACGTGATCCACCAAAAGCAGGCCGCCCTGACCCAGCAGGGGCGGGCGACGGTGATCACCCAAAACATCGACGGTCTCTACGAGAAGGCCGGCACCAAGCACCTGGTCAACTTCCACGGCACCCTTGAGCGGGTATACTGCGAGCAGTGTCACCAGACCGTGCCGGTGAGCGACTACCTGAAGAGCCGCCTTCACGCCAGCGACGGCGGCAACCTCCGCCCGGACATCGTCCTCTACGACGAGGCGATCCCGGAGGATGCGATCCAACAGTCGCTGGCGGCCCTTTCGGCGGCCGACCTGGTGGTGATCGTCGGCACCTCGCTGAAGGTCTACCCCTTCGCCGGCCTGGTGCAGTACGCCAACCCGGCGGCCAAGCTGATCGCCGTTAACCAGGAGCCACTGGCCCTGCCGGCCGGAGCGACGATGGTCACCGGCGACGCCGTTCAGTTCTTCGACCAGCTGCAAGTCGACTAGCAAAACCTTTGCATACAAAAAATAAGTGTGGTAGCATTCAATGGTTACCGCACTTTTTTGATTAGACCTCCGCGGAAATAGATAACCTATTTCTAGCAGTTCTCGAAATTATAAATCCCACAGATCAAACTAAAG
>CALVGV010000051.1 GCA_944327195.1 uncultured Limosilactobacillus sp.
TCACCCGTACGGGGATCGAACCCGTAACTCCGCCTTGAGAGGGCGACGTCTTAACCAATTTGACCAACGGGCAATCAAATTACGAGTATTAGAATACCGCAGCTGCCGGGAGGTGTCAACCCTTGGTCACCAATTAAGCGCGAGATTTTCCAATTTTTCCTGGGCAGGGGGTGGGAAATGCGCTGAAAACCGTCAATGAAAACTCGCTCAGCGTTTGCCTTTAGCTTTTCCCGATCCTTTGCTATACTAAGGAAAATGTTAACCCAATTCACTAGAATAAGGAGGCCAATATCGTGGACGTAACGATTAATGGAGAAGTTCGGACTTTAGTTGGGAACCCGCCGGCAGTTGGCGAAGAGATGCCCCACTTCAAGGTCTTTGATAAGGACGGCGAAAAGATCAAGACCCGCTTCCTCTTCGGCAAGCCAACCCTGATCAGCGTTGTGCCAGACATCAACACCTCGGTTTGCAGCATCCAAACCAAGAAGTTCAATGAAGAAGTGGACAAGTTCAAGCAAGCCAACTTCCTGACGATTTCCACCAACACGATCGAGGAACAGCAGCACTGGTGCGCCGCCGAAGGGGTTGAGCACATGCAGCTGGCCTCCGACCACGAGGAATCCTTCGGTTACGCCCTCAAGCTCCTGATCCCCGAAGAAGGGATCCTGGCCCGCTCGGTCTGGGTAATGGACGCCGACGGCAAGATTACCTACCGCCAAATCTGCCCTGAAATCGTGGAAGAACCAGACTACGCCGCCGCCATCGCCGCCCTCAAGGAGCTCCTCTAGGGCTTGACGCCGGCTAGCAAATTCGGTATCATTAGCCCAGTTAATGCGATGACCAAGAGCCCAATCGATGTACTCCGCAAGCGAGGATCCTGCTGGTGAAACGGATCTCGGGGTCCCGGGCGGGGTAGCTTGGGAGCAAATTCGCCGAAGTTAGTAAGCGGGTTCGGTTCAGGCACCGTTATCAGCCCACAAGTGGGGGAAGCAATTCCCCAAAATAGGTGGTACCGCGAGCGCCCTCGTCCTATGGTTGGACGGGGGCGTTTTTGGTTGCCACAAGAGAAAGGAAGAACCATCATGGCAAAAGACATGCCAACCAAATTCGACCCGGCCAGCGTTGAAGCCGGCCGCTACCAATGGTGGATCGACAACGGCTACTTCAAGCCGTCTGGCGACAAGAAGGCCCACCCGTACTCCATCGTCATCCCGCCGCCGAACGTTACCGGGAAGCTCCACCTCGGCCACGCCTGGGATACCACCCTGCAAGACATGATCATTCGCCAAAAGCGGATGCAGGGCTACGACGTCCTCTGGCTGCCGGGGATGGACCACGCCGGGATCGCCACCCAAGCCAAGGTTGAAGCCCGCTTGCGCAAGCAGGGCGTTTCCCGCTACGACCTCGGCCGCGAAAAGTTCGTTCAACAGGTCTGGGACTGGAAGGACGAATACGGCGACATCATCCACCAACAATGGGCCAAGATGGGGATCTCGGTCGACTACGACCGCGAACGCTTCACCCTCGACGAAGGGCTCAACAAGGCGGTTCGCAAGGTCTTCGTGGACCTCTACAAGAAGGGGCTGATCTACCGGGCCACCTACATCATCAACTGGGACCCGCAAGCCCGCACCGCTCTCTCCGACATCGAAGTCATCCACAAGGACGACAAGGGGGCATTCTACCACGTTAAGTACCCGTTCACCGACGGGACGACCTTCAACGGCAAGGACTACATCGAAATCGCCACCACCCGGCCGGAAACGATGATGGGGGACGAGGCGGTGGCCGTTAACCCGAACGACGAACGCTACAAGGACCTGATCGGCAAGCACGTTTTGGTACCGCTGGCCAACCGCGAAGTGGAAATCATCGCCGATGACTACGTAACGCCGGACTTCGGGACTGGGATGGTGAAGATCACGCCGGCCCACGACCCGAACGACTTCCAGGTCGGCAAGCGCCACAACCTGCCGGAGCTCAACACGATGAACGAGGACGCCTCGATGAACGAGAACGCCGGCAAGTACGAGGGGATGGACCGTTTCGAGGCCCGCAAGGCGATGGTGGCCGACCTCGAAAAGGAAGGCTACCTCCTCAAGGTCGACCCGATCGTCCACTCGGTTGGTCACTCCGAACGGACCGGGGTTCAGGTTGAAGCTCGCCTGTCGACCCAGTGGTTCGTCAAGATGAAGCCGCTGGCCGAACAGGCCCTGGCCAACCAGAAGACGGCCGACCGGGTTAACTTCGTGCCGGGCCGCTTCGAGCACACCTTCACCCAGTGGATGGAAAACGTCCACGACTGGGTAATCTCCCGCCAACTCTGGTGGGGTCACCGGATCCCGGCTTGGTACAACAAGCAAACCGGCGAGATGTACGTCGGCATGGAGGCCCCGAAGGACGCCGAAAACTGGGAGCAAGACAAGGACGTTCTGGACACCTGGTTCTCCAGTGCCCTCTGGCCGTTCTCGACGATGGGCTGGCCAAACACCGATTCCGAAGACTTCAAGCGCTACTTCCCGACCAACACCCTGGTCACGGGTTACGACATCATCTTCTTCTGGGTTTCGCGGATGATCTTCCAGTCGCTGGAATTCACCGGCAAGGCGCCGTTTAAGAACGTCCTCTTGCACGGGCTGATCCGCGACGAGCAGGGCCGCAAGATGTCCAAGTCGCTTGGCAACGGGATCGACCCGATGGACGTGATCGAAAAGTACGGGGTCGACGCCCTCCGCTGGTTCCTGATCACCGGGTCGACGCCGGGCCAAGACATCCGCTTCTCCTACAAGAAGATGGACGCCGCCTGGAACTTCATCAACAAGATCTGGAACGCCAGCCGCTACGTGATCATGAACCTCGGCGAAATGGCCGCCCCGCAACTGCCGAGCGCCGACAAGTGGGACCTGGCCGACAAGTGGATCCTAAGCCGGTTGAACGCCACCGTCACCCAGGTCAGCGCTCAGTTTGAGAAGTTCGAGTTCGGTGAGGCCGGCCGCGCCCTCTACAACTTCATCTGGAACGACTTCTGCGACTGGTACATCGAAATGACCAAGGAGAAGCTGACCAAGGGGACGGCCGAAGAACAGGCCAACACCAAGAACATCCTCGGCTACGTCCTCGACCAGATCCTCAAGCTGATGCACCCGATCATGCCGTTCGTGACCGAGGAACTCTGGCAGGCAATGCCGCACGAGGGCGACTCGATCATGGTGGCCGCCTACCCGACGGCCCACGATGAGCTGACCAACCCAACTGCCGAGGACCAGATGGACGACCTGATCGCCCTGATCAAGGCCGTTCGCCAGATCCGCAACGAGGCCGGCGCCCCGATGTCCAAGCCGGTCAAGATGCTGATCAAGGTCGACCAAGCCGAGCTCAAGCAAATCTTCGAGGCCAACCGCGACTACATCGACCGCTTCTGCCACCCAACCGACCTGACGATCGACCAGCAGGTTGAGGTACCGAAGCTGGCCATGTCCGGGATCCTGGCCGGGGCCACCGTTTACATCCCGATGGCCGAACTGGTTGACTTAAAGGAAGAACGGACCAAGGTCGAAAAGGAAATCAAGAAGCTCGAACAAGAAGTTACCCGCTCAACCAAGAAGCTGGGCAACGAGAAGTTCGTTGCCAACGCCCCGGAGGCCGTTGTGGCCGAAGAACGGCAAAAGGCTGCCGAGTGGGAGCAAAAGCTGGTCGCAGCCAAGGAACGCTTGGCCTCGCTGGCCGACGCCTAGGCTAAGACCTTCGCAAAGGAAGAGAAGCGCGGGATTGCCCCGGGCTTCTCTTTACATATTAGACTTCCGCGGAAATTAAAATCCTAGTTTTCAAATTTCACCTTTGGTATGATCTTGTCAAAAAAGGTGAT
>CALVGV010000052.1 GCA_944327195.1 uncultured Limosilactobacillus sp.
CTTTTTTATAGGCTGGTGTTGGGCAGGACGCTTCCCTGGGGAAGGTAGCCGGTCTCGTTGTAGTGCTTGATCTTAAACTGGCCGGCGTCTTCGACCAGGACGGTGGTCGACAGGTTGCCCAGCCCCCGCAGGGCCGTCGTGCCGACTAGCTGCTGGATACCGAGGTGGCTGACCGCCCCGTGGCTGACCACCAGGGCCCGTTCGCCCTCGTCAAGTTCGCCCAGCAATTCGCGGACCCCGCTGGCGAAGCGCTGGCCGGCGGCGGTGAAGTCCTCAATCCCGTGGGCCGCCAGGCTGGGGGCGAAGTGGCGCTGCTTGAGGAGGGCGAAGTCGGCCGGGGCGGTCTTCTCCAGCTCCTGGCGTTGCTTGCCCTCCCACTGGCCGAAAGACACCTCGTTGAAGGCGGCCAGCTGCGGCATCGTGTGCGGCTGGCGCGGCCAGCGGCGGACGATCTCGCTTGCGGTGGTGATGGCCCGCGGCAGTTGGCTAGTGGCAACGGTGGCGAAGGCAAACTGGCTGAGGTAGTTTGCCACCGCGTCAAACTCGTTGCCGGTGGTCTGGAGGGGGCTGTCGACCCCCTGGCCCTGCAACTTGCCGGCCAGGTTGAAGGCCGTCTTGCCGTGGCGGACGATAAAGATCTCTTTACTCACTTGTAGTTCCTCCTTTTCTTCCATCATACGGGATTTGGCGGCCCTTGCGGGGGCTGGCAAGGAAAAATTAAGAAATTCCCCGGGCGGCTTCACCGGGGGCCCGACTTTTTGAAGGAAGTTGGAGCAGAAGGTAAACCTCCGCTTACGATTAGCGGGAAAGCGTGAAAGATTAACAACTTTGCTGGCGATCGGCGGGATCGTTCGGTATCCTTGAAAAAACGTTTCTTGGCGGAAAGAAAAACCGGTTACGAAAGGATGGGGATACCATGACTGCCTACCAATTCATTGACAAACCAACCACCGCTGCCAGCCTGACGATGATGCTCGACAAGGGCCTGGGCCTGAACGCCCTCGACGACCTGCTGGAGCTGGCCAGCGACTACATCTCCTTTGCCAAGTTCGGCTGGGGGACGGCCGCCGTCCTTAACCCGGCGCTGATCAAGGAAAAGAACCGCCGCTACCGGGCCCACCGGATTCCGACCTACCCCGGCGGGACCCTGCTGGAGGTAGCCCTGATGCAGGGCAAGCTGGCTGAATTCCTGGCCGAAAGCAAGCAACTAGGCTTCACGGCGATCGAGGTCAGCGACGGGTCGACCACCGTGGCCCGCGACCAGCGGCTGGCGGTGATCGCCCAGGCCAAGGCGGCCGGTTTCACCGTTCTGGCCGAGGTCGGCAAGAAGAACCCGGCCAAGGACCACCAGCTGACGGTGGCCGACCGGGTGACCCAGGTGAAAGACGACCTGGCGGCCGGGGTCGACCACGTGATCATCGAGGCCCGCGAGGCCGGCAAGAACATCGGCATCTACGACGAACAGGGGCAGGTCCTGGAAGAAGTCCTCCAACCCCTGCTCGCCCTCGGCAAGGACCACCTGATCTTTGAGGCCCCGCTCAAGAGCCAGCAGGTAACCCTCCTCAAGCAACTGGGGCCGGACGCCAACTTCGGCAACGTGGCCCCGGCCGACATCATCTCCCTCCAGACCCTCCGTCAGGGGCTGCGGGGTGACACGGTCGGCGCCTTTTCCTAGATTGAAGATTAGTCCTGGTCTTCCGGGTCTTTTTTAATTACCGTTTAAATAATCTTCTTAAGATAATGTTTCCTAAATCCGGAAAGAATTCATTTTATTCCATAATTTAAGTGGTTGAACCTCCTTGAGGATTCACAAATTCCGGGTATAGTACTTACCAACTTAAACGAACTGCATGAGCAGAAAAGGAGTTGGTCGAAATGGAAGCAAAACAGCAGCGCCTCGAGTTCTGGGGCGGACCGATCATCGGGGCCGTGCCCCTGGCGATCTCAATCATTCTCTCCGGTTACCTAGCCCTCGGGGTTAAGTTCTACGGGTCGGCGACCTCGATCGTCCCGGCCCTGGTTGGCCTGATGGTAACCAGCTTTTTGGCAAAGAACCAGAAGAAGTACTGGGAAACGGTCGTCGGTGGCCTTGCCAGCCCCGGGACCGCCCGGTTGATCTTCGTCTTCATGATGACCGGGGTCTTCACCAAGCTGCTCTCGGCCGGGAAAACCGGCCAGGGCTTCGTCTGGCTGGCCCTCTACTTCGGCCTGACCGGGAGCACCTTTGCCATCATCGCCTTCATCGGGACGGCCATCTTCTCGCTCGGGTCGGGGATTCCCTTCGCCGCCCTGGCCGGGGCGGCCGCCGTCTTCTACGTTCCCGGGGTAATGCTCGGGGTGAGCCCGGCGGTGATGGCCGGGGCCCTGATCTCCGGGGTCTTCTTCGGGGACGGGATTTCGCCGAACTCGCAACTGACGATCGCCGCCCTCGACATGACCACCAACTCGCGGACCGGCAAGAAGGCCGACCTGGTCAAGATGCTGTCCAAGATGTCGCGCTGGACGATCGCGGTCGGGATCTTGACGATCGTGTTGCTGGCCATCTTCGGTGGCAACGGGACCCTGGTTTCCTCGGCCAAGCTGGCCAGCTTCGCCGACGTCCGCGGCCTCTGGATGCTGATCCCGATCGCCG